>PLFY01000026.1 GCA_003138365.1 Acidobacteriaceae bacterium
ACGGAGGCGCTGGACCTGACCACGCCGGCTGGTCGTGCAATGGCTGGGCTGCTGGCTGTCTTCGCAGCCTTCGAGCGCGAAATCCTCGGAGAGCGTGTGCGGGCCGGACTGGCTCATGCCCGGCAGAACGGCAAGCAGCTTGGTCGGCCCGCAACCGCAGCCATGCATACCGACAAGGTCCGCAAACTACACCGCTCCGGCCTTAGCAAATCCGAGATCGCCCGCCGCCTCAACATCGGTCGCACTTCCGTGCGCCGTATCTTAACATCAGAGAAGGGATGACATGGCAACGAAGAAGATCGCAAATCCGCAAGACATCTATCAGATCAAAGTCACTCTGCTCGGCACGGATCCGCCTATCTGGCGCCGCCTGCTGGTGCCTGCTGCTCTGACGCTGGCGCAGTTGCACGATGTAGTGCAAACCGCGATGGGGTGGCAGAACGGCCATATGCACGAGTTCCGTGCTGGCCAACGATACTTCGGCAAGCCAGACCCTGACGACCGAAGCATGGGAATGGATCCGGTCGAAAACGAGCGCACAGCGCGTCTTTCCGAGGTGCTGCGGAAGAATGGCCCCAAGCTAATCTATACCTATGACCTCGGCGATAGCTGGGAGCACGCCATCGTCCTGGAGAAACAACTTCCAGTTGACTCGAATGCAAGCTATCCGGTCTGCACGGATGGTCAACTCGCGTGTCCGCCGGAAGACTGTGGGGGCATCCCCGGATTTTACGATCTCGTTGATGCCCTCGCTGATCCCAAACACAAACAGCACAAGGAACTGGGAGACTGGCTTGGCTACGACTTCGACCCGCTGGCCTTCTCGATCGACAGCGTCAACCGGATGTTCTTACCTGCACGTCGTCGCGCCAAAGCCGTCAAGAATTAAACCGATATCCTGGGCAACGCAGGCTTGCCGAAAACACACGAAACTCTTGAAGAAGTCGGCGCACGCCAGCTGAACCCGTTTTCTGAAGGCACGCTTTTTCTTGGCTCTAAGCTTATGGCCCTGCTTGATGGATGTTAGCGGTTTCTGCGCGATCGGAACGGGAGACGAGAAGAAACCGGTTGTGCCTTTTGATAGTCCTCGTTCAATAAATAGATCGTCGTAGGCTTCCTTGAAGGCGAAAGCGTAGTCTTTTGTGTAAGAAGTTTGCCTATCGGCGGGAACGGCGGCTATTGCACTGATGCCAAATGCGTCGGCAACACCTTGTAAGGCAGCGACAAGAAGCAGGCAGGGAGCAACGTCATGCATGGCCGTAGTTGCATCGCCAATCTGGCGATGGCACCCCTTGATGCCCTGTAGGCGAGTAATCAAAAGAGTCTCCGCAGCCTTTGATTCAACCAACGATCCAGGAACAATGGTGAAAGAGAGAACAAAAACAATATCCCCGTCCACTCGCAAACTGAGAGTGAGTTCGCCTTCGTTGTCGTACGGGCGAGACAAGCCCATCGTCGGGGCAAATCTATCGCCCCTTCAGGGATTACATGGAGTGTAACTTCCTCTTGCAGGATCTGACGCAAAAGGCAGTCAGGAAGCAACTCGTGCAGGCGTTTGTAGTGGTGCATGAAGCAGGCGGCGCTCTCGGATACTGAGAGGCCTCGGGCCAGGTAATCGTCGGTGAGATATTTGTAGGCGAACCTTGGTTTTTTCTGAACTATCTCAGCAAAAGGCGGAACTCTGAGGAGGAGGCGAAGAACTTCACGGTGCGTTCTGAGGTGGGTGAGGCCGCGCCACAAAACTACCCCGAACCGAACAAGAGAAAATGGCTCCCGCCCTTGCGCGACAATATACCTCGGTGCTGAGGCTGTCCTTTTTTCCGTCGGGGCGGAATTCTCGTTCCCGGTCGCACAGTAGAGTGCCCCTGACATCTAGTGGTCGACCTCCGAGGTGTCCGTCTGGCGTCAAGACGTGCCAAGGCCACAATTGACCTGTCCGCAATAGGATGCGGAACTGGGACCGACACAGAACTACTCTGATTATGGCCAAAACAATGAGGGGCATCAACCGGAATCCCCAGTTTGCCCTATCTTGAGTAACTAAACAGCTACCAGTCTGACATGGAGTGACTCCGTCAATAGCTGCGAATCGGTGGGGGCGTTCTTGCCTTTAATTTGAAGAGCTGAGTCAGCAGCAGCCGTTGCAGGTAAGGGAATGCCGATGAAGATGCGCATATCACAACCGGTATGCCCCAAGCTCGCGATTGCTGACAGAATTCTGGCTATGTCAGAGACCGTACAAAAGAACCTTCGAGTTATGTCAGATACCATCCAGAGATTTGGGGGGTTATGTTAGAAGCCGTACAAAGATCCTAAGAATAAGCGAGTAGGCTATATTTGGTGGTTCCGTCAACCTTCTCTTTCTTCGATCGCAGGTCTCCACATGAAGGCGCTCCTGGTCAGCATCGCATCGTTCATTGTGACCGCGCCTTGCCGCCTCCGCGAAGCGAGAAGCCATGGGGACTCTGTACGCCGGATGCCCTTCCGAACAGTTCCCGTGAACACCGCATCCGAGATGAGTCATTCAGATAGCAAGGGTGAGAAGCATGACCTTTGACCTCGCCACCTTTCTGGAAGAAGCAGGAGTGGGGCGAGAGCTCGTCCATTTGAAGGACAATCAGACCTTCTTTTCGCAGGGAGATTCGGCTGACGTCGTCTTCTATCTTCGTACGGGCCGGGCAAAACTCACCGTCGTTGCGCAAGACGGGAAGGAGGCGACCATCGCGCTTCTCGCTGCCGGCGACTTCGTTGGAGAGGAGTCCCTCGCGGCGGTGCCTGGACTGCGTTTGTCCACGGCCACTGCCATAAATGTGTGCACGGCGCTCAAGATTAAGAGGGAGGAGATGATTCGCGAGATGCATGAAGAACCCGCGTTCGCGGACGTCTTCATGAAGTTCGTGCTGGCCCGAAGCATGAGAACCCAGGCCGATCTTGTTGACCAGCTCTTCAACCTCAGCGAAAAGCGTTTGGCAAGGATTCTTCTGTTAATGGCGGAGTTTGCAAAGCCTGGGGAACCAGAAACCTTTATTCCTCCCATTACGCAGGAAGCCATGGCGGAGATGATCGGCACGACCCGCTCCCGCGTCAGTTTCTTTATGAACCGATTTCGCAAACTCGGGTTTATCGAATACCACTACCACGGGCGCATCAAGGTTCACAAGTCCCTTCTGAATGTGGTCCTGCTTGATCAAATGCCCGAGCGTAATCCCGAGAAACCTCCTGCTTCGGCCACCGCACGAACTCGATCGACGCCTGTCAGGCGTGCATAGCATGGCCGGAATTGAGCAAATCAGAGTTGAGTGTGGCGGGCACTGAAAGGACCAGGGCTCACGCTCACGTAAAACGGACAGCAGGCTTCTTCACGGCCGGTGCGGCCTGGGCGCTGAAGCCGTTGCGGACCGACTCGGTCAGTCGCGGCTTATCCATCTCCCTTTTTACGCGAGAGACAATCTGTCTTTCAATCTCGATCCGGCTTTTCTCTTTCATGAAGCGGCCCTTCTTTGAATGATAAGCAGTGAATTACCGTATCGAGTTCGGAGCCGATCTTCCTCCAGGTAACCCGCAAAGAGGATCAAACAGCACGTGTACGTTTTCATTCAGCAGCCCCGTCAGCGCCGCCACCGCGAATATCCCCAGCCCCCGCCTCCGAGCAGAAAAAGCACCAGTAGAACAATCAGGATCGTTTCCATGTTGTAACCTCACTCGCAAAACGAAGCGGACCCGCCCTTGTAACGACTGTCCCACGTCTTGTCTACACATGATGCTATTAGTGGTCCAGACGATTGTCTGATCACATTGGACCGCCCTGAGGGTCAAGTACGGCGCGCCGATCATTGCGTCTTGTATCTCCCACGCCAGAACGCCAATCAGTGAGAGTTATTGGCAAAGCTTGAAGTCAGGCTGACTGACATCACGATGTAGGTGTGAGGGGGGAGCAGGTGTTGAGTGTCCCGGCAGTCGCTCTTGGGCAACTTCGGCCTCGATTTGACTGTTGATCTCTGCCCCAGCAAGAAGCATGAGGGCAGTGATACGGAACCAGGTGAGCAGGACGGTCATCGCTCCCAGTGAACCATAGGTTACGGAGTAACTGCTACAACATGTAGGTAGATTTGGAGGCCAAGAGAAGCAAGCAGCCGATGGCTTCCGATTTTACTGCGCTCTCCGGCGAAAGTTTGCAAGCAATCTGCAAGAAATGGCGCGAAATTAGCCTCGCGGCACGCTTCCTCAACTCGCGCGGCGTAACTGTGTCCCGCAATTGGCGCCGAACCAACCTCAGGCTGAACGCACCCATCTGAGTCACCTGTCGATTCGAAATGCTTTCTACTCCCGCAGGCTCCCTGGCGTGATGCCGCCCATCTCGGAGCAGTTGCCAAAGCTGCGTCAGACCAGACCTCAGCACGGCGTCTCGGCGGCACATAATAAACAACTTGAGCGGATCAAATTGCATCCCATTCACTGAGCATGAATGTGCGATTCACAATGTCAGGAGGGTCATGAAGACTGAAGAGCACGGGAGAAGATCCGTCGTCGGTCAATTGTCCGAAGGCAGAGAACTAAACATTGAGAGCGCGACCGCCAGTTACGAGGGATGGATGCGCAGTTGTACTGTGATCGTCTCGTCCGATCTTCGATCGAAACACGAGCAAATGAAAGAAAGCCCATTCCAGTTCTTGAGGGGTACCTTCTACAGGTGGGCGCAAGTCTGGCCGTCTATCTGCGCCGAGTTGTGTGACGCACCGAAGGTTCTCGCGGTAGGGGATCTGCACGTCAATAGCTTTGGAACCTGGCGGGATGCTGAGGGCCGCCTCTGTTGGGGTGTCGACGATTTCGATGAGTCTTACCCCCTGGTCTACACAAACGACATCGTCCGTTTGGCCGCAAGTCTGAAGATCGTGATCGATGCCGGTAGCCTGTCCATCAGGTTTAAGGACGGATGCGGTGCCATTCTGGACGGATATCTGCAATCACTCCACGAGGGCGGTTGTCCGATCGTTCTCGCCGAACGAGAGCAAAAGCTGGACAAACTGGGAGTGGACAGCTTCAAGCCGCCTTCTGACTTTTGGGGGAAGCTAAACCGCTTGCCAACTGTCAGGCACTCGCTTGCCAATGACCTGAAGCATGCATTGGAGAAGACGCTGCCTGACCCGAAGATGGAATACAAAGTCGTCCGACGCCAAGCCGGGTTGGGGAGTCTTGGACAGAAACGATTCGTAGCAATCGCCAGATGGCAGGGCGGCTTTATTGCCCGAGAAGCAAAGTCTATGCTCCCCTCTGCATGCTCCTGGCTGAATGACCAAATTGGGCATCGTCAGTCCTACTACGAGGAAGCGATCAGCTCTGCGGTACGCTCCCCTGACCCGTTTCAAGTTATCGAAGGATCGTGGTTGATCCGGCGCCTTTCTCCAGACTCAAACCCGATCGATATTCAAAGCCTGCCTAAGCATCGAGATGAGCACATGCTCCTGCATGCGATGGGCTCTGAAACGGCAAACGTGCATCTGGGAACGAAAGGTCAGACGACCAAGATTCTGAACGACCTGCAAAAGAGAAAATCGAATTGGCTGCGGGATGCGGCCGCGCGAATGGCGCGAGTCGTCGAAAAGGATTGGAAACACAATAGGAAGTCCTGAGGGCACAGACACATGGATGAACTCATTTTCCGCTTTCTGATTGGCGGCACGCTCGTGTCGGCTTTTGCTTTAGTAGGAGATGCCGTTCGTCCAAAAAGTTTCGCTGGCCTGTTTGGCGCTGCACCGTCGATTGCGCTCGCTACTCTCGGATTGACAGTTGCAACGAAGGGCAGGGACTACGCTGCAATTGAGGCTCGCTCCATGATCGCCGGAGCGATCGCGTTCTTCATCTATGCATTGATCGTAAGCAAAGTCATGCTGCGCTATAAGCCGCCGGCCTTAGTTGCGACATCGGCACTCATGCTGGTATGGCTGGCCACTGCCTTTGGGCTGTGGTTTGTCTGGGTGCGATAGGACGGAGCTATGAGAATCGGACTTGACGTTTCCTCTATGCAGCACTTTCGCTGGAGGGACTACGCTGTGCGTTTCGTCTTCGGCGGCATCGTAACGGCGCTTGTGGGATTGATAGCCAGGCGGTATGGTCCGGGTGTCGCCGGACTCTTCCTCGCATTTCCAGCGATTTTTCCCGCTGGAGCCACGTTGATCGAGAAGCAGCAGAGGGAGAAAAAGCGGCGAGCCGGTCTCGATGGCACTTCNNGCCGCAGGCATCGATGCAGTAGGGGCGGCGATGGGGACTCTGGGCCTTATTGCATTCGCAATACTGATTTGGCGCTTCCTGCCCAGTCACTCAGGTCCGGCCATCCTTACCGTCGCGGGGCTGGCATGGCTCGCA
>PLFY01000190.1 GCA_003138365.1 Acidobacteriaceae bacterium
TACATAACCAGACGGTCAGAGACGTGGTCCCTGTTCCCTCACTTCGCCGTCACATCCCAGTCGAAGCTGATGCCTGCGATCAACTCGTTGAGCTTTTCAACGGCGGTCTTCTTCTGCGCCTCAAGGTCGGCGGTCTGCTTGCGCGTGGCCTGCAACTGGTCTTCGGCACGGTTCAACTCGTCCACAAAGCGCCGGGCCGCATCGTTGCCCTTGAGCGCGGTCAGGTTGTCGCGATCGCGAGCCTCGTCCGCCGCGGCGGTCTGTTCCGCCTGGTTGGATTCGTTGATGCGGCGGTTTAGCTCTGCCAGAGCGGTCTGGGCGTCGATCACCGGCTTCAGCTTATCGAGCGCGTCGGGCGCACGCTTCACCAGGTCGAGCAGATACGCTGTCTGGTCGGAATTGGAGTTCAACCAGACCTGCGTGTACTCCGGCCCCCGCTCCCGCACATCCAGAGTCGCCGTCGAATGCGCGGCTACCGGCAGCCGGAAGCGATAAAGGTTCGGCGAGGTCTCATCCGCCTTCAAGCCGTCGTCCAGCGTCCAGTCGCCGTTATGGCGCACATGCTCCAACAGAACCACCCGGTCCTCGTCCGCCGAGTTGCTCGCCGTGTACTTCATTGAGGCCACAACCATCTGCGTTTCCAGGATCACGCCCTTGCCGATCTTCACATGGTGCAGCGTGCGCTCGCTGTCATGGCCGGAGAGATGAACGCGAACCGCCTGATCCGCCGCGTATGACAGCAGCCGCTTCTCGCCGGGATGAATGGGATCGAGCAGTCCCTCGCCGGCAAACTCACCGCTCTCGAAGATCGAGAAACTGCCCGAATCCAGCGTCAGCTTCGACTTGTTTTCCAGCCACAGCGCCCGCAACGCCTTGTTCTCCGACTGGCTCCAGAGCGTTACGTGCTCGGCGGGCAGCTCCTGCTGCAGAATGGGCACCATCGCCGACTCGTTCTTGTGAATGGTCACCGGCTGCGTCAGCGCGTATTCGAAGAAATCGTCGAAGGCGTTGGTGGAGACGTCGCCTTCCTGAATGGCGTCGGAGACTTGGCTGACTCTGCCACCAACGCGATAGAGGCCACCTCCAACATTGCCGCCTGAGCCGGGGCCGTAGCCGTTGCCGGAGCCGGAACCGATCCGCCCGCTCGCGGACCCTCCCAGCCCCTCCATCCCGGCAACACCAAACCCCGCCATTGGACCCGCATTCACTGCTGCCAATTGCGCGGAGTTCCTGCCAGAGAACGCCAGGGCCATGGGTGGGCTCGTGGGCGTAGTTAACGACCCATGGATCGACTTCAACTCCATCTCCGCCGCCTCATGCGTCTGCGGCGTGGTCTGCGCGCTGGTCGCTATCGGAATCTCCGGCCGCCGGGTATACAGCGGTTGCGACAGAGGCTGAATGAAGCTCTGCGGCGCCCCCGCCACCAGAGAAAGTTGCACATTGTCCCAATCCACGCCTACCGTGTTATCCACAACCGCCCAACCCTGCATGGTTGCCGAGCCGTTGGCAGTTTGCGGGAAGACAATCCGGTACGTCGACTTCCACACCGGAACCGCGCTGATGTAACTCACACGCAACTGGCGTTCGCCCGCGCCGCGGTCTTCCAGCACCAGGTGGCGCACCTGCTGATCCTGCGCCGAGGCAACGATTTCAAGGTAATTGGCAAATTGCTTTTGCAGAGATGCGTCGATCATGCGCACCGAGACGGAATCCGTCAGTTCCGCCGTACGCAACGCTCCGGAATCTGTCGCGACGATGAGAAAGTAATGATCGTCGGAAGCCTGCCCATTTTTGTCCGTCTCCTTGCGAAATTCAATATTCACGAGCCTGCCCGTGAGGGAAGCGCCCGCGCCGGTCACTTCAACGCGCTGCCCGCGGAGGGCCTGGTAGAGGGCGATCGTCGCTGGAAAATCCTTCAGCCCCAGTGCCAGCGTTTTCAATTGCTCCTCGATGGGGGTGGTGGAGTTGTAATTGACCCCGCTGATCCGGCCGCCGCCTTCGTCCAGGACTGTCAAAGACTGCAAGACATCGTTCAACTGCGACGAGGTAAAGTCGATGGCCACTCGCTGGTTGCCGTTCACCGTCCCGGCGTGTTCAAAGTAGCCCACTCCGTTTTTGTAGAGCACGACCTTGCGTACCGGCAGGTCTTTGACCACCTGCGGTGGGGCAGACGGCGCCTGCGGCGCGGTGAGTTTCGACTTGGCTGCAGGCCCGGCTTGCGACTGCGCGGCAGCGGCGAGTGTGAACGCGGCAAGACTAAAAGCAACAAGACTGAAGACGGCAAGAATCCGGCGCATAGGGTCCTCCTCGGACCAACATATTGGAATGCTATTTCCTTGGACCCCGGCGGAGACGAAATGGTTCCCGGTAAAAATGCGAAAATCGCCGCTGTCCACTCCCTGCGAACGGGGCAACGGCGAAATCTTGCATGATTTGTGTTCACCTATTTTGAGGAGGATGCACATCGACCTGGCGCCGAATGGTGAACTGGGTCCCAACGGACAGGTCCGCGCTGGCTGGCGCCTGTTCCCCAGATCCGGTTGGACAAATGGCATCCGGGCAGGAAAAGGTGATCATCAGGGGCTAAATGCGATAGTTGTACTTGCGGCTTGTGCCGGAAAAGTGACAAGGGCCCGGGGCCTAAACAGGCCGCGGAAAAAGGCCCGAGTTCAACCGAAATACCCGAAAAGCGGGCCGCAGGGGCTGAAGCCTGTATTGATTCTGCGACACTTACGGCACGACTAAAGTCGTGCCCTGACGCTTTCTGCGCCCCGGAATGAGTTTTTCCGCAGCCTGTAAAGGCCCTGTCATTTCGCTCTCATTCAGGGGGTTGAAACCCCCTGCTCCCTCCGGAATTCCCGATCTGCAACTGTAGTATAAACAGGCTGCGGAAAAAGGCCTGTTCTGGGTCAAAGGCGGCAAAAAGCATACCTCAGGGGCTAAAGCCCGCGTGATTCCCGTTGATCCTATGCCAGGGATAAATCCCTGGCCTACCGCACGATTGAGTTCCTCTGCAAGCTGTGAAGTCGTGCCCTGATACAAGGCCCATCTTTGAAATACGCTCTGGCATTCACCCGTGCGGCAGCTTCCGATTCCCTGATCTCTGTTCCCTGGTCCTGTTCCTGTTCCCTGATCTCTGTTCCCTGATCCCTGATCTCTGATCGCTGGTCTCTGATCCCTGATCTCTTCAGAGATAGTCCCGCACCATGCGCTCCCATGTCGGCCAGTCGTGGGAGTTATGCGAGTCCCATATATAAAGCTTGTGCGGAATCGCTTTCGCGCTCAAGATGCGATCGAGATTCTGGTTCTGTCCCAGGCACTGGTCGTCCCAGCCGGTAGCCAGCACGTAGGTGTTTCGCCGGTAGTGGTCAAAGAACCATGGGTCGCTCATGTTGGGCAGATAGTGAGTAGGCAGGTTGTAGTAGCAATCCTGGTCGTAGTAGCCGCCGAGAAAGTTGGCAATGTCAAACGCTCCGGACATCGAGAGCATCCCCGTGAACACATCCGGATGGCGAAAGGCGATGTTTGCCGCGTGATAGCCGCCAAAGCTGCAACCGAGCGCAACCAGATGCGGGTCGTGGTTTTTGAGGCGAACCAGCGGCGTCACCTCGTGAATCAGGTAGTCCTCATACTGCACATGGCGGGCAATCCGCCAGCGTGGAGAGACGGCTCGGTTGTACCAACTCTCCATGTCCACGGAGTCCACGCAGTAGACCTGCGCGTGGCCGGCGTCAATCTTGCCGGAGAGAGCCGCGATCATCCCCCGGTCTTCAAACTCGAAGAATCTTCCACCGGATGTGGGGAACACGATTACGGGCAAGCCGGCGTGGCCAAAGACGAGCAGTTCCATCTCTCTGCCCAGACGGCTGGAATGCCACTTGTGATACTCGCGAACCATTTCACGAACCTCGCCTTGAGCGCTCCCAAAACAACTTGCTTTCTTTGCGCCAAGTCTCCCGATTCAAAGCGGACGATTGGAGAACCGCCAATTTCTTGATACTGTAACAGCCGGGGCAGATGTTTTCTTAGCGCCTCACCCGGCGGCAGACGAACCAGCAATAGAGGGCCTCGGCGATTGAATCTGGAACCACAATCCACAGACACAAGCTCATCGCCGCCTGGGCTCCTGGGCTTGCTCACGGCCGGCGAAGCGACTCTGCATCCCCGGCTCCGGCTCCATCGCGCCTTCCCCAGCAGCTACCTGCCCGGCAAGCGGGACCTCATCGTCTACGTTCCGCCGGGCTATGATTTGCTGCCCAAGCGCACTTATCCTGTTCTCTACCTTCAGGACGGGCAGAACCTCTTTGACGGGCGAACTTCCTTCATCCCCGGCCGCACCTGGGCTCTGCGCGAGCAGGCCGACGCGGCCATCGAGGCCGGCGAAGTGGAACCGCTCATCATCGTGGGCATCTACAACGCGGGCGACCGGCGGATTTCCGAGTACACGCATGAGCTCGACTGGGAGATGGGCGGCGGCGAGGCGGTTGAGTACGGCCTGATGCTGACCCGCGAGATTCTGCCCTGGATCGCCAGCCAGTATCGCGTGCGCACCGACCGCGAGCACACAGCGTTGGGCGGATCGTCACTCGGCGGCCTGGTGTCTCTCTATCTCGGCCTCCGGTACGCGACGTGGTTTGGCAGGTTGGCTGTGCTCTCGCCCAGCGTGTGGTGGAACCACAAGAGCATCCTCGGCTACCTCAATGAGCGCGCACCGGAGATTTGGGAGCGTCCCCGCCTGTGGCTCGACGTAGGCGACAAAGAGGGCCGCCGCACCCTGCACGACGCCGAGCAGCTCAACCGGCGGCTCAAGGCCAACGGCTGGCGGCAGGGGGAGACGCTGCACTTCGAGCGCGTGCCCGGCGGAACCCATGATGAGACGAGTTGGGCCAAGCGGGTGCGGCCGATGCT
>PLFY01000184.1 GCA_003138365.1 Acidobacteriaceae bacterium
TTGCGGGTGATGGCGACCAGGCCGAAGTCGTTGAACTGGAGAACCTTGGTGGGGGCACGATCGGCTTTGAGAGCTTCCTCCAGAGCCGCCAGAACCTTGAAGCGATTCTTGCGCTCGTCCATGTCGATGAAGTCGATGACGATGATGCCGCCGAGGTCGCGGAGTCGAATCTGGCGGACGATCTCGGGAACCGCGTCGAGATTGGTCTTGACGATGGTGTCCTCAAGGCGCGCCGACTTGCCGACATACTTGCCGGTGTTGATGTCGATGGCTACCAGGGCTTCAGTCTGGTTGATGACGATGGAGCCGCCGCTCTTGAGCCAGACCTTGGAGCGCAGGGCCTTGGAGATTTCGTCCTGAATGCCGAAGTGCTCGAAGAGCGGGGTATCCTTGGTGTAGAGCTTGACGCGGCGGACCAGGTTGGGCGAAAAGCGGTTGAGGAAGCGGACGATGCGCTCGTAGTCGTCCTGGGAGTCGACCCAGATGGAGGAGAAGTTGGAGCTTACCTGGTCTCTCAGGATGCGCTCGATCAGCGAGAGATCGTGATAGATCAGCGCCGGCGACTTGGACGTGTCGGAGCGGGTCTTGATCTCGTCCCAAAGATGGATAAGGAAACGCAGGTCGGAGCGGAGTTCTTCTTCCGACGCGCCTTCGGCCGCGGTGCGCACGATAAAGCCGCCAGAGGCGTCGCCGCGCTCGTGGGTAAGAATCCGCTTGAGGCGCTGGCGTTCCTCGTCGGAGGCGATCTTGCGGCTGACCCCAACGTGGCTCACTGTGGGCATGAAGACCAGGAAGCGGCCGGGCAGGGCGATGTGGCTGGTGATGCGGGCGCCCTTCTTGGCGATGGGCTCCTTGGCAATCTGGACGAGGATTTCCTGGCCGGGCTTCAACAGGTCGCTGATGATGGGCAGATCGGAGGTTTGCATGGAGCGGCGCGAGGGTCCGCGGCCACTGCGGTTGCCCTGGCCTTGGCCTCCAGATCCTGCCTGGCCTGGACGGCCGCGGCGTCCGCCGCGACCGCCGCGGTCACGGGGCTGCTGGGCAGCGCTCTGGCCTTCTCCGGCTGCTGGTTGGTCCGCCGCGGCGGACTCGTCCTCGTCGTCTTCGTCGTCGAATCCGTCTTCCTCTTCGCCATTCTTGCCGTCGAAGTTCAATTGGATTTTGTGGTCGAGGTGGGCTTCCTGGAACATTTCGCCCAGATCGCCGGAGCGAATCTGGTTGGGCAGCGTCTCCTCCTCATAGTCTTCAAGGTCGTGCTCATCGGCCTTGTGATGATGGTGGGGCGCGTCGAACTCCTCCTCCTCGATAAGTTCTTCCTCGATCAGGCCACTGCCGGGGGCATAGGCCGAGACGGAGGCTACAGAGGTTGGCTTTAAAGCCGCCGGAGTTGGGGCAGGAGCGGGTTCTTCAGTTTTCTTTTTGCCGCCAAGGCCAAAAAGCCGGAAACCGGTGGGGGGCAGCGGGTCAACGTGGTGAGAGGCGGACCGATGGGATTCAACTGCTTCGGACTCGGCAGCCGCGCCTTCGTCTTCGGAAGGGGACTGGGCGGGTGCGGGTTCGTTCGACCCAAGGCCGGGTGCAGACTCATTCTGCCGGATGACCGGATCTGCGACTGGCTCATCGGCCGATGGCTCGTCGATCACCGGCTCGACAGTGTAGTCGTCCGGCTTGCCCGCGAGGGGTTGAGGCGCGGACTCGGTCGATTCCTCGAACTTGTCTTCCTCGAAGGGCTCTGGTTCGAGGGGTTCTTCCTGAACAAGGCGGTCTTCAGCGGCGGATGGCGGGCTGGCCTCGACCCGCTCGGAAACGAACTCTTCTTCCTCGATCTCGTCGGGAGCGGCGCCGTTGTCCTGGAACGCTTCCGCATGGACGGTGTGGTGATCCGCTTCCGCAACGGGTTCGGGCTTGCGGGTGCGATGCTTGGAGAGCGATTCGCCGGGCAACAGGCCGCTGCCGTCCCACGCGAGGGGCGCTTCAATCATGGTTGCCGGCTTGAAGGTACTGGCTGGCCGGGCCGGTGCGGCGGGGCTGGATTTGGGTGCGGACTCGGGCGCGTCGTCACCCGGAGTTCCGCCGTACTTGGAGAGCGACTCACCGGGCAGGACGAAGGGAACCGGGGCGTGGGAGGCCGGAGCGTAAGGGGTGCGGGGAGCTTGCGCAGTGGCATGAATGAGCGGCGCAACCTCAGATTCAGCGACGGCTTGTGGATAGTTCTCAGTGGACTCGACTGCTTCCGGCTGGCCCTCGGGGGCGCCGGAAGGGCCCTGATCGCGATCGCCGGCACGGCCACCGCGGCGACGGCGGCGGCCGCGCCAGCGCTTGGCGCCTGGATCGGTGGAGTCGTCCTGGGCGCTGCTGGATTCGCCGGAAATGAACGAGGATTCGGGAGCCGCCTGGGAATCGTCTCCGGCCTCGGGAATGGCTTCGACCGAGAGACGCTGGCCGCGTGGCTGGCGGTCCTGGGCGGGACGTTCCGGGCGCGGCTCCTGCTTCTGGTCGGGCCTTTGGCCGGCGCGGCCGCCATTGCGGGCAGTCTGGCCAGTTTGGGCAGCCGGTTCTGCGCCACTCGAGTGCCGGACCTCGCGGGGAGCCTGGTTGCCGCCGCTGGCCGCGGCCTTTTCAAGCTCGTCGGCTTCTTCCTGGTCTTCGAGTTCGAGGAAGTCGGTTACATAGAGGAAGGCGTCGCGCTCCAGGCCCACATCGACAAAGGCGGATTGCATGCCGGGCAGGACGCGGGTGACGCGGCCGTTGTAAATGGAGCCGGCCAGGGTGTATTCGTTTTCGCGTTCGTAGTAGATTTCCGCGAGTTGATCGTCTTCAAGGATTGCAAGCCGCGTTTCATGCGGCGTGCTGGAGATGCAAATCTCTTTTGCCATCGTACCTTTCCGTCCAGCGGCGATCGCCAACTGGGAACTGCGGCAAGGTTGGATGGAAACCCGTGAAACCGGCAGGGGAGGGGATGAACGGAAGGAATGACCTGCGAGTCGTTCGTGTGCCGGTTGCCGCGCGAATGCCAGCCCCAGGGGGCGGCGAACTGCGGCGAATGTCCTGCGAGACAAACCAGGCGAGCGTAACGAAGTTCAGGTAACTGTGATCCGATTGCAGAGAGTTTGTGGCCAACCATGCCGAAATTGCGGGCGGGGCCGTTCCAACCGTGGCGAGTGCACGACAGTGCAGCGCAATCGGAGCGGGGTTTGCGTGTCCCGATGCTCTCGCGCTTTTCGTGCAACTTGTACGCTGCCAACGGTTTTCCCGTCTCTGCGTGCTCATGAACCCAATCCTGCCGGGCTCTAGATCCATCCGGACCTGGCCGGCTAAATGCTTAAACTTGGTCTCTTGCGGCCCGGACAATTCCGGGGGACGCAGGAGGTTAAACTCTGAAACGAGGCTCGTGCCACAAGGCTCCGAAACCCTCAGTTGACGAACCGACGCATGCGGACATTCATAACCGCACCCAGCGCCAGGAACGTAAACAACACCGAAGACCCCCCGTAACTCATTAACGGTAGAGGAATTCCGGTGACTGGCATAAAGCCGATGACCATGCCCACGTTGACCGCGATCTGGAAGGTCAACACAGCCACTACCCCCATGATAATCAAGGAGCCGGACAGGTCGGCGGCTGTTTGAGCGTTCTGAATCAAACGCATCAATACGAAGAAGTATAGCAGCAGCACGAAAAACGCGCCGACAAAGCCATGTTCCTCACCGAAAGCGGCAAAGATGAAGTCGGCATGGGGGATGGGGAGGAAGTCGCCCTGGGTCTGGGTTCCCTTGGCTGCGCCTTTGCCCCAGACTCCTCCGGAGCCCACGGCGATTTTGGATTGCAGGAGTTGGTAGCCAGTTCCTCTGGGGTCGTTGTCGGGGTTGATGAAGCTGGTGAGGCGGGCTTTTTGATAGGGCTTGAGCAGCTTGCCGCTGGTCCAGACGCCGGCCACCAATGCCAGGCCGCATGTGCCCAGAATCAGCGCCTGGCGGACGTTGATTCCGCCCAGGAAGAGGCCGGCGACCAGGATGGGCAGGTAGGTCAGGGTGGTGCCCAGGTCGGGCTGCTTGAGGACCAGGAGCATGGGAACGCCGACCAGCGCAAAGGCCTTGAAGATGTCTTTCCAGGTAAGGCTGCGGCCGCCAAGGTTTGCAAAATAACGGGCAACGGCCAGAATAAGCACGAGCTTGACCCACTCGGAGGGCTGAAAATGCATGGGGCCGAGCTTGATCCAGCGGCGCGCGCCGAGAACCTTCTGTCCCACGGCCAGGACTGCCACCAGGGCGACGAGGCAGACTCCATAGGCCCAGGGAACGAAGTCGATCAGCTTGTGATAATCGATTTTGGCGAAGACGAACATGGCCACCAAGCCGCCGGCGATCCAGTACATCTGCTTGGTATGGAAGCCGATGTACTTGGTGTGGAGCGTGGCTGAGTAGATTTCCAAGACCGAAATCGTGCAGAGCACCAGGACGATGCCGAGCAGGGTCCAGTCGAAATCTCGAAAGCTGAGAAAGCGGCGCACGGGGGCTATTGTCCCTTCCCGGAAGCGGTGGTCGGAGTTGCGGCCAGTTGCTTCGGCGTTGCAGAGGGGTTAACCGAGGCCGGTCTGGGTTCATGGCTTCCCACCCTTGCGCCAGAAAGAACACGCAAGGATGGGGCGTCCGCCTTGGGTGCAGGTTTCATCCGGCTGATTTGTCCCTCAGGGGCTAAAGCCCGCGTTCGTTGTGCGGCCTTTACGGCACGACTGAAGTCGTGCCCTTTCAAAGCTGGAGTCGTCTGCTGGTTTGCATCAGCAACGATCTGGCCGTCCTGCACAAGGAAGCGGCCGGCCTGGATCGGGGAAGGATTGCCGTCTTGCTTGCCGGTTGCGGCGCGGGCGCCGGAAGCAGAGTCTGGAACGGTCCAGACGGCGGTCATCTCGACGGGAGCCGCTGTCTTGACCGGCACAAGGTTGTGCGCCAGGCGGCGCTGCTTTTCTACATACGCTGCCACAACCCTGGCGCCGATGCGGGCAGGATAGTAGCTGAACCCGCCATTCTGCCAGAGGACGGCGACCACCAGTTCGGGATTGTGAGTGGGTGTGACGCCCACAAACCAGACATTGGGGCGGGTGACCGTGCCCTTGGTCGTCTTATCCAGGGCCTCGTGGCTCATCACCTGGGCGGTTCCGGTCTTGCCGCCAAAGTCGATTCCTGGTAAGCCATCCGCGCCAGCGGTGTGGTACAACCCGGGCTGGGTCACCTGATACATGCCGGCGGTAATGATGTTCCAGTTGTCCGGATCGATTGGGATGTATGCGTCGCCCGATCCAGGGAAGCTTTCCGGCAAGGCCTTGCGGAAGTCCGCGGGAAGCTGATCGGGAAACACGACGTGGGGCCGGACCATGTGTCCGCCCGAGGCGATGCCGCCGATGATCCGAGCCAGTTGCAGCGGCGTTGCCTCAACGGCTCCCTGGCCGATGGCTACGTCAAGAGTTTCGTCGGGATACCAGCGGTTGTGGTAGTTCTTCATCTTCCACTGCGCGGAGGGCATGAGGCCGGCCTGTTCGCCGGGCAGATCGATGCCGGTCTTCTGGCCGTAGCCGAAGGCAGTGGCATACTTTGCGATTCTGTCGATGCCCAGCCTGTCGCCCAGCATGTAAAAGAAGGTGTCGCAGGAGAAGGGAATGGCATTGTGAATATCGACTGCGCCGTGATGTTCGTCGCAGTGGTGAAAAAAGCCGTAGGGTCCCCATCCCCCCGAGCAGGTGATCTTCATGTTCTGCGCGACGCCTTCCTGCAGCCCGGCAACGGACATGAGGATCTTGAAGGTCGATCCTGGAGCCAGTTGGGCCTGGATGCTCTTGTTCATCAGCGGGTGGTCGGGGTCGGTGATCAGTTGGTTCCAGTCGGCGCGATTGATGCGCACCGCGAACTCATTGGGATCGAAGCTGGGCCGGGAAACCATGGCCAGAATCTCGCCGTTGCGCGGGTCCATGGCGACGATTGCGCCGTTGCGGTCGCCCAGGGCAAGTTCAGCGGCACGCTGCAGGTCGTTGTCGATGGTCAGCCGCAGGTCCTGGCCGGGGATGGCGTGCTGGATGCCCAGGTAGCCCACCTCTCGGCCGTGGCTGTCCACGATCACATCCCGAGATCCATCCTGCCCCCGCAGCAGTTCGTCGTAGGTCTCTTCCACGCCCGCCTTGCCCACCACGTCACCGGGGTTGTTATAGGCAAAGCGCGGGTTGTTCAGATCTTCCTCGCTCACCTCGCCCACATAGCCGATGAGGTGGGCGGCAAAGCCGTCATTGGGATAGAGCCGCCGCTCCTCGTCGATGGTCTCGAGCTCCGGCAGCTCGTTGCGATGCGCCTCGATAAAGGCTTCCTCGTCGGGCGTGACGTCGAGCTTGATGGGGATGGGCTGGTAGCCGGGCGCGGCGCGATAGCGGCGGAGAGTGGCGCGCAATTGCTCCACATCGAGGTCCAGCCCGCGCGCGATCAGAGGCAGGTCGTTGTCCACGTTGCGGTTCTGCTCGCGAACCAGAAAGCAGGAGACCGATGGGTAGTTGTCCACGACCAGCCGGTTCTCGCGATCGAAGAGTTTGCCGCGTGGGGCCAGCACGGGCTCTTTGCGGACGCGGTTCTGCTCGGCCAAAAGGCGGTAGTTGTCCGCGCCCAGCACCTGCAGCCGCCAAAGCCCCGCGGTCAGCGCCAACATCATCAAGAGGATGCCGTACTGCACCACCGCCAACTTGAGGGGGGAAAGCTTTTCGCCTCGGTTTCCCATGCTTGAATACATTGGTCTGCGCCTAGGATACAGTGACGATCCTAGCGTTGCCGGGTTTTCTGCTTGCATTCGCGTCCGCCGTGTTCGCCGCCCTTGTGTGTTTCATTCTGAAACAGGTGGATTGGACCCGCCAAAGTTTGGAAATTGGGGTTGGAAATTGGCGAGCGTGAACTAAAAGGCCCCGAGCCGGTTGGATTGACCAGGCCGATGAGTCGCGTTATACTGAGGATGGTTTGAAACGGGCGAATAGCCTGTAAAAGGAGCAACGATGCGGATCGACGGCAATCCTATTCTGTAGAGCAGCGGCTTCTATTTTCTCGTTGAAAGCGAAGGCCGGGCCGCATTCATTCGCTCGATCGCTTTCCGCCCTTCATCTCCTTCCTTTGCAAGCCCCTGAAGAAAGTCGTAAAAATCGCCCTTCGGCGTGCGATTCACCCCATCGTTGTCGAAATCTGCAACCACCTGCGCTTCGGGGGTGTACGCCTTGCTTGCTACTTCTTCGATCAGGCTCACCACTTCATCCACCTTTCCGGCATCGCCAAGCGCCTTGTCGGCCACGGTTTGCAGAGCGCGGTAACAGGCAAAGTTGTAGAGCAGATTTCCCAGCATCGTCTTGTTTTCGCGGTGTTCCCATGCGGTGATTTTTCGCGCCTTCTCAAGGAATTGGATCGCAACCGGCAGGTTGTTCCGGTACTCTTTCTCGATGATGGCCAAGTTATAGTAGGCGCGCTGCTGGTTTGGTTCGTTTTGGCGGCTCAAATCGAATTGCTGATACGCGTCTGTTCGATACTTCTGGCCCAGCTCGACGGCGGCGGCCTTTTCCTCGCCGGAGACGCCTGTAGCCGTGACCAAGTCCTCGAAGTACTTGGAGAGCCGGCCGTACACCAAGCCCAGGTCGTTGCGAATCTCGAACTGGCTGGGGCGCAGTTGAATCCAGAGCTGCAGCAGGTAATCCGCCCTCTCCAGATCGCCAATATGCGCCGAGGCGAAGCGCTTTTCATACTCGAATTTGGAGACATAAAAATTCGCCAGCACCCGCAGCGTGTACGGTGTGCTGATGTCGCTGGGCTTCAGCTTCAAGTCGAATCCAAGGTAGCGTTCGATGGATAACAGGCGCTGACGATCCTCGATCTTCATCGATCCGTAGAGATCATCGCGCCAATCAAGTCCCTCAGCCAGCGCATCCCGATTTGCGGGAGTTGCCGCGGGCCGGTCGTCGACGGGCTGCAACCCGATATATCTTCGCTTCAACTCGTCGAGTGCCTCGGTGCGTTTCTCTTCGGCAACGACCAATCCCTCGTATTTTTGCTTGAATCGCTCAAGCTCAGTCTGGGCCCGATCGAGCTGCGCCTCGGCTCGGCCGATGGCCTTCTCGGCTTGGTCGGTGAACGCCTGAGCGGTAAATCCCGCTGCCAACGTTTGCGCGACGGCAAAAACTCCAGCGATGGCCATGACCCATTCAAGGTAGCGTTTGACATCTTCTTTGAGCTTTTCCACCAATTCAGCGTCCAAGGCCTCTTTCTTCAGCCTTGACACATCGTCGGACGAGAGCTGGGCTGGTGGAGAGGCCTGACCGACCCTTTTGGCATCTGCGATCGACGCAAGCATGAAAAAGGCGAATGAATAATAGAGAATGACCGCGAGAATCGCGATCAGAGCGGCTAGCGGCAGGCCACGGAACGCAAGTAGGCTCGCGGTTTCTCCGGCCGTTTTCCGGCTTGGTGGGTTGAATCTCATGGGCGCAATGGTATTCGAGTGCCGGAGTCGAAGCAATGAGAATCTAGAGGGGAATTCGAGCTTGGGCGAGGCTCGCAGCTTTCACATGCTCGAGTCAACCGCCGGTCAATCTCTGATTTGCAGACGATCCAGCAGGGGAAACAGCACCATGGCGATCAGCGAATTGCCGACCGCCGTGAAGAGTTCAGTAAACCAGTTCCACTCCAGATC
This sequence comes from Acidobacteriaceae bacterium, assembly GCA_003138365.1. Classification (GTDB taxonomy): domain Bacteria; phylum Acidobacteriota; class Terriglobia; order Terriglobales; family Acidobacteriaceae; genus Telmatobacter. The sequence continues at coordinate 8,702 of PLFY01000184.1, forward strand.
AAGCCCCAACAGGACGCGGTAGACAAAGACATAAGTCGCACTGGAGGCCAGAGAGAGCAGAAAAACGAGCAGGAGCCGGATGGTGAAGTTCTCCACGTCGATGCGAATGCCGACCGACGCCGCCAAAAAGCCAACCACGGTTTTGGCGATGCCGTTGATGCCGATGGCGTGGTGGGTGAGCGCATCCTCGAAGATCCCCATGCCTGCGCCCATGAGTGTTCCCTGGATGGGGCTGCGGCGTCCCAAAGCAAAATAGACGGTGACCACCAGCGGGAGGTCGAACCAGGCATAGGGGCCAAGGACGCGTGGCAGCCAGGCCTGGAGCACCAGCGCCGCCAGTGGCACCAGGGCATAGGCCAGCACCGGATAGCGGCGGATCTCCAAATCGCGGCGGAAGTTTGCGCCCAGGACAGGCATGACTATGGATTCTCCTGGGGCTTGAATTGCTGGGGCTTGGATTGCTGGGGCTTGGTTTTAGCCTTGGGAACGGACTTGCTGTCCGCACCGTCCGGTCTGTCCTGTGAGTTGGCCTGCGCGGGTTTCGCGGTGTCTTCCGGCGTCGAGCCTGCACCTGTGCCCGTCGCCGTGTCCGGCGCCCCCCCCGGCGTGAAGCGGTCCGGATGCAGCGCCTGGGGCGGGTGGGCCACGAGATTGGGGTTGGAACTGTCGTGGAGCGGCTGCTGGTCCGGCGGAAGGTTGGGGTCCACCAGGCCAGGCAGGCGTTCGGCCATGATCTCCGATGCCTTCTTCTGCTCCTTGATTGCCGCCGCTTCCGCGCCCTTCAGGGCCTCGCTGGTAGCCAGGTCCTGCTGCTGTTCGGTGGAGAAGCGAGGCTCGGTGGCGGTAATCGCGAGCACCTCGTCGAGGCGGTCAAGATGGGCGGCCGGTTTGACAATTACATCGACGAATGAGTCGCGATCGGGGTCGCGGACCACCTTCTCGACAACTCCGACCGGCAGTCCTCGCGGAAAGATCAGGTCGCCGCCGGCAGTGAGCACTTTTTCGCCCGGCTGGATGCGGTTGTCGGCCAGGATGCCCACAATCTGGAGCTGGCCGGAAGCGTTGCCGCGCAGGATGCCGCGAATCCGCGTGGTCTCAAGGATCACACCCGCGCCGCTGGTCTGGTCGTTGATGGCCAGCACTTGGGCTGAATGGGGAAAGACGTCGCGGACCTTGCCGACAATGCCGTCGGCGGTAATCACAGCCATGTCCGGGTGAAGCTGGTAGTCAGCGCCCTTGTCGATATAAAAGACGTGCGACTGGTCGCTGCCGCTGGAGCCGATGGCCTGCGCGGCCACGGTCTTGTAGATGTATTTCTGCTGGAAGTCGAGGAGGGCTTGCAGGCGCTGGCCCTGGCGCGCATCTTCAAGCAGCGCGGCCTGCTCCAGCCGCAGGCGGTCGATGGTCTTCTGCAAGTCCTGGTTCTGCTCACGGACGTGACGCAGGTCAAGATAGTTCTGCCAGAAGCTGTCAGTCCCGAGCTTTGAGATGTGGATGAGCCGCTCCGGAGGCGTGACCAGGGCATTGGCCCACAAGCGGATCAGGCGCACGCCGGGGCCGTCCTGCGGGTCAAGAGTATTGCGTCCGGCGTCAGTCTGGCGCACCTGCACGGCCAAGCCAATGACCTGCGCCAGCAGAATGCCCAGCAGCACCAGTAGATTTCGATAGCGAATGAAGAAAGATTCCATGACGAAGGCTCGTGCTTAGGGAAGGAACCACGCAAAAAGCAGGGGCATCACCAGTATACTTACGGCAATTGGGGCTGATTGCTTCCCTCAGTTTCCGCGATCAGAGCCGGTGTCCATTGAAGCCCCAGCCCACAATGTTGTCGCGGGGTAGTTTTTTTGTTGCATAATTGCTTATTTGTAATTATATTATTGTTGTGACAGGAGTCCGTTTCGAATGGGACGAGGCGAAGGACCTCTCCAATCAGCGCAAGCACGGCGTGAGCTTTGAGGATGCCAGCGAAGTGTTTCGAGATCCGCTCTTTGTGTCTTTGAAAGATCGCATCCAGGACGGGGAGCAGCGCTGGCAGACTTACGGCAAGGTTGGCAACAGGTTGCTCATGATGGTGGCGCACACCGTTCGAGAGGAAGATGCGCACGGAGCAACCATCGAGATCATTCGCATCATCTCGGCACGATACGCATCGCGAAAGGAGCAACGGCTTTATGAGCACGAAAATCGTTAGTTATACGCTGGACACGCTGCCTCCCATGACGGAGGAGCGGTTGGCAAAGCTGGAGGCGCTGGCGCAGCGGCCCGACAGCGAGATCGACTTCAGCGACATTCCCGAGCTGACCGAGGAGCAGTGGAAGACTGCCGAACGCGGCCACTTCTATCGTCCGGTGAAGCGGCAGATTACCGCGCGCGTGGATGCGGATGTGCTGGAGTGGTTGAAGGCACAAGGCAAGGGCTATCAGTCGCGCATCAACGCCATTCTGCGCCGCGAGATGCTGACGGCGCTCCGGGCGGCGGCGAAATAAGTTGACGATGTTACACTCCCAGGTTTCAAAATCGGAACCTGGGGCACCCGGCAATCAATAGAGGCCTATGGTCTTACTGCACTTCTGTCAAGCTAGTCCCTAGCTCTGACCGGATGAAATGGTGCT
>PLFY01000144.1 GCA_003138365.1 Acidobacteriaceae bacterium
ATACACGGCGCTACACTTTTTACGGGTACATAACCAGACGGTCAGAGACCTAGTCCCCTGATCTCTGCCCTGTGGCATAATTTCTTAACTCACATTCTTCTATTTTTTCTTGCACGGAAGGAATTCTGTCCATGGGAAATCTCTCGATAGTCGAGGCCGTTCGGGCACTGGCGGTTGGCCCGCAAGTCCATGCAAACATGCAGGTTGCACAACTGGTCGAGACCGCACTGCTGCGCGGCGAAGGCCGCATAGCGGCCAATGGCGCATTCGTGGCCACCACCGGCCCACGCACCGGCCGCAGTCCCAGGGACAAATTCATCGTGGACGATGAAGTCACCCACGCCACGGTCAACTGGGGCCGCGTGAACCAACCGATTGAGCCTAAACGATTTGACGCCCTTCTCGAACGGGTCCTTGTACACATGGCCGAGCGCGACGTCTTCGTCCAGGATCTCGACTCCGGAGCGGACCCAGCCTACCGGCTCCCTATCCGCATCATTGCCGAGTACGCCTGGCACGCCCTGTTTGTGCGCCAGCTCTTCATCCGGCCGGAACTCGCTGATTTGGCCGCACATACGCCGGAGTTCACCGTCATCGCAGCGCCCGAGTTTGAAGCTGTTCCTGAGCGCGACGGAACCCGCACAGGGGCCTTCATCCTTACCGATTTCACCCGCCGCATCGTGCTCATTGGCGGCACAAAGTATGCCGGCGAAATAAAGAAATCAATCTTCGGCATCATGAACTTCCTCCTCCCCCAGCGCCGCCTTGATGATGCTGTCCTGCCCATGCACTGCTCCGCCAACGTGGGCGCGGATGGCGTGACTGCGTTGTTCTTCGGACTCTCAGGAACCGGCAAGACTACGCTTTCAGCCGACCCCGAGCGACGCCTCATCGGCGACGACGAGCACGGCTGGAGCCACTTTGGAATCTTCAACTTCGAGGGCGGCTGCTACGCCAAATGCGTCGACCTGAGCGAAGAAAAGGAGCCGCAGATCTTCCATGCGATCCGCTTCGGCTCAGTGCTGGAAAATGTGGTCCTCGATTTGGCGAGTGGACAGCCCGATTACGCCGATGTCTCGCTCACTGAGAACACCCGCGCCGCCTATCCGGTCGATTTCATCGAAAATGCCGTCGTCCCAGGAGTAGGAGGGCACCCCCCCAATGTCTTTTTTCTGGCCGCCGATGCCTTCGGCGTGCTGCCACCCATCGCGCGCCTGACGCCCGAGCAGGCGATGTACCACTTTTTGTCCGGCTACACAGCCAAGTTGGCCGGAACCGAGGCTGGGCTGGGGCGGGAACCCGTCCCCGAGTTCTCCGCCTGCTTTGGCGCGCCCTTCCTGCCGCTGGCTCCGAGGGCTTACGCGGAGATGCTTGGAAATCGCCTGAAACAACACAAGTCCACATGCTGGCTCGTGAACACAGGCTGGTCGGGCGGCAAATATGGCGTCGGTAAGCGCATGAGCATCCAGCACTCCAGGGCAATGGTGAGCGCCGCGCTCAATGGCCAGTTGAATGATGTCGAGTTTGTCACAGAAGCGGCCTTTGGCCTGCATATTCCCGTGAGTTGCCAAAGCGTGCCGCCGGAAGTTCTCAACCCGCGCAACGCCTGGGCTGACAAAGCCGCCTATGACAGCCAGGCAGCGGATCTGGCTAGCCGGTTCGAAGCAAACTTCCGCCAGTTCGACGCGCCGGAAGCCGTGAAAGCGGTTGGGCCGAGGCAGAAATAGAAAGCAGATTCCCGATCGGGTAGCTGGAATCCAGCTACTTGTTCCACGGGCTGTCAGCGGGTCACAAATCCTGGTCCGCGCAGCACTTTTCCCGGTAGCGCACCGGTCATTCTTCCACTTGCGATCACGGGAACACCGTTCACCAGGACATACTCCATTCCCTGCGAAAGCTGGTTGGGCTGTTCAAAGGTTGCCAGGTCACGGATGGTCATTGGATCGAAGATGACCACATCTGCCCACATGCCCAGCTTCAGCACGCCGCGATCGGAAAGCCGCATCTGCTGAGCGGGCAGGGCGGTGAACTTGCGGATTGCATCCTCAAGGGTAAGCGCATGTTCCTCGCGCACATATTTGCGGAGGATGCGGGGGAAGGTTCCATAGGCTCGCGGATGGGGATGTTCCTGACCGAGAAGACCGTCTGGAGCCGTGCCCTGCGAGTCGTTGTCGATGGAGACCCAGGGCTGCCGCAGGGCCAGAACGACATCGGGCTCGCTCATGCCGAAGACAGCGACTTCAGTGAATGCCTTGTCCCGGATCAGCAGGTCGCACAGCGCATCAATGGGGTCTTCGTTCCACATTGCCGCCACTTCAGAGAGCCGCTTGCCTTGAAGCGGCACAAGCTCAGGATTCTGGACGACGGAAATCAAGATCGCCTCGGGGCCGGGAATCGCCTGCCATTCGTTGTCCCAGCCGCCGTTGGGGGTAAGCAGATCTTTGCGAATGCGGGCACGGGTAACCGGGTCCTGCAGACGCTCGATCAGCCTGGCGTCGCCTCCGTCATGTGCCCAAGGCGGAATGAATGCGGAAAAGGTGTTGAACCAGGCGGTGTATGCATAGGTATTGGCACCGATGTCCACGCCAGCGGCGCGAGCTGAATCGATGCGGGCGACAATCTGCGGCATGTGGCCCCAGTTGGCCTTTCCGGAGACTTTGAGATGCCAGATCTGGACCGGGATATGCGCCTCGCGGCCGATTCGAATCGCCTCGTCGATCGCCTCCGGCTCGGCATCTCCCTCGCTGCGCATGTGGGTTGCATAGATGCCGCCAAACTTCGCCGCTTCGCTGGCCAGGGCGATCAACTCCCCGGTCTTTGCGTAGGGTGCGGGAGAATATTGCAGCGCCGTGGAAAGCCCTACCGCTCCATCGAGCATCGCCTTATTGACGAGCGCTTCCATCAGAACCAGTTGCGCAGCCGTTGGTTGCACATCGGCATCGCCCAGCACCATTTGCCGAACACTTGTTGCCCCCACATAGCTGGCCATATTGATTCCCATGCCCTGGTGTTCCAGGCGGGCGAAGTATTCCTGGAAGGTTGTCCAGTCGGGAGTGATCTTCAAATGATCGTATTCGGCGCGATCGGCTGCGATCATCGAGGGATTGAGGGGAGCAACGGAGTTGCCTTCGCCGGTAATCTCCGTGGTGATCCCCTGGAAGATCTTCGAGGGCAGACGTGGGTCCACGAGCACGGTCAGCTCGGACTGGCCAAGCATATCGATAAACCCCGGCGCAACCACTTTGCCCAGGGCGTCGATGGTTTGCCGGCGCGGGGTATTGGTCAGGTCGCCGATGGCCGCAATCCTGCCTGCGCGAATCCCGATCTGGCTGGAGTACCAGGGCGAACCAGTGCCATCGACGATGCGTCCGTTTACGATCACAATGTCGAAAGGCTCGCCCTGGGAAGCGTCAACGGCTGCCCCCGTGGAGTTCTGTGGCCGCAGTGTTCCGGCGGAAAAGAGCATCAACAAGCAAAGGGCAACAGTGCGCATACGGTTCCTCCTGTGCTGCGGATCGAAGGGCAACGGCATGGTGGCCATTGCGCCTACATCCTGGAATCATTAGCCTTGGCGCGAACTTTCGCAAATCCGGACACGGGGCAGCAGGCCGGCCTGATTCGGAATTGTCGCGATTCAGGAGCAAGTCCTGGAAAGAAACAAAGATGCAAGTTCAACAAAACAAGACGTCGTCATGGAGTTCTACGGACTCCCACCCATCGGACAAAAACAAAGACGTCCGATGGATGGGGCACAGGTTCATCTCCCGTGGGTCGGCAACGCCGGTGGGGAACTACAAAGAAACAGGATGGAAGAAGGAAAGGCCCGATGGCCGACGGTCGGCATTTGTGCTCTCCCACTCATCGAGCAAAAAACGCTCGATGAATGGGGCACGGAGCATTTGTGGAGCGTTTGAAGTTTCATCTTCTGTGGGTCGGCTGCGCCGGTGGACGACTGCCAGGACCATGTGAAGCAGATATGAGAATAACCGCGGCGGTCATGGACATTGGTTTAGATCTCAAGACTCCCCTCGCGAGTCCAGGGACTTTGGCAGCTTGGGCAAGTGCCAGTTCTTTCTCTGCTTCTTGTACTGCACAAGCGGCAATTGCACGAGCATTGGATTTCTGGCCGGATCGAGCCATGCAAGCAAGGCTTCAATCTTCTCTTGGGGCATGGCTGTGCAGCCAGTGGTTCCCTGCCCCGGACCGCTCCAGATGTGCATGAAGATGCATGACCCGCCAGCAGGAGCGGGTGGATTGGCGTTGTGGTCGACCACGATCCCAAAGCGGTAAGCCTCATCGGACCGCAACATCTGTTCAGAACTGTGCCAGTCTGGGGAAACGGTTGCGCGATCCAAGACGCGGTTGTAGAACCTGGAAGCACTGTCATCCACGCATTCAACGGACGGTGTGAGGACGATGTAGGGCATCTTCCATCCGGGCGGCTGCCGCGGGTCATAGCCAAAGGCGGTACTCAGCCGGAAGATTCCTGCCGGCGATCTTCCGTCCCCTTCTTTCTTCACCGGGTCAAGCAGGCTGCGCGCGGCGGGGCTATCTGTTGGCAGGACGCCGGCGCCCCATCCCATGCCGTTCTTTCCCACTACGACTGGGATTGCGTCACCGGCCAGTTTCCATCTCTTGTTTCCATTGGCGCGCTCATACCGAAGCAAGACGCCTTCCACCGCGTTCCAATCATGAGTAGTGACCACAACCATCTGCGTGGACGATGGGAGCACGCGGCTTTGCGCCGACTGCGCAGAAGCGGCCAAAGCGCTATTGAAGATAACTGTGCAAATGCAAAGGAAATGCAGCTTCATGTTTCTTCATCCTTCCGCGGCGATCCGGTGGCGAAACGGATGCTGACACAAGATTATGCGCGTCGATCTCCCTTTTCATCGGTAGTAGCTCTCTTCGGTTGGAATGGAGGCTCCATACCGGCGGCGCACGAACCACAGGACGGGCAAGCCGAGCAGGATGAGGGCGGTTCCGAGCAGGGAGCCTTTGAGATTGCTCAGGTAGCTGGCGACGAGAACGGCGGCGGCACAGAGGACGAAGATGGCTGGCAACACTGGGTATCCCCAGACTCGGTAGGGGCGCGGCGTGTTGGGGCAGGTACGGCGGTAGACGAAGACGGTGGTGGCGGTGAGCATGTAGAAAAGCCACTCGGCAAAGACGGCGAGCTCAAAGAATTGCTGGAAGCGGCTGAGGAAGAGCAGCAGGATGGTTGAGAGTATTGCCTGAATGACGAGCGAGGTGGAGGGGGACTGGAAGCGCGGGTTGATGTGGGCGAACTGTTGAAAGAAGAGGCGGTCGCGGGCAGCGGCAAAGGGGACGCGTGCGCCGGACATGATGGTTCCGTTGAGTGTGACAAAGATGCTGAGGGCCATGGCGGCGGCGACGAACCCGGCTCCGGCGGGGCCGGCGACGACGGTGAGAGCGGCGACGGCGGGTCTCTCGCTGGCGGCGATTTGGGCTGCGGGGAGAATGTATTGGATGGCGGCGTTGGTGGCCATGAAGAGCGCGCCGACGATGAAGAGTCCTCCGATGAGGGCGCAGGGCAGGCTGCGCTCGGGACGGCGGACCTCGCCGGCGACCATGGTCAGGTCGTTCCAGCCGTCGTAGGCCCAGAGTGTGGCAATGAGCGCGGCCATGAAGCCACCAAGGCCGCCGACGGCGTGAGGCAGCCTGGTGGTGAAGTTGGACAGGGAACCTGTGGCAGAGGCAAAGCAGAGGCCGGCGACGATGAGGATAAGAATGACTTTGAGGATGGTGAAGACCAGTTGAAAATCGGCGGCCTTCTTGATGCCTAGATAGTTGAGGCCGGTGAAGAACCAGGTGACGGCAATGGCGAAGACCTGGGACCAGGCGAGAGGAATGGGACTGCCGATGGCTGGCGCCGAGAGCCAGTGGAAGGCGGGGAAAAAGCCGAGTGTTCTGGCGAGTCCGATGGTGACGGCGGCAATGGAGGCGGGCTTGGCGACGGCGAACCAGGTCCACATGTAGAGGAACGCCGAGGTGTCGCCATAGGCGCCGCGAAGGTACACGTATTCGCCGCCGGCGTAGGGCAGCATGGCGCCCAACTCGGCATACGTCATGGCGCCGAAGAGCGACAGCAGTCCGCCGACGATCCAGGCAAGATAAACGAGGGCGGAGGAGCCGACGTCTTGCATCATCTCGCGCGGGACGAGGAAGATGCCGCTGCCAATGATGGTGCCGACGACGATGGCCGTAGCCTGGCTTGGGCCGAGGACGCGGGGCAGGTCGGCGGAAGGGTGGTGGGCTGGCGCGGAGAGGGGCTCGCTCATGCGGTTAAGAGAGGGTAGCACGGAACCCCCCGGACCCACCGCTTCCGCAATGCACGAGAATCCAAACCGGCAATTCGCGCCCTGGCCTGCTTCGACCAGAGCGTTTGCCGTTTGACGCCACTCAAGCCTACCCAGGCATCGAAGGCACTTCGTTGGCGCATCGGAGAATCGCCCCGATGAGGTGGGAGTGCGATCGCAAAGGCTGCTTCTTCCTGCCTGTTTCCCGGCGCGAGCACCCCCTTATTGAGTTTCCTTATGCAATCCTGATTGACAAAGCGCCTTGGATGGATATACTAAGTCATCCAGTCATCTATATGACTGGGCTGGTCAACCAAGATGCCCGAGTCACCGAGGCATATAATGGGGCCCTGATTCTTGCTTTGAAGCAATTTGCTCCGTCTTCCGCGGCGATTCCTCATGAGCCATTTTTCAGCTCTGAGAAAGCTCAAATAGCGGTAAAGGAAAAGTGAATGCAACTCCTTCTCTGGCAGCATGTTGCATTCTTTTTCTCTCAAGATTCCGGACCGCAGAGCTGACTTGGAACTTGCGCCATATTTCACTTTCCAAAACGGGAGGTATGGGTTCCGTTTCCTTTTCAGCGCAGAAATAGTCTGCTCTGAAAATGGGATTCCAGATCTCAAACTTCAACTGGCACCAGGGCATTTTCAGCCCGGCAACAGAGTTCCTTCAAACGGTATGGTCTTCGCCGTGCCGTAACAAGGAGCGAGAATCAAGGGCTTCACTGGTTGTGGAACAACTCGACGCGTGGGCAGAATCCGTGCCGATCTGGAGATGGAACAGCATCGCCAAGGGCGGACGGATCGTTTTTGGAACCTTCTGACTGGATCTGCTTTCTGCGGTATCCGCAAAACGAGTCTTCCCGCAACCTGTTCAGCTTCTGACGGAATGCCGCACACCTGGCCTGAAAAAGCTCTAAGTCCGCTCAACCAGAAAAACTTTTGGAGGCAATAGACCATGATGTCGTATAAATTCCCAAAACGTGTCCTTGCCCTGTTGATCGGAGTGGGGCTGGCGATTGCTGGCAGTCACGCGCCAGCGCAAAGCGTTTCAGGCAGCATCAGCGGCACGGTGACGGATCCCACCGGAGCCGTTGTGGTGGGCGCCACGGTGACGCTCACCAACACGGACCGCGGCGAGGTCATTCGCGTTTTGACCACCAGATCCACAGGCTATTTCACCGCGGAATCACTACCCCTCGGCACCTACACCGTGAGTATTGCGGATAAGGGATTCAAGACGGAAGCCGTAACGGGCCTGGTGCTGCACGCTACCGACGCTCTGACCGTCAACCGCGCTCTGCTGCCTGGCGGCGCCAATGAGGTCGTCTCAGTCACCGCCGACGAAGCCCAGCTCGATATGCAGGATGCAACCTCGTCCAGCGTAATCAGCGGGGATGAGTTCAATGAGTTGGTGCTAAACGATCGCAACTACGAGCAATTTCTCACGTTGCAGCCCGGTGTCGTCTATGGCGGCACGACCGATCAGTTGTGGGTGGGATCGACGGCTGCCAGCGGAACGTCGAGCGTCGTGAACTTCTCGGTCAACGGCGCGCGCGATACCTCCAATAACTGGACCATTGACGGCGCCGACAACGTGGATCGCGGAGCCAACCTTACGCTGCTTACTTATCCCAGTGTGGATGCCATCTCCGAAATCAAGACGTTGCGCGGCCAGTACTCCGCGGAGTTCGGTCGCAGCGCCGCGGGCCAGGTAGACGTGGTCACGAAATCCGGAACGAACGCTTTCCACGGGAGCGCATACGAGTTCTTCCGTAACAATGTGCTCAATGCGAACGCATGGGGGAACAAGCTGGTTGTGCCATTCACGCCCCGCTCCATCCTTCGCTACAACGACTTCGGCGAAACCGTCGGCGGTCCGGTCTGGATTCCCCACATCTACAACGGCAAGGGCAAGACCTTCTTCTTCTTCTCCGATGAGACGCGCAGGACGGTACAGTACACCTCCGGAACGGCCCTCGTCCCCGACGCCAACGAGCGCGCGGGCAACTTCAGCAGCGTCTGGTATCAGCCCACTAGCACTACCTGGAGCACGGGACCGGTGTCGGTGTGCACGGCCTATAACACATCCACTGGAGCCTGCACCGCATACGGCAGCCAGGTCCCGACCATCGATCCGGTGGCAAAGGCCTACCTCAAGGATATCTACAGCCTTATTCCGCTGCCGCCGAGCACGGCTGACATCGCAGCCGGCCTGGATCCGCACTCGCTGCAATCCACCGTGCCCAACATTTTCAACAACAATCAGGTCTTTGTTCGCATCGACCAGGGCTTCGGGCAGAAGCTGAACGTCTTCTACCGCTATCTCCACGACACGTTCCCTTCGGTCTCCGGCTCTGGAACATTCAGCGCTACTCCCATCCCGGGCCTCTCGACCACCATCACGACGAATCCGGGCACGCAGCATATGGGCCACGCCACTTATCTCTTCTCGCCCACCATGCTGGCGAACTTCGGTTACGCGTACTCGAGCAACGCGATTTTCACTACGCCCATCGGCGCTTTCACCTCCGCGGCCTCCACCGACGTCACCCCAACCCTGCCCTACACAAACGTGCTCGGCGTAATTCCGGCCCTCGCGTTTACGACAGGCAACTCGCTTACCAATCTGGGCAGCACGGGCATCTATCATGACATCGACGAAAACCACAACGTCTTTGGCGACCTCACCAAGACGCTGGGCCGGCACACCATCATTGCGGGGGCCAGTTACAACCACTTCCAGAAGCAGGAGAACTCCACCGGAGGCAATGAGGGTGCATTCACCTTTTCCGGTTCCAACACGGGTATCTCCTCTACCGTTGCCGGGCTGAATACGGCAACCTTTACCGACCTTGGTTTTGCCAACTTCCTCGAAGGCAACGCCAATGCCGGATTCAGCCAGGCCTCGACAGCCATTACGGTGGACATCCTGGAAAATATCATGGAGGGATTCGTTCAGGATAACTTCAAGGCTTCGCGGCGCTTGACCCTGAACCTGGGCGTGCGCTACGGCTACTATGGCCAGCCCGTCGACGGAAGCAACCGCCTGAGCAACTTCGACCCGTCCACCTACGTTGCCAGCAGCGCTCCCACCATCGGCAGCACGGGATTGATCTGCTTTTATTCAGCCACAGCATGCCCGAACACCAATGGCTACTTAACCACCAACCTGAATGGAAACCCCAATGCCGACTATTACCAGACCGTCAACTACATCGATGGCCTGATCTTTCCAGGCAATTCGAATGTTCCCAGCCAGCACTCTCCGTTTGGCAACAAGGTCGGCCAGGCGGACAACCATAACTTCGCGCCGCGCTTCGGCCTCGCTTACGACGTGTATGGCGACGGCAAGACAGTGCTTCGCGGCGGCTATGGATGGGCCTACGACGAGTCGGAAGTCAGCTACTACGAGACGTTGATCTGGAACAATGCGCCGGCAGTGGTCAGCTACGCGCTCTCGACCGCGGTGCTCGACGACCCTGCCGGCACTGCGGCAACCATCGCTCCCTCGACGACACCGGGCCTTCTTGAAGCCACCCCGATCGCCTACCACACTCCGTACATCCAGCAGTACTCGCTCGACCTTCAGCAACAGTTGTCGCCGACCTTCATGTTCGACATCGGCTACTTCGGCACGCACGGCAATAACCTGCTTGGCAAAGTAAACGAAGATGAGCCGATACCCAATTCCTATATCGGCAAAATCTCGCCGACCAATGTTGCTTCCAGCTGCACTTATTCCGATGCCGCCGTGTATTCCGGCGCCTCCATTCCGGCGTACGTCAGCACCACCTGCGATCGCGGGCTCAACCAGGTAAGACCGTACCTGGGCTACGTGGCCATCGACACGGTCCAGTCGATCTTCACCTCCAACTACAACGCGTTGCAGGTCAAGATCACCAAGAAGTTTGCGGGCCGGAGCATGGTCGACGCAAACTACACCTGGTCGCGCGATCTGACCAACAACCCGAACGACTACTCGACGGGAACGGAGAACACTTCCAACATCAACGGTGATTATGGCCGCGCCGCCGACGACCGGACCCATGTTCTGACTGTGGACGGCGTCTATGAGTTGCCGTGGATGAAGGACCAGCGCGGGGTTGTGGGACACATCGTCGGCGGTTGGGAAACCTCCGGCATCCTGGCCATGAATTCGGGTCTTCCGCTGACCATTACCGAGAGCTTGGGTGGCACGGTCTACTATGGCTACACCAACACTCTGAACAACCAGCCAAACGGCAACGAAGCCAATGATTCCGCCGGAATTGGCATTGCGGGGGCCACCTCCTCCAGCTTCCGGCCCAACCAGATCGGCGACCCCAGGCAGGGCAACGGGACACAACTCCGCACGCGCCAACAGTGGTTCTATCGCGGCGCATTCGCGGCGCCGCTGCCCGCCGGCCTCAACCCCGGGGGACTCGGCCAGGTGGGCACCGAGAAGCGCGGAGTGGTCAGCGCTCCAGGCTTCACCCGCATCGATCTGGGCCTGTTCCGGAACTTCAAAATTCGCGAAGGCTTGAACTTCCAGCTTCGCGGAGAGGCCTTCAACGCGCTGAATCACACCAACCTTGGATCGCCTGGCACCGCCTCGACTACGTCGAGCTCGTTCGGCGTCATTACCTCCGCACGCGACAACCGCATCATGCAAGTCGCAGGAAAGTTAACCTTCTAATTCGATTGGCATCCCGCCTGGTCCCGTCCTTCCCAAAGGATGGAGCCAGGCGGGATGGCGTCATTCCCATCTCATCGCACATGAAGGAGATCAGCGCCTCGATTCAAGATAGGGCGTTTGGTTCAGATGCGTCTAAATCGGCCACTTCAGGAATTCAATAGCGACAGGGACGTACACAATGGGATTGAATGCGCTGGATCTTGGAGTGATCGTCGCTTACCTGGCCGGAGTGACACTGTTTGGCCTGAGCTTTCGCCGCAAGCAGCGAACGCTAAAGAACTATTTTCTTGCCGGCAATACCATCCCATGGTGGGCGATCTCGCTTTCGATTGTTGCGGCTGAAACCAGCACTCTGACCGTCATCAGTATTCCAGGAATGGCGTACGACAAGGACTTCCGGTTTTTGCAACTGGTGATCGGTTACCTGATTGGGCGCACGGTGGTCAGTTTTCTGTTTATCCCGCAGTATTTCCGCGGTGAACTGGTTACCGCGTATCAACTCATGGAGCGACGCTTCGGTCAGCGGATGCGTGCTCTGACTGCCGGAATCTTTCTGGTGACGCGGGCAGCAGCGGAGGGTGTGCGCGTGTTTGCGGTGGCGATCGTTGTACGCGTCGCGCTTGGCGGCTTGCTTACCGGGCTTAGCGAGTTTCAAAGCGATTTTTGCGCCATTGCCATCGTTACGGCGCTTACCTTGATTTACACCTATCAGGGCGGCATGACGGCGGCAATCTGGACCGACGTTTTGCAACAGACAGTCTATTTAGCCGGCACGATTGTGGGCTTGTTCACGATCCTGCATTTGGTGCCTGGCGGATGGGAAACAGTGCGCACCGTGGCTGGCCAGGCGGGCAAGTTTCGAGTGTTCGATTATTCGTTCAATTTCACCACGACTTATACTTTGTGGTCCGGAGTGATTGGCGGCGCGTTCCTTACGACAGCCAGTCATGGCACCGATCAGCTGATTGTGCAGAGGCTGCTTTCGGCACGGAATCAACTGCAATCTCAGGTCGCCCTGCTCTCCAGCGGCGTGGCCATCTTCTTTCAGTTCTCGCTGTTCCTCCTGGTTGGGGCGATGCTGTTCGTGTTTTACCGCATCTTTCCGCCGCCGGCCGCCTTCGCCCGGACAGACACGATCTTCCCGACGTTTGTCGTCTCCCATATGCCGCACGGCGTCAGCGGCCTGCTCATCTCGGCAATTCTCGCGGCGGCCATGTCCAACTTGAGCGCAGCGCTGAATTCGCTCTCCTCGACCACCATCGTTGACTTCTATGCGCATCTTCGTCCCCATTCGACTGAGAGGCGCCGCGTGCAGCTTTCCCGCATTGCGATGGTGGGATGGGCGATGCTTTTGTTTGGACTGGCGTTGGTTGCGCGTCATGGCGGCAAGGTACTCGAATTGGGCCTGTCGATCGCTTCGGTGGCCTATGGGGCGCTGCTTGGCGTCTTTCTTCTGGGAGTCTTGACACGCACGGCATCGGAACGCGGCGCAATGGTTGGCATGACCTGTGGATTTGTCTTGAATCTCTATTTGTGGCTTTGCACCAGCATACCGTTTACCTGGTACGTCGTCATGGGCAGTGTGACAACGTTCACGATCGGATATGGCGCAAGCTGGCTGATGCCCCGCAACGATCGGACTGAGTATGCCGAGGAGTTGAGATGAAATTGAAGGAATTGATCACCGAGCGGCGCAATCCTGCTACAGAGAACCTGGATACGATGAGCGCGCTCGAATTGGTTACCGCAATGAACCGCGAGGATGCGGTTGTGCCGCGCGCCATAAGGCGTGTGCTGCCGCAGATTGCAAAGGCCGTGGACATGATTGCCGCGCGCCTGGCTGAAGGCGGGCGGCTTATCTATGTTGGATCGGGAACCAGCGGACGCATTGGGGCCCTGGATGCCTCGGAATGCCCACCGACCTTCAACACCAGTCCGGAGATGGTTCAGTTTCTGATCGCAGGCGGAGAGTTGGCCTTGACGCAATCCGCGGAGGCGAGTGAAGACTCGGCGGAGTTGGGACGCAGCGACATGGCCGCAAGAGATCCCGGCAACCGCGATATTGTCGTTGGACTAGCGGCGAGTGGATATACCCCGTACACCATCAGCGCTCTCGAGTATGCGAGGAGCAAGGGCGCCTCGACGATTGCCGTTGCCTGTAACTGTGGCTCCGCGCTCGGCAAGGCAGCCGACATTCAAATTGAGGTTGAAGTCGGACCGGAAGTGTTGACGGGTTCGTCCAGGCTGAAAGCGGGGACCACGCAGAAACTGATCTGCAATATGTTAACGACCGGCGCGATGGCCAGGATGGGCTATGTGTATAGCAATCTGATGGTCAATCTTCATCTGACGAATAAGAAACTTCTGGAGCGCGGTATTGCGATCCTGGAGTCTCTTGCAAACGTGAGCCGGGATGTCGCTCTCCAAGTTCTGGAGAGCGCCGACATGAGCGTTCCCCTCGCACTTGTTATTCTCAAGGCTCATGCGAGCAAGAGCGAGTCAGTTGAGCGGCTGCGCAAGGCAAAGGGCAATGTTCGCAAGGCGATTGAGGGTTGATATGTTGAGATCAAGAAAAGGAATCCGGCTTCGCCGACAGCTCCTGTGGCTCTTGGCTTTGCTTGCCGCCGCTTCTGGCTTACGACCGCTTCTTGCGCAACCTGCAACGGCCTTACCTCTCCCGGCGGCCTCCCGGCAGCCCAGCTTTGCGGCGATCGACGCGATCATGGAAGAAGCTGTCGCGGCGGGAAACATCCCTGGCGGCGTAGTGCTCGTAGGCCACAACGGCAAGGTTGTCTATCGCAAAGCTTATGGATGGCGTTCGCTTGAGCCGACGCGAGAGATCATGACGGCGGATACCATCTTCGATCTTGCCTCTCTCACCAAGTGCATTGCAACCGCCACGTCTGTCATGAAGCTTGTTGAGGAAGGCCGGGTGCGGCTCAATGCGCCTGTTTCAACCTACCTGCCCGAGTTTGCTCAAAACGGCAAAGGCGATATTACCGTCAGAGAACTGTTGACCCACTTCTCCGGCCTGCGCCCAGACCTGGATTTGAAAGAGCCCTGGGAAGGCCGTTCCGCCGCATTCACCCTTGCCATGCAGGAAAGGCCCGTCTTTCCTCCGGGAACGCGCTTTGAATATAGCGACATCAATTTTGAGACGCTGGGCTTTCTGGTGGAAAAGGTTTCGGGCATGGCGCTTAACGAGTACGCAAATGCGAATATCTTTGCGCCGCTCGGCATGAACGACACACGTTATCTTCCCCCCAGCGAGTGGTTTCCGCGCATAGCTCCAACGCAATACGATGAACATGGCAAGATGTTGCGCGGCGTGGTTCACGACCCGACAGCAAGGCGGATGGGCGGCGTGGCTGGACATGCAGGTCTATTCTCCACAGCGGACGATCTGGCAAGATTTGCGCAGGAGATGTTGAACGGCAAGAAGGTTCTCAGCCGTGAGGCAGTGGAGAAGATGTCCACTCCGCAACAGCCCGCAACAGCCACAAGCCTGCGCGGACTGGGTTGGGATATCGATTCTCCCTTCTCCAGCAATCGCGGGGAGTTGCTGCCGGTTGGGTCTTTCGGGCATACCGGCTTCACGGGGACTTCGATCTGGATCGATCCAGTAACCAACACCTACATTATTATTCTGACCAATCATGTGCATCCCAATGGTCACGGGTCGGTAGTCTCGCTGCGCGACCGCATTGCGACCGCCGTTGTTGGGTCGCTTGAACTCACCGCCAGTGAAGGCGAGAAACTGCGGCTGGCCCGCATCACTGGATACAACGAATCTTTGATGGCTGAGCGGCGGCTGACAGTGCGCAACGCGGACGTAAAGAGCGGAATCGATGTGCTCGAGGAGCACGCATTTGGTGAGCTTCACGGAGATTCGAACCATCCTGTGCGAATAGGGCTGGTGACCAACCAGACCGCTCTCGATGCGCATGGCCAACGCACTGCCGACGTTCTGGCACATGCTCCAGGAATGCAACTGGCCGCGATCTTCAGCCCGGAACATGGCGTTGCCGGCAACCTCGATACAACGGAGATCGGCAACTCAAAGGACGCCGCTACCGGCGCTCCCATCTACAGCGTCTACGGCGATACGGACGCCAAGCGGCGTCCCATGGAACCGCAAATCTCAGGTTTGGATGCGATCGTCTACGACATCCAGGACATTGGCGCGCGCTTCTACACATACGAAAGTACGCTGGGCTATTTTCTCGAAGCGGCTGCGAAGGCGGGCAAAGGAATCTTCGTTCTCGATCGTCCGAACCCGATTGGCGGCGCCTATGTGCAAGGGCCAATCGCCGATCCGGGCCGCGAGTCGTTTGTCAGCTATTGGAGGACCCCCGTTCGCCATGGCATGACCGTGGGCGAGCTTGCGCGAATGTTCAACAGCGAGCGGGCTATTGGCGCAAAGCTGACTGTGGTTCCGATGGAAGGCTGGATGCGCGGCGACTGGTTCGACTCCACCGGCATATTGTGGACTGACCCATCGCCGAACATGCGCAGTCTTACCGAGGCGACGCTCTATCCCGGCATGGGCATGATCGAAGGCACAAACATCTCTGTCGGACGGGGAACCGGCACGCCCTTTGAGTTGCTCGGTGCGCCGTGGGTCGATCCCGCGGCTCTCGCCCAGTATCTCAACGCGAGATCGATCCCCGGGGTGCGCTTTATCCCTGTCAACTTCATACCCATTGCCTCCATCTATGCCAATCGCAAGTGTGGCGGGGCAAGTATCATCGTCACCGACCGCGATGCTCTGGATGCACCGGAACTGGGATTGGAGATTGCGGCTGCGTTGTATCGCCTTTATCCCGGCGAATACAAACTCGCCGCGCTAGATGGGTTGATGCGCAACAAGGCAGCCTTGGACGCGCTTGCCGCCGGGCAGGATCCACGCCGCATCGCGGAAGACTGGCAGGATGCTCTAGAAGATTTCAAGACCCTGCGCGCCAAGTATCTTCTCTACTGAATGACCGCGGTGAATCGATGAGGAGTAACCAGGTGAGAATGAAGCGAAGAGTAATCAGGCCGTTGTCGTTGCTTGTCGTGGCCCTATTGACCGCACTCTACGCCTCCGCCGCGACGCCGGTGCATCTGGATCGACAGGGCGAGAAGTGGGCCGCTTCGACGCTGCGCAACATGACGCTCGAAGAGAAGGTCGGGCAGATGATCATGGTATGGGCACGCGTCCAGTTCTTGAACGTCGAAAGTCCCGAGTACCTTCAGCTCCGCGAGCAGATGCGCAGGTATCACGTCGGCGGGTTCGGAGTAACGGTTGCCACCGAGGAAGGAATGGTCATCAAGAACCAGCCGCTTGAGGCTGCCTACCTGACCAATGGATTGCAAAAGGACTCGAAGTACCCACTTCTGTTTGCGGCAGACTTTGAACGCGGCCTGTCCATGCGCCTCTCCGGGACCACGGCCTTTCCAGCAGCGATGGCCTTTGGCGCGGCGGGAGACACGGAGCTGGCTCGCGAGTTCGGCAGAATTTCGGCGCGGGAATCGCGCGCCATCGGAATCCAGTGGAACTGGTTTCCGGTCGCGGACGTAAATTCCAATCCCGCCAACCCCATCATCAATACACGCTCGTTTGGCGAAGATCCGGCGCAAGTGGGTGCGATGGTTGCTGCCTACATCGGCGGAGCCCATAGCGCCGGATTACTGACGACGGTCAAGCATTTCCCTGGTCACGGCGATACGGATACCGACTCCCATATTGGCCTGGCGCGTGTGACGGCAAGCCTCGACCGCCTGAACACAGTGGAATTAGTACCCTTTCGCACCGCCATCGCCGCAGGCGTGGATTCCGTAATGATCGGTCACATCACGGTCCCGGCGATAGAACCGGATCCTAACCGTCCTGCCAGTATTTCCTCGCTTGTGATCACCGGCCTGCTAAAGAAGCAGCTCGGATTTCACGGATTGGTGGTCACCGACGCTCTGGATATGGGTGCGCTCATGCGCGTGTTCTCCGGGTCGGACGCAGAGATTTCAGCCGCCCAGGCCGTGGAAGCGATTCAGGCCGGCAATGATATGGTCATCATTCCTGCCGACCTTGAAGGCGCGTATAACGGACTGCTCGAAGCCGTGAAGCAAGGCAAGCTCACGCAACAACGCATCAACGAGAGCGTACTGAAAATCCTGCGCATGAAAGCATCGGTTGGTTTGAACCGAAACCGCTTTGTGGATCTCTCCGCGGTAGATCGGGAAATTGCAAAGCCTGAGAGCCTCGCCATAGCGCAGAAGATCGCCGACCGCGCAGTGACGCTGGCAACCGATGCAAACAAGCTGGTACCGATGCAATCCACTGGGACGCCGACGACTCGATCGGCCAATCGATCGGCTTTGCAGGAATCGGGAATCGTTGCCGTAATCTTTAACGATAGCCAGCGCGGCAGCGAAGGCGGGCGTGCATTCGTCCATGAACTTCGCAATCGGGCGCCAAACGCAAAGGTCTTTTATGTGGATGCATCCAACGCCATTTCTTTGTCCAATGACGTACTGGCTGCTGTTCAAAGTGCGCCAAGGGTGATTGCCCTGGCGGAGTCTGTCCCTAGCCCCCGGCGGACAACGGAGGGACACGCAAATGGCTCAGCAGGAATGGAACTGGGGCCTTCACAGTTGCTGGCAAGCATCGCGAAGACCGCCGGAAACAAAACGATAGTCGTTGCATTCGGGAATCCATACATTGGCGTCGGGGTGTCCGGCATTCAAACCTACATCTGCACCTTCTCGAATACGCCGGTATCGGCATCGAGCCTGGCGAGTGCGCTTTTCGGAGAGACACCCATTCACGGGCGTCTCCCGGTCACAATCCCCGGTTTGGCGCAAGTGGGAGCCGGTCTTGATCGCGACTCTTTGAAGGGTCGATCTGCTCCACATGAAAACTGACTCATGGAGCATTTCGTTCAATGAAGCAAGGCGGCATCCTGCGATGGCAAATGTGGAAGATCGTGGAAAGCCGTGAATAGACCGCAGACGGCAACGGTCCGTTTCAAACGGTTGAGATTTGAGTCTATCGTTCCAAGAGGAGGAGCATGGTGACCCTCACAGATTGTGTTTCCCGCTTTCAATGCGCGCCGGATGTTTTCGGAAACAACCCAATACTCTGCAAGATTTCATGCAGCGTTTTGACTGCCGGCTTTTGGCTCATTGCGTTGCTGATGCCGATGGCGAATATTGCCTGGGCACAGACGTCCGTCCCCCATCCGGACTTCGTGGTTGCAAAGCCTGTTGTGAATATGTTCGAGAAGCCGGCGGACGATAGCGAAGTCGTTTCACAGGCTATCTACGGGACAGGTGTACTTTCGCTGGAGAAGCGCGCGGAGTGGTATCACATCCGCACCGCGGACGGATACACCGGCTGGGTCGCCGCGTCCGGCCTGAAGGCGCTGGATGCTGGGCCGTACGCCCCCGAGGATCGGTCGGTTCGAGTGGCGGGGTTGAGCGCCAACATTTATCGAGATGCGGACGTGACGCATCATGCTGCTCTGCTGCAGTTGCCGTGGGAGGCACGTCTGGAGTTGATCTCAGCGAAGTTGGATCGCTCCTCACGCTGGCTTCAGGTCCGGCTGGTCGATGGGCAGACAGGCTGGGTGCAGCAAGGGGATGTAAGCCAGGAAGCTTCCCCACTGACCATTGAGGAAACACTTCATTTGGCGGAGAGATTTCTGGGCATCACTTACACATGGGGAGGCGCCAGCAGTTTCGGTTACGACTGCTCCGGTTTTACCCAGATGCTGGTACGGCAGCGCGGAATCGTAATGCCTCGCGATGCCGACCAGCAAGCGGTCTGGAGCGGTGTGACGGCGGTTGAGCGCAAAGACCTGAAACCGGGAGACCTTTTGTTTTTTGGCGAGAGCGCTTCCGATATCACCCACACGGGAATGTATCTTGGAGGCGGCGAGTTCATCCATGACACAACGCACGAACATCCCGGAGTTCAAATCAGCCGCCTGGATGACATGCCCTGGACCAAGCTTCTGGTCGGGGCAAGGAGAGTACGGTGACAAATCGAAGGGATATGCTGAAAATCGCAGGCGCGGCGGGTATGGCCGCGATGCTGCCGGCGGAGGTGATGGGAATGCAGTCCAGGCCATCCAAGGAAAAGTGCGAAGTTGAAAGCAGCCTGAAGCGCCTGATGCTGCGCCACACCTGGACGACGACCATGTCTTCCAGCGACTTCCGGGACACCGTCCAAGTGAAGTACGTACGGGATGGGATTTCCGGTTACGGGGAAGGTGCGCCCATTGTTCGTTACAAGGAGTCTCCGGAAGCCGCCAGGCAGGCCATCGACGCGATCGCCGGCCAGATTGCCGGCGGCGATCCCCGGATGTATCAAAAGTATCTTGCCCAGGTGCGCAGTTCGCTCGGCAGTCATCAGCACGCAGCCATGGCTGCGGTCGATATTGCCGTTTTCGACTGGCTGGGGAAGAAACTAGGGATGCCACTCTACCAATTCTTCGGACTGGATCCGGCCGACGCCCCCATCACCGACTTTTCCATCGGCATCGACACGCCAGAGATCACGCGGCAGAAGACCCGCGAGGCAGCGGACTTTCCGGTGTTGAAGGTCAAGGTGGGCTTGCAGACGGATGAGGCGACCATTGAAGCTGTGCGCAGCGTGACCAACAAGTCCATTCGCGTGGACGCCAATGAAGGATGGAGCGATAAGGAAGAGGCCATCCGCAAGATCAACTGGCTGGAAACTCAAGGCATCGAATATGTGGAGCAACCCATGCCGGCACATATGGTGGAAGAAACAAAGTATGTGCGCGGCAAGGTCCACCTGCCTATTTTTGCCGATGAGGCTTGCACCGATGTCACCATGATCCCGCATCTTGCCGAGGCCTATGACGGGATCAATGTGAAGCTCGACAAGGCGGGAGGCATTCTGGAGGCCTACCGGTGGATTCAGGTAGCGCGCGCGATGAACATGAAGGTCATGCTCGGCTGCATGGTCTCGAGTTCCTGCTCGGTTACGGCTGCCGCGCATTTGTCGCCCATGGTCGATTACGCCGACCTCGACGGCAACCTCCTGGTGGCCAACGATCCATGGCTCGGCGTCACGGTGGAAAAGGGAAGACTCCTGCTGCCCACAGGGCCGGGGCTGGGCCTGACCGTGGCCCACAACTCAATGTAAGCCTGGCCTTGGATAGAACCCTGTCGCCACTTGCCGCCGGCAATTGCGATGGTCGAAGGAAACGCAATGGTCTGGACCTGTAACAAGCTGGTTCCCTGTCTCTTCGCGCTGCTGGCTTTCCCCGCGGTACTCACAGCGGGAAGGGTGACGCCTCTGCGAGAAGGGTGGCGGTTGCAATCGGCCTGCAAGCTTCAGGCGGCCGGCGATGCGATTGCCGCAGACGGGTTCCCGGTGGAGGGCTGGTTGAAGACCTCCGTGCCCAGTACGGTGCTGGCCGCGCAGGTTGCCGCGGGGATGGTCCCCGATCCCTACTACGGCACGAACCTGCGCCAGATCCCAGGCGCCGAATATCCGATCGGCCATAACTTTGCCAATCTGCCCATGCCGCAGGACAGCCCTTATCGCTGCGGCTGGTGGTATCGCACAGAGTTCACCGCTCCAGCCGCGGAAGTGAAAGAGGCGCGCTATTGGCTTCACTTCGGCGGCATCAACTATCGCGCCGATCTTTGGCTCAACGGCCACAAGATCCCGGAAACAATTGCCGGAGCCTATCGCACCTATGCCATTGACGTTACCGAGTTTCTGAAGCCGGGAAAGATAAATGTGCTCGCGATAGAGACCTTTGCGCCCACGGAAAAGGATCTGGGCATCAATTGGGCCGATTGGAATCCCTGTCCGCCGGATAAGGACATGGGCATCTGGGGCGCTGTCGATCTGGTTGCGACCGGCGCGGTGACCGTGCGATCGCCGCTGGCTGTCGCTCACTTCCGCGACAGCACGCTCAGGTCCGCGGACCTGAGCGTGTACGCCGAGTTGCACAACGCCACCGATCGAACCGTGAAAGGCCTGGCTGCCGGCTCAGCGGCCGGGGTCCATTTTCAGCAGATGGTCGAACTGTCTCCTCATGAAGACCGGACCGTCGTCTTTACTCCCGAGCTGTATCCTGAACTGCGCTTTCACGATGCCAAGCCGTGGTGGCCTTACCAAATGGGCCAGCCGCATCTTGAGCGCCTGACAGTGAGCTTTGCCGTTCAAGGCCAAATCACGGATGAGCAAAGCGTGGACTTCGGGTTTCGCGAGATCACGTCAGAGCTTACTGTCAACGGCAACCGCCTCTTCCGCGTAAATGGCAAGCCTATTCTGATTCGTGGCGCCGGATGGGCGCAGGATATGCTATTGCGCCTTGATGAGAGCCGACTTAGCGACCAGTTTCGCATGGTACGCGATCTGAATCTCAACACCATCCGCCTGGAGGGCAAGCTCGAAGCCGAGTCGTTCTTTCATTTAGCCGACGAGAAGGGAATTCTTGTCATGCTGGGCTGGTGCTGCTGCGACCACTGGGAACGCTGGAAGAGTTGGACACCGGAAGACCTGACCGTGGCTACAGCCTCCTTGCGCGACCAGATGTTACGCCTGCGGAACCATGCCAGCCTGCTTGTCTGGCTGAACGGCAGTGACTATCCTCCCCCGTCCGATGTGGAGAGCGCCTACCTGAAGATCGAGTCCGAAACGCACTGGCCAAACCCCATTCTTTCGTCGGCTTCAGCCACGCCGACCCCAGTTTCGGGAGCGAGCGGCGTAAAGATGACTGGCCCTTACGATTACGTCGCCCCCAGCTATTGGTATGTGGACCATCACAACGGCGGTGCATTTGGATTCATTACCGAAACCAGCCCTGGACCAGCCATACCGTCGCTGGCCAGCCGGGAGAAGTTTCTGCCCGACCCGGAGGCATGGCCGCCATCGGCCGCATGGCGTCTGCACAATGGCGGCGGAAAGTTCTCCGATCTCAAGGTTTTCGATGCGGCTATGGAAGCTATCTACTCCAGGCCCCATTCAGCCGCCGAGTATGAGCGCCTGGCGCAGACCATGGAGTACGACTCCGAACGCGCCATGTTCGAGGCTTACGGCAAGAACAAGTATGTGTCCACAGGCGTGATTCAGTGGATGCTCAACAATGCGTGGCCGTCCATGATCTGGCACCTCTACGACTATTACCTGGACGCGGGAGCTGGATATTTCGCCGTAAAGAAGGCCTGCGAGCCGTTGCATATTCAGTACTCCTACGACGATGGCTCGGTGGTGGTGGTGAATAGTACGTATGAATCCATTGCCGGGCTTCATGCCAGCGTCGATGTACACAATCTTGCATGGAAGGAACTGTTCAGTTCCGCGGCGACGCTCGATGCAGGCGTCGACAGTGCGCAGCGTGTCTTCTCAATCCCGGAGAACCTCTCTTCAGGAGCAGACAACATCTACTTCATCGATCTGGCCTTGTCGGACGCGTCTGGCCGCGTTCTCAGCCGCAACTTCTACTGGGTGCCTGGCACACTGACAACCTTCGATTGGGCAAAGACCGACTACACGCATACACCAGCCGCAAGCCATGAGGACTTGAGCGCGCTTACGAGCTTATTGCCTGCCAAAGTTGTTGCCAGTGCGGAGATTCAGAACACACCGCGAGGCCGCGAGCTGCGATTGCATCTCGACAACCCATCCACGGTTTTGGCCTTCCAACTGCGCGCCTCTGTTCGCACCCAGTCCGGCGGCCTGATCGCGCCGGTCTTCTGGTCCGACAACTGGATTGAGCTCACACCGGGAGAGTCTCGCACGCTGACCGCGTTGTTGCCGGATCATGAGGCCGCCGCGCCTATTGTGCAACTCGAGGGGTGGAACATTGCGCAGGAACGGATCGTGCCAACTGTGGAGGCTGGCCGCTAGAAGGGTGATTGATTGCTGAGAAAAACGTCAACAGAGACTCCGGATTTCGTAGCAACACAATGCGGCGGTTTCGGCTGCCACAAAAGTGTTCCGCTTTGTCCCGGCAGGCTCCGCCGGGCTATGATGGAAGGCGCTTCGCTCAGCGCTCATTCATGATCCGGTTGCGGTGAGATTTGAGCATTCGGAGTTGGTAAGCTGTGCCGGTTACGCTTGATCCTAACGAACTCGCAGCGCGGGTGTATCAGGAATGCAGATGAACGGAATGAAGAGGCCACACCCGTCACCACTGGATCGCAGGAGCGGCATCCCGCTTTACCGCCAGATCCAGCAGCGCCTGCTGGAACAGATCCAATCCGGAGAGCTCAGGCAGGGAGAGCCGTTGCCTTCGATTCAGAGAATCGCCGCTCTGATGGGAGTGAGTCAGATGACCGTGCGGCAGGCGGTCAAATCTCTTTGCGACCTTGGGGTCATTTATAGTCGGCAGGGCAAGGGAACTTTCATCTCCGGGATCAAGATGGAGAGAGACTTTCGCCAGGTTCTTTCCTTTACCGAGGAAATGAAGGTTCGGGGAGCGACCCCTCATTCCGAGGTTCTGTCGTTCCAGATTCAGATGCCAAACCAGGAAACGAGAGAGGCATTGGGCCTGGGCGATAAGGACAAGGTCTTCTGCCTGCGCCGGGTGCGCTATGCCGATTCTCTTCCCATGGGAGTCGAAACCAGTTGCCTGCCGGTGCATTTGTGTCCGAATCTGATGGAGACATACGATCCTGCTACTTCACTGTATGAAGAGTTGGCCGAGCAGTACGGAATACAGGTAACTGTGACGGATGAAGTAATTGAAGTAGGCAAGGCGAGTGCCGAAGAGGCACGGCTGCTCCAAATTGTTCCGAAAAGCCCAATATTCTTGTTTACCCGGGTATCTTATCTCGAAAACGGCATGCCGGCTGAGCACGTAAAGTCATCCTACCAGGGAGATCGTTACAGAGTTGTCAATCGCCTGATGCGCGCCAAGCGCGAACTGGCTATTTCGTCCTGAGGGAAGTGAATGCTGCCAAGGGCGGCATAAGAGTGATCTATCTGCACATTTAAGACAAGGCGTTGCCCATGCCAACGGAGGTGGCGCCATTTCGCTTGCAGTCGTGGGTCATGGCGCCGCAGCGTCCTTTCTTGAGCGGCAGACCAGGCTGTGTCCGATTGAGAGCGTGAATCTGGCTCTTCTCATCGACGCAAAAGACGATCGCCTTGTCCGGCGGACTACTTCCGAAGCAAATTCTCCAAGCGTGCCGCGTATGCAGAAACGAGAAATCGGGCCGCGGCGCGGTGTCTCATCCGCTGCTGACCCTGCATTCGATCCAGGTACACGGGGATTCAATCCCGAACTCGTCCCTGCCGAAATCGACACGCAACTCAATGCCGACGCAGTCCTTGAAGAGGGAGGAATCGCCGCACATACCCGCCGCGCGCAACCACGCTGGAAACTTGCGCTCGCAGCTCCGCGATCAGGCAGGTATGCCTCGAAGAAAATCGATTTTTCCGTTGCTCTTTCCACTTTGAGCAACTAGATTGATTGAGGCGGCAGAGCAGGCACTGCTGAAGACGCGGGCGATTCCGTACCCTCGCTGGACAGCATCCGGTCCGCTCTTCCTGTCCAGGAGTCGTGTCAAGTGGGCTCTTCACGTCGACGGTTCGCCATTTTCCTTTGCCGGCGGGTGGGCGCTTGCCTGCCTGGTTCGAGTGTCTCCGCCGATTCAATTCTGGACAAAGACAGTTCCTCCGCCGCTGGTTCGCTGCGGTTCCCGCCGGAGCCGGGGATTTCCAGATTCCGCAGGCCGCCGGGTGGCCTCTGTCACTATTGGGAATCCACGCCCCGCGCAAAGCCCTGTCTTTCCACCAAATCGCCGTGCCTTGTCGCGAGCAGAAACCCCGAGGAATCGATTGTATGAAAAAGCAGAAGTCCGCAGTCGCCGTGACCACCCGCAAAGCTGCTCCCGTTTATAAAGACGCCGGACAGTCATCCGCCAGACGCATGAAGGACTTACTGTCGCGGATGACGTTGGAGGAAAAGGCCGCACAGATGATGTGCGTCTGGCAGACAAAAGCCGAGACAATGCTGGATACGGAGGGCAACTTCGAATTCCAGAAGGCGAAGAAGTCGTTTCGCGATGGCCGCGGGCTGGGACAGGTCGGCCGGCCGAGCGATGCCGGCGGCGGCAAGGACGCTCGGGGCATGGCCGAACTGACGAATGCCATCCAGAAGTTTTTCCTCGAGAACAGCCGTCTGGGCATTCCGGTGATGTTCCACGAGGAGTGTCTGCACGGCCACGCGGCGCCGAATGGAACCAGTTTTCCGCAGCCCATTGCCCTTGGCGCGACGTTCAATCCCGAGCTGGTGGAGTCGCTTTTCACGATGACGGCACTGGAAGCGCGCCTGCGCGGCGCTCACCATGCGCTGACCCCGGTGGTGGATGTGGCGCGCGAGCCCCGGTGGGGCCGCGTCGAGGAGACATACGGCGAAGATCCTTACCTGGTTTCGCGCCTCGGTATCGCGGCGGTGCGCGGCTTCCAGGGTGACAAAAACTTTCGGGACAAGCGGCATGTGCTGGCGACGCTGAAGCACTTTGTGGGACACGGACAGCCGGAATCGGGCATGAACTGCGCTCCGGCTAACGTCTCCATGCGGGTGCTGCGGGAGACGTTCCTTTACACCTTCAAAGAAGCTTTGCGCGAAGCGGGGGCCGTGACGCTGATGGCTTCGTACAACGAGATCGATGGTGTTCCCTCGCACGCGAACAAGTGGCTGCTGCGGGATCTGCTGCGCAAGGAGTGGGGCTTCAAGGGATTTGTGGTTTCGGATTACTACGCCATCTGGGAGCTGGGTTACCGACCGGACACGCATGGGCACTTCGTGGCAAAGGATAAAAAGGAATCGTGCGCGCTGGCAGTGAAGGCCGGCGTCAACATCGAGCTGCCCGATCCGGACTGCTACCTGCATCTGGTGGAACTGGTTAAGAAGGGCGTGCTCAAGGAATCGGAGCTCGACGATCTGGTTGCGCCGATGCTCTTCTGGAAGTTCGAGATGGGCTTGTTCGACGACCCATACGTCGATCCCGAAGAGGCGGAGCGCGTGGTCGGCTGCAATGAGCATCGCGGCCTGGCGTTGACGGCTGCGCATGAAGCGATCACCTTGCTCAAGAACGAGAACAGCCTTGCGCCTCTGGATCTGAACACGGTCAAGACGATCGCGGTGATTGGACCCAATGCGAACCGCGGCCTGCTGGGCGGATACAGCGGCGTGCCGAAACACAATGTCACGGTACTGGACGGAATCAGGGAGAAGGCCGGGAAGAAGGTGAAGGTCCTCTACAGTGAGGGATGCAAGATCACCATAGGCGGGTCATGGAACCAGGATGCGGTAGTGCCGAGCGATCCAGCAGAGGACCGGAAAGCGATTGCCGAAGCGGTGCGCGTGGCGCGAAAGGCCGATGTTATCGTACTGGTGATCGGCGGAAACGAGCAGACCTCGCGCGAGGCATGGGGGTTGAACCATATGGGCGACCGCACCAGCCTGGACCTGATTGGACGCCAGGAAGAGCTGGTGAAGGCGATGGTCGCGCTGGGTAAGCCGGTCGTCGTGTTCCTGTTCAACGGGAGACCGCTTTCGATCAACTACGTCGCCGAGAATGTGCCGGTGATTTACGAATGCTGGTATCTGGGCCAGGAAACCGGACGCGCGGTTGCCGACGTGCTGTTCGGCGATTACAACCCTGGCGGCAAGCTTCCGATTTCTGTGCCTCGCTCGGTGGGCCACCTGCCGGTGTTCTATAACTACAAGCCGTCGGCGCGGCGCGGATACCTGTTCGACGATGTCTCGCCGCTGTATGCCTTCGGCTATGGGCTGAGTTACACGAGCTTCGACCTCTCGAACCCGAGGCTGACAAAGAAGAAGATTCGACCGGCTGGGGCGACGCAGGTTCTAGTGGATGTGACCAACACGGGCGAGCGCGCGGGAGCGGAAGTGGTCCAGCTTTACATCCGCGACCTGGTAAGTTCGGTGACGCGGCCGGTCAAGGAACTGAAAGGATTCCGCAAGGTCAGGTTAGAGCCGGGTGAAAGCACCACGGTTACGTTCGACATTACGCCGGCGCTGCTTTCTTTCTACGACGTGAACATGAAGTATGTCGTGGAACCCGGAGACTTTGAAATCATGGTCGGCAACTCTTCGCGGGACGCCGATCTTCAGAAGCTGGTTCTGCAGGTGACCAAGTAGACGCACGGGAATTCCCCGCGGAGAACCGCGGGGAGCGTTCTGGCAATGCCGCTGCATCGACTTGCGTGGCGGCGTTGAACCGATTGAAAAAGTGGTTCACAGTCTTCGATCTGAAGCGAAAGCGAGCAGAAGGCGATGAGTGATACGAGCGTTAAACTTTCATTCACAGAGAAATTCGGATACGGCCTGGGCGACCTGGCCGCCAACTTCGTCTTCCAGGCGTTGATGGCGCTGCAACTCGATTTCTATACAAAAACCTTCGGACTGACGGCGGCGCAAACCAGCCTGATGTTCCTCGTCGTTGGCCTCAGCTCGGCATGCTTCAATCCAGTCATGGGCGTCATCGCAGACCGCACCAACACACGTTGGGGCCGCTTCCGTCCCTGGCTCCTGTGGACTTCAGTCCCTTTCGGCGTCATCGGCATTCTGACCTTCACCACGCCCAATTTCAGCCCCATGGGCAAGCTGATCTACGCCTGGTGCACTTATCTGTTGCTGCGCCTCATCTACGCCGCCAACAACGTCCCCTATGCCTCGCTCAACGGCGTCATGACCGACGATCCAAACGAGCGCAACAGCATCGCCACCTATCGTCAAATGTTTGCCAATACCGCTGGCTTCATCGTCGGCAGTCTGGCCGTTCCCATGGTCAAGTTCCTCGGCGGAAACAACAGCGCGCGGGGCTACCAGTTGACCATGGGCAGCTTCCTGGCGCTCTCCGTGGTCTTTTTCCTGATCGCGTTCGCCGTATCCAAGGAGAGGATTCAGCCCGATGTACGCCAGAAGACCTCCGTGGCCCGCGATCTCGGCGACCTGGTCCGGAATGGCCCGTGGATTACTCTGTTCCTGGTTACGGTCTTTTATTTCACCGCACTCCTCATTCGTGGCAACGTGATGCTGCCCTACTTTGAGAACTGCGCCGGCAACAGGATCCTCTTCAGTTGGTTCAACGGCTTCGGATTGATCGCGCTTCTGATCGGCGTGGCCTGCTCGACGGCCCTGACCAAGCGCATCGGCAAGCGAATGCTTTTCTTCGTGAGCATGTTGCTGACCGGCGTTCTCTGTATCGCTTTGTTCTTTATCCCGGCGACGGCCACCGTGCCGATTATTGGTCTTGAAGTTCTGCGGCAGTTCGCGTTTGGGTGCTCAGGCCCGGTGCTGTGGTCCATGATGGGCGACGTGGCCGACTTCGGCGAATGGAAAACAGGACGCCGCGCCACCGGCACAGTGACCGCGGCGGTTGTCTTTGCGCTGTGGGTCGGCGTTGCTCTGGGCGGCGCGATCGCCGGCTGGCTCCTCTCGCTGTATGGCTATCAGTCCGATGCCGTGCAGACCGATCATGCGCTGCTGGGCATTCGCCTGATTGCCTCTGTCTACTCCGGTGCGGCGTTTCTTGCCGCCGCTGTCTGCCTGCTCTTCTACGGCATCACCATGAAGCTCAACATGACCATCTCGCACGATCTTACCGAGCGGCGCAAGGGCTATTCGTCCCCGGCCTCATAATGCGAGAAGCGCTTTCACCTTCGGGGACATCGGCTAACCGGTTGCGGCCGACTTGTCTCATCGGGATCTTGGCGTCCATTTACCATTGTGATGAAAGGCAGTTTTTTCGGAGTATCCATCCATGCTGAATCGACGGTTTATGGCAGTTAGCGCGTTGGTAGCCGCGAGTTTGGGGGCTGCCGCGCAGGCGCCCACCCCTCTGAAAGAGGCCTACAAGGGCGACTTTCTGATTGGCGCGGCAATCAACACCCCCCAAATCACGGGCCAGGATAGCCGCGGGGATGCGATCATTGAGGCGCAATTCGACACCATCTCGCCGGAAAACGCTCTGAAGTGGGAGCGCATTCATCCCAAGCCGGATACATACGACTTCACTTTGGCCGACCAGTACGTGGCCTTCGGGGAGAAGCACCACATGTTCATCGTAGGCCATTGCCTGGTGTGGCATAACCAGGTTCCGGATTGGGTCTTCCGCGATGACAAAGGAAACTTTGTCGACCGCGCGACCTTGCTGAAGCGCATGCACGACCACATTTCTACGATCGTCGGCCGCTACAAAGGCCGCATTCAGAGCTGGGATGTGGTCAACGAAGCACTGAACGAAGACGGGACCCTGCGCCAGTCTCCGTGGCTGAAGATTATCGGTGAGGATTACATTGCGAAGGCCTTTCAGTACGCGCACGAAGCCGATCCTCAAGCACAGCTGACCTACAACGACTACTCGCTGGAGAATGAGCCCAAGCGCAACGGGGCGCTTGCGCTCATCGCGAAACTGAAGGCCCAGGGAGTCCCTGTCACATCCGTCGGTCTGCAAGGGCATGACAGTCTCACCTGGCCCTCGGTTGAGGATCAGGACGCCACCATCTCCGACTTTGCAAAGCTCGGGGTCAAGGTGGTGATCTCGGAGCTAGACGTCGACGTGCTGCCCAGCGTAACGCACCAGCAAACCGCCGAGGTCTCCCTGAAGGTTCAACAGGAACCAAAACTGAACCCATACGCCAACGGATTGCCGCAATCCGTGCAGCAGGAACTTGCGCAGCGCTATGCCGACTTATTTCGGGTCTATCTGAAGCACCGCGATGTTGTCACCCGGGTGACGTTCTGGGGCGTGACGGACGGGGATTCCTGGCGGAACGACTGGCCGGTGAAGGGGCGCACCAGCTATCCGCTGCTTTTCGATCGCAGCGGTCAGCCGAAACCGGCCTTTCAGGCAGCCATTCGAGTGGCAGCAGACGCCAAGACAAAATAGTTTCAGCTGTATGCCCTCGCAAAACCGGGTTGGCTTGTAGATTCTTGGGTTGCTTTGCTTTGATAGCGATTCTAATCGTCGATTCCAAGAATCATGATGGGGATATCCCGCTGGCCAATTCATGCGGTACAATCCTTGCAACGCCCGATCCCCAGAGCGGCATCCTCTCCGGTAATTCTTCTTAGCATTTTCTTTCCCTGGCCTGTGTATCTTGGCTTTCAAGCAGAATATGAGGGTTTGAGAGCAAGGGATTGAAGCATGAACGTGCATGCGCAACGTCAAGCTCAGTTCCGAGAGAACCGGTGTGCGACCTTTCAGCTCCGGTATTCGGGCGATCAAGCTGGCCGAATGGCGCTTTGTTTCGAATGCTGCTCCGCATTTTGTTGGTAAGAGACAGGAAGTTCTACATGGGTAAATTCGATCGGCGGATGCGGCGTTCAGCGGCTTGTGCCGTTTGCATTCTGATTTGCAGACTCTGCGTGGGGCAGCAAATCCCGCCCGAGCAGAGCTCACCCGCACAGCCCCCGCCGGCACTGACGGAGTCCACGCAAAGCTCGCCAGCTCAGGCCACACCAGTGGCGCCCTCGCAGGCGCAGACCTCGCCCGCGCCGCTGCCGGACGCGCCAAATGCAGCTCCGGCAACAAACGCGGCCGCCGTGCCGGCCTACGAGCAGCAGCCCAAGCGCATTATGGGAGTGCTGCCCAACTTCCGCTCAGTGACCGCAGGCGCAAACGTGCCCAAGGAGACCACGCGGGAGAAGCTAGTGACGGCTACGGAAGACAATTACGACTACACATCGCTGTTCTTCGCTGTGTTTATCGCGGCCGACTCGTTTGCGACCAAGTCGACACCGGAGTTTCACCAGGGGGCGGCGGGATTCGCCAGGTATTACTGGCACACGGTAGCCGATCAGTCGGTCGAGAACTATTTTGTTGAGTTAATCGTTCCGGCAGTTACCCATGAGGATTCGCGCTACTACGCGATGGGCAGAGAGGGCGGCAGCTTCTGGAAGCGGGCAGGCTACTCGCTGACCCGCGGGCTGATAACGCGGACGGATACGGATAAGCCAACGTTCAACTACTCAGAGGTCGTCGGCTCGGCCGCGGCAGCCAGCATATCGATCTTCTATTACCCTACCAAGGAGCAGACCGTCGCCAATGGGTTGCGAGATTGGGGGCTCGACGTCACCTACGACTCGATAACCTTCGTGTTCCATGAGTTTTGGCCGGACATCCACCACGCGATCTTCAGAACTAAAGACACCAAGGCGGCCGCGAACCCATAGGGATCCGGTCGCTGAGGGCCATTGAAGGCTTCGCTGCGTAACAACTTATCGGGTGAAGCGGATCCGGCAGGCCGCCAGAGCTACCCGGCATCTCTCGCACTGAATTCGAGATCGTCGAACCGGCGCCATTTATAAATGGCAATCGATAAGATCCAGCTCACGGCAAACAGCGCCACGATGCAGTAACCTAACACGCCAAAGTTATCGTTGAGCTTGCCGACCAATCCCCACAATTTTCCCGTCAGATGGAACTGTCCAGCCAACAGCCCCAGCGCCTCGATGCCACCCACCGCGAAGGCAACCACAACAGACACGGACGTGATTGTGATGTTGTAGTAGAGCTTGCGAATGGGCTTGACGAACGCCCAGCCATAGGCGCCCAGCATGAGAATATTGTCAGTCGAATCGATCAAGGACATGCCTGCGGCAAAGAGGGCCGGGAATACCAGGATCGACCAGAGCGATAGGCCTTTCGAAGCCTCGGCGGCGGAAATCCCCAGCAGGCCGATTTCGGTTGCAGTATCGAATCCAAGGCCGAACAGGACGCCGAGCGGATACATGTGCCAACTGCGCTGGATCAGGTTGAACATGGGACGAAACAGCCGGGAAAGAAAGCCGCGATTGCCAAGCAGCATGTCGAAGTCTTCGTCCACATAGGGCTCTCCGCGCCTGACCCGCATGAAGCTGCGATAAACCGACAGAAGAACGATCAGATTGACAATCGCGATGGCAAACAGAAAAAGAGCCGACACCAGGGTGCCGATCAGGCTTCCAATCTGCCGGACCGCGTCGATGCGATGCTGAAGCGCGAGCGCAGTGGCCGCAATGGCGAGGGAACCAACGATGACGACGGTGGAATGCCCCAGGGAGAACATGAGGCCCACGGAAACAGGGCGCTTTCCCTGCTGCATCAGCTTGCGAGTCACGTTGTCGATGGCAGCAATATGATCCGCGTCGACTGCGTGGCGCAGTCCAAAACTGTATGCCAGAAACGCCGTGCCCAAAAGCACCGGATAGCCATGAAAAGCGATCAGAGCCCAGCACCATGCCCCCAGATTGAAGACCGCCAACAGGGCGTAGATGGCGATCACCTTGGCTTTGGTGCTGCCCGGTTCACCGTTGACCAGAGTCCGCAGGAGGGATCGCATCGAGTTCCTTTTGAGCAGCGCGCAACCGTCATGAATCGATCTGAATTTGCCCGGTAGCGCGCATATTGCCGCACTGCACGATCGTCGGGATGGCTTGCGGCTCGGACTTTCAAAGCCGGGGAACCCAACTGAAAATCGTAACACGATTCTTCAAACCATGCGAATAAGAAGTGCAACAGGAAATTCCTTGCCCTACGCTCGCGCCTTGTATCCGGTTTTTGTCCATCGACTCGCGCATTTGCTCCACGCTTCCTTCAGACCCCGCCTCGCGGCGGTAGCCCTTGCGTTCTTGCTAACCCTTACCTCCATCAGGCCGGGATGAGGACTTGCACCTCCAAGCTATTGAACATGCCCGAGAGAATCCAATGGATATTCCCGCAACTTTCTTGAATACGCTTGGTGTACGGTGTCCCATGATGTTCTCTCCTCTATGCTGTTTCATGGGCTGAGAGACGCAAATTGGTTACGAACTACTTCCGTCCCGCAGTCCGCTCCAATTCGGCGCGGGCCGTGTTTCGCTCCATCTCCGCCTGAAAGAGCACGGCTTCGGCCTCGGCGAACTGCCCTTGGGCTTCTTTGAGCGCGGAGGGGTTTACGGTGTTCGCTTCCACCTGATTGGCTGTGATGCGGCGCATCTCGGCTCGCGCAGCCACACTTTCGCGCGCCGCCTCCAGACCGGTCTCCGCGCGCTGGACCTTGCGCACTTCCTTTTCGATCTCCACGCGCACTCGATTCTGAACGTGGCGCAGGTTCTCTTCGGCCTCAGCTACCTGCGCCTGGCGCTCATGCACCTGTCCGCTGCGCTTGCCGAATTCAAGCAGCGTCCAGTTCATTTTGAGACCTACCAGGCCGTTGTTCTCAGTCAGCAACGGCACGCCATCCTGGTGGATGTATTGTGCAAACGCTCCGATCTCGGGAATGTACTCCGCGTGCGCCGCGCTCAGGCCCGCGCGCGCTTTGTTCAGCGTCTGTTCAGCGGCTGCAACCTCCGGATTGTGTGCCAGCGCCTCGGTCTCCAAATCGCCGGCGGTTGCATCTGCTTCAGGTTCAGGCGGGACAAGTTCTACGTCGCAATCCAGAGGCAGGCCAGCCAGATCGTTGAACTCCACCTTCATGTCGGAAATGGCGTCCTCCAGCGATCCCAACGCATGACGGGCATCGGAGATCTGCGCCTGGCCATCCAGCACCTTCAACTCCAGCACCGCGCCTGCCTCTACTCCGTTGCGAGCCTCGGCCAGACGCTCTTCTCCGGCCTCAATGCGCAGTTCCGCCGCCTGCTTGCGCAGTTCCGCCGACAAGAGGCCGTAGTAAAGCTCCTTCATTTTCAGCGCAACCTCGTTCTCGGCCCGGTGTGCATCGTCCCGCGCAACGCCTAGATCCGCCTTAGCTACATTCACTCCGGCGTGAATCTTGAAGTACTGCGTGATGGGCTGAGCCGCCGTGGTTGTACTCAGCAGGAAATCGTGGTGCCCGAGGGGGAGCGAAACATTCGTCCCAGGGATGGGTCCGATGAGCGAAGACACGCCCAAGGCGCCCATGGGGATCTCCATATGTTCAATGCCCCGAAGGTGCGCGGCGTCGCTTTCGTTGCTCAACACCGGAAAGTAATTGGCGCGTGCCTCAGTCACGCGCGCCTGCATCTCATTTTCCTTCAGGTGCGCTAGCTTCACGGTCGAGTTCTGCTTTGTGGCCAGTGCGACTGCCTCATCCAGGGTGATGCGCCGCGCCTCGGCGTGAGCAACGCCGGCGAACGCAAACAGAGCCAGAAGGACTACAGCCGCCGTAGCCTTGATGGGTACGGGGCGCCGGTGGTGCACCACCACGAAGAGAACCGGGATGGCGATCAGCGTGAAGAACATCGATCCCAGCAGTCCGAAGGCAATCACGCTGGCCATCGGCGACCAGAGGCTGGAGCCGGAGAGGATCATGGGAATGACGCCCACCGCGGCAGCCGCCGAGGTGAGGAAAATGGGACGTAACCGGCGTTCTCCGGCTTCCAGCGCGGCCTGCTCCAGCTCCGCCCCGTTCTTCATCCTTTCGTGGATGTAATCGATCAGGATGATGGAATTTCTGACCACCAGTCCGCCCACGCTGATGATGCCGATGAATGCGGTAAAACCGAAGGTGTTGTGGGTAATCAGCAGGCCCAGGGCCGCGCCGGGCAGCGCCAGTGGAAATGCCGCCATCACGATCAGCGGGTCGACGAGTGTACGGAATTGAAAGAGCAGAATCAAGAAGATCAGCAGAAGGCTGGTCAGGAGCGCGGTGCGCATTTCACCAAAGGTTTCCTGCTGGTTCTGGTACTCGCCACCGTATTCGATGCGGTAGCCCTCCGGCAACCGCATCGCGTCTAGTTGTTTGCGCGCGCCGCCCAGGATCTCGCTTGCCAAGTGGTTGCCGTCCGGAAAGGCGCGCACCGTAAGGGTGCGCACGCCGTTTCTGCGCACAATCCTGCCCGGCTGCCACTCTGAAGTGAGCGTCGCCACTGCCGCCAGCGGAACTCGCGCGCCGTTCACGGGTGACATGACATAGGTGTCGGTCACGTTCTGAAAGCTCTGGCGCTCGGCCGGGTCGAGGCGCAGAACTACATCCACGCCGCGATCACCTTCCCAGAATGTGGTCACCGGCGCGCCCTCAAAGCCCACCGCCAGTTGCTGCGCGATGACGCCATTGGTCAAGCCCATCCGGTTGGCCACTTCCTCGCGCACGTTTATGCCCACTTGCCAGGCGTCCTCGTGCCAGTCGGTGTGAATGTACGTCGCTCCCGGCGTGTGCCGCAAGATTTCCTCGGCTTGGTTGCCCAGCGTTTCCAGCGTGGCAATGTCGTCCCCCACAATCCGCACTTCAACCGGGGCTTCCAGGATTTGCCCCTGCTGCAAGTCCTTCACAAAGACCTTTGCCTCGGGGGCCACATCGGGCAGCCGCTGCCGCAATTCAGCCACCAGTTGAGGCGTTCCCTTCACCTTCCTGGTGTTGACCAGAATCTGCGCATAATTTGCCGCCGGCAGTTGGGGATTCACGTTGTAGTAGAAACGCGGCGCGCTTGCGCCCAGGAAGCTGGCGTATGAC
The DNA here is from genome assembly GCA_003138365.1 of Acidobacteriaceae bacterium. Lineage (GTDB taxonomy): Bacteria > Acidobacteriota > Terriglobia > Terriglobales > Acidobacteriaceae > Telmatobacter. The sequence continues at coordinate 35,395 of PLFY01000144.1, forward strand.
TCGATGAGCGGTTCCTGGCGCAGGACCGTTTCAATCCGGCGCACGGTTGCGTCGGTGGTTTCGATCTTCGTGCCTTCAGGCAGCCACACGTCCATCACGAATTGATTCCGTTCGGCCAGCGGAAACAGCAGTTGCGGCACCAGCAGCAGAATCCCGACTCCGGCCGCAACCGCCAGCACGCTCGACACCAGAACCGTCCGCTTGTTCCGCATGGCCCAGGTGATGATGATGTTGTAGTACCGCTGCATGTGGTCCAGCGGAGTGAGCTTGCGCTCGGTGCCGGAATCCGCCTGCGCGTGATCCACCAGGCCCTGGCGGATGAAGAAGCGGGCCATCAGCGGCGTCAGCAGCATGGCCACAACAAACGAAGTGGTCAGCGAGATGGCGACGGTGATGGGCAGGGAGCGAATGAACTCGCCCATGGCGCCGGTAAGCATCAGCAGCGGCGCGAAGGCCGCGATGATGGCCAGCGTTGCCGTCAGCACCGGAACAGCCATCTCCGTGGCGCACCGCTCCGCCGCCTCGTCGACAGGCACTTTCTTGTCCAGCAGGCCTACATAGTTGTCAACGATCACGATGGCATTGTCCACCACCATGCCGAGCACAATAATCAGCGAGGCAATCGACACTTGCTGCAGTTCGATGCCATAGGCGTTCAATGCCCCGAAGGTCATGGCCACCGAAACCGGAATGGCGATGGCGGAGACCAGAGCCACCCGCAGCGGCAGCAGCAGCATGGTCACCAGAATGACGGCGACGATGGCGATGCCGAACTCGCGGAAGAAATCGCCAATGCGCTCGGAAACGACTTTCGGCTGGTCCGCCACCATGTCCAGCTTCAGGTCCGGCGGCAGCGTCGCTTCGACGTTCTTCAGCGTCGTGCGCAGCGTATTGCCGAAGTCCACGATGTTGTTGCCTTCGTGCATCTCGACCGACAGCAGAATGGTTTGTTCGTTGTTGAAGCGCACATACTCGGTGGGGTCTTTGTAGACCCGCTCCACATTGGCCACGTCGCCGATGTAAACCGGCTGCCCCGTAGGCGAAACATCCACCATCACCTGCCGTATCTGGTCTTCGGTCTGAAAGCGGCCGCCGGATTCGATCGGCACCTTGTTCTCGCCGGCCGGCACGCGGCCCGCAAATTGCACAGTATTGCGCCCTTGCAGCGCGCCCATCACGTTCATCGGATTTACGCCATACTGCGCCAGCCGTTCCGAGGAGGTGGCGATATCGATCTCTTCCTTCTGATCGCCGATGCGCTTGATCTTCGAAACCGCCGGGAGCGCGCGTAGCGCCGTTTCCACGGTTTGCGCGTAATCCTTCAGATCCCCGGGACCATAGTTGCCGCCATGGACAGCAATCAGCACCGCAACGGTGTCGCCAAAGTCGGAGTCGACCACCGGGCCGAGCACTCCGGAGGGCAGTGCGGTGGCCTTCAACTGCGCCATATCGAGGCGCAGCTTGGACCAGAACTCGCCGGTATCCTTGATCGATTTGTCCAGTTCGACATTGATGACCACCATGCCGTTGCGGGTGGTGGAATAGGTCTTGTCGCGGCGCACTTCGGCGAAACGGAAGAGACGCTCTTCAATCTTGCGCGTGACCTGGTCTTCCACTTCCCGGGCGGTCGCGCCCGGATAAACGGCGGCCACAATACCGACGTGGATGGTGATCTTGGGATCTTCACGCCTCGGCATGGTAAACAGCGAATACAGACCTGCCGCGACAAGCATGGCGGACAGAACCAGAGTAACTTGCGGATAGCGCAGAGCCGCGCGGACGGGGTTCACTGGCCGCCTCCCACAATCTTGATCGGCGAACCTTCGCGCACGTTCTGCTGGCCAGCCACCACCACTTGCTCATTGCCCGCGAGGCCGCTGCGAATCTCCACTTCGTTATTCAGCGGCGCGCCCACATCCACTCGCCGCGCATACACGCGCTGCCGCGCGGGTTCGAGCACATACACCTGCGTGACGCCGTGCGCATCGCGGATGACCGCGCCGCCGGGCACGGTGATCGCATTGACCATCTTCGAGCCGTAGATCCGCGCCTCGGCCACCATTCCCGCCCGCAACAGCCGCTCCGGATTCTGAACCGCAATTTTCACCACGTAGGTGCGCGAGGCCGGGTCCGACGCCACGCCCACCGCTTCCACCTTGCCTTCAAACTGCTTGCCGTCAAGGGAAGGAATCGTCACCGTGGCGCGCGCTCCCTGCTGCACCTTGCCGATCTCGGACTCCGGAATCGCCACGCGCACCTTGACCGGGTTCAGATCCAGCACGCCTATGACCGGCGTTCCGGCTCCAACCGTGTCGCCCACATCGATGCGCCGCATTCCCACGAAGCCCGCAATCGGCGCCCGCAGTTGGCAATCCGCCAGCCGCTTCTGCGCCTCATGCATGCCGGCCGACGCCGCGCGGTACTGCCCGATTGCGGCTTCCTTGTCCTGCACCCGCGTGCCTTGCCGGGCCATGTCGTACCTTTGCTGCGCGGCCTTGTATGCCGCCTCGATCTTCTCGAAATCGTTGCCCGGCAGGCTCTTGTGGTCGTAGAGGAACTTCATGCGCTTGTACTCGTCCAGCCACCGCTCGTAATCGATGCGCGCCTGCTCCAGCTCCTGCGAACGCAGGCCTTCCTGCGCCTTATCGTCCACCGCCCGCGCCGCATCCGCCTGCCCCTGTGCCGCGTCGTACGCGTTGCGGTAATCGGTCGAGTCCAGTTCCGCCAGCACCTGGCCCTTGCTCACCGCCTGGCCTTCTTCCACAAGAACCTTCGCCACCCGCCCGGCAATCTGAAATGCGCCCTGGGCCGTTATATTGGCTTCGACCGCGCCGCTGGCGGCCACGGAAACCGGCTGCTGAACGCGATTCGGTGTGCGCAGCACGACTGGAACCGGCTGATCGGCAGCCACCGGGACTTTGGGGCCACACCCTGCCAGCGGCAACAGAGCCAGCAGGCAGACGGCGATTATGCATATCTTGGCGGGAAATACAGACTCTTCCTTGCAACGAAAATCGGCAAAATCAACGCGATTCTTAACTATGGAGGCAGCCTTCCCTCGATCCCAACACAAAACAGAACCTGCATTGCCGCGCCTTATCCAATCTGACCAACTCTGCAAATCCGAAGGAGATTTTCCTGTTTCTTTCATCGATGTTTTTCCTTTACAAGAATAGAATGACATGTCATTCTATTCTTGTAAAGAGGTGACTATACTGCTCTCATGGCTTACCGAAACACCCGCGCCACCGAAGCCCGCAAAGACGCCCGGCGCAAGACGATTCTTGACGCCGCTACCCGTCTCTTCGGCGCCAATGGCTATCACTCCACTACCGTTCCCATGATCGTGGCTGAGTCAGATAGTTCAGTGGGCAGCTTTTACGTTCACTTCCGCAACAAGGAAGACGCCTTTGCGGCGGTTCTTGAAGCGCTGGGAGAAAAGGTGACGGAAGTGATGGATCAAGCCAAGGCCTCCCAGGACGATGCGCTGCTGGGAATTCGATGCGCCGTGGAGTCGCTTTTTCTGTTTCTGGCCGACAACCCCGGAGATGCGCGGATACTCATCATCGAGTCCTCCGGCCTGAGCCCCCGCCTGGAGCAGGTGCGCCGCGCCATCCTGAGGCAACAAACTGAACAGGTGTGCCAGACGCTGGAGTCTGCTCCAGCCGCATTTTCCGTTTCTGCGCCGTTGATCGCCGCCCGTTGCCTCGTGGGCGCCGTCTTCGAGTCACTTTGCAGCTGGCTGGAAGAAAGCCCCAACGACCGTCAGTCAGCTGCGGAAGTTGCGCATGCCGTGGCCGATTACAACTTGCGGGCCATAGGCGCGGAGGCGCAAAAATGAATCGCAATCATCGGACAAGATAGCGGGTTAGTGGAGAGGAAGGAAGAAATGTTCAACGTTTTGACAATTGCACGAGAGTTCGGCAGCGGAGGCTCCGATATCGGGCGCAACGTTGCGGAACTTCTGGGCTGGGAGTGCATTGACAAGCAGATCATCGAGCAGGTCGCAGCCATGGGAAAAGTGGACCATGCCTGGGCCGCGCAGGCCGACGAACACGCCATCGCGTGGTGGGAGCGGGTGATGAAGGGCTTCCGTCAAGGAGGCCCGGAATCCTATGCCGGGGGGGTGTCTGAACTCGCGGTGGATCGCGATACCGTGCAGATTTTCACTGCAAGCATTATTCAAGAGGCCGCCAAGGTAGGCAACTGCGTCATCATCGGGCGCAGCGCGCAATGCATTTTACGGCGCCAACCCCATGTACTTCGCATGCTGGTGTATGCGCCGCGCAACGAGAAAATAGCGCGCATGAAGCTTCGCCATCCCCAAGATCACGACCTGCCTGCACTGCTGCGGCGTGTAGACTCCGAGCGCCTGCACTATGCCCAGTACTACTACGACTGCGACTCAGCAGATCCCCGGCTCTACCACATCACCATAAATAGCACTCTGGGCATCGATACCTGCGCAAAGATGGTTGCACAGATTATCCAGTCTTCTTAGGAATATCGACGGGAAAACGAGCCGCCGGTCTCGCAGGTAGGTCAAGTACGAGTGCAAACCCAACTCCCACGTATCGCGGTAGGCTTGCACCATCTTCGGCTCGCGGGTCATCTCCTCATCGTCGTTGTGCGATACATCGCGCTTGCGCACAAATGGCTGGAAGTTGGAGCCGAACTTCACTCCATACGGCGGGTCCATGTAGATCATTTGCACCTGGCCGCGCATCCCCTCGTACTCCACCAGCGAGTTCATCACGGCCAGCGAGTCGCCCAGGATCATGCAGTTGACCCAGCGGTCGCGGTGCTCATAGGCGCGCAGCGATTGCTCCACGATGGAGTGGTGCGGGTCGCCGAATAGGTCAAGCTGCGCGTCCACGCCCTCACGCTTGCGCCCCTTGAGGGTTTCGAGAATCGCCTTGGTAGACAGCCGCTCGTGGATGAAGAGCGGCAACGTGGGTACATCGAAGCTGAGCGGCTCCGCCTTGCCTGCCCAGCCGAGGAATGGCCGCTCAATGGCTCTCAGTTGCTCCACGGCGTCTTCCAAGTCCATGCACGGTGGCAAGCGTCCTGCCGTCCGCGCCGGTGAACCTCTGCGGCTCCGAGAATCGATGCGGCGCGGGCAGCCGGGCTGCGTCCGAGATGCGCGCCAGAAGCCACTCGCCCAACCCTCGGCTGCCATTGCCTTCGTCCCAACTCAGCGCCGGGTCCAGCGAAGTGTCATAGCGGTAGGTCTTGGGTGGCTTGCGCTTTTTGAACTGCGCCTGCGTACCCACATCGGGCCGCATGGGGCTGTCGGCCGTCTTGTGCTAATAGCTTTCCGCTGCCTGCGTCTGGGCCGGGCGAAGCGTCTTTCGAATAGCCATTGCGTCCCGTGCCTCTTTGGAACGGTGGGCTGTCATTGCCCATGCACACACAGCCTGGCACCGGCAGGCAGGTCGGGTACCGATGATTAAACAAGGGAAACTACAATTGCAACCCCGGGCGTCGTACACGTGGACGGGTGTCCGTGCTGGGATTGTAGCTCTGACGCGCTACGCGGTCTCTGGCCGGTTTTCTTTTCTCCACCCCCTCACGGTTCGATTTGTTGTGGTTCATTCGGTTTGAATCGCGCACCTCTTTATGCAATGAATCCACGACTTTCCCCCGGCGTTCCCTTCACGAACTCCTTTGATTACCATCGGTTAGCGAATGGTCTTCCAGGCTCATATATGCATATATGTATGCTGTAAGAACATCACAGTGAGGAGACTATATGCCCACGGCGAAGAAGGCCACAGCACGACCGAAGCGCAGAATCGTTTCTCCCGCAGAGAAGCGCACACAACTCCGGCTCACCGTCGATTCCAAATTCACCAAGAGCCATTTCAAGCAACTTTTTGCCGTGCTCAAAATCCGGCGGAAGAACGCCCTGGCTGAACACATCATCCTGAGTTTCAAAACCAAGGCCGCTCAAGCGCAGCTGATTGCGTTCTATAACAACCAATGGCTGAACATTCCATTCCAGAGTATCGACACCGCTTTCGTATTTCCTTTGACAAAAACGGAATAGAGTGGATCACCCGCCGCAACAATCACAGGACCTCATCCCAACAGCGCCTGTCTGTCTACTCTCCGTTTACCTGAACGCTCAAGTAGCGTTCGTAGCCAACTTCCTTGATCTGGCTCAGTTGCGCTTCCAGCCAGTCGGTATGCTCTTCCTCATCCCTCAGATTCGCGGTGAACAGGTCGGCGCTTCCATTGTCTCCTTCGGCTCGTGCCAGTTTCACCGCGTCATTGTAGGATTTGATCGCGCTGAGTTCAGATTGCAGGTCATTCTCCAACTGTTCTTTCACCGTCTTCCCGACCTTGATTTGCGTGGGCCCGGTCATATTCGGAGTCCCTTCCAGGAAGAGTATATGCTCGATCAGTTTTTCCGCATGCTTCATTTCCACAATCGACAGCTTCTTCAGATATTTGGAAAGATTATCGTATTTCCAGTTCTGGCACATTTCGGTGTGAATGAAATACTGGCTAAGCGCTGTGAATTCTTCCTGTAGAGTCTTATTCAGCGCTGCAATGACTTTTTCGCTTCCCTGCATGATGGCAAACCCTCCAATACATTCCAAGGCAAAATCTAGCCCTGAAGAAGAATGACTGGCTGGTCAACTTTGCTCAATATTATTGAATCAATCCCTCTGTCGTTCAGGCATGGTGAGATATGGCGGTACCGCCAGAGGGCGAATCGTGGTGGCATCCTCATCCGGGGCCACGCCGCACTTTAGAAAAGCTGGATTCAGCTAGACGAGAAGCTTTTTAGCGCGGTGATTGCTTCGCCTGTTCCCGTCGATATGCGGGCGCTCCGAGCCTAGAAGCGTTCGCCCTTGGCCCCGGTCTTTACACGCTGATCTCTTACCGCGCTTTCGTGATCATTATTGAACATATCCCTTGCCATGTTGTTTGTATACCGGTGGTCCGGGAAAGAAGGAAGACAACTCATGGGAGGTAATCGCGCAATAGCATATATGGGACCTCGCAAACTGGAGATCCAAAATCTGGACTATCCAAAGCTTGTTGGACGGGGTGGCAGGAAGTGCGACCACGGCGTCATTATCAAGCTTATTGTTACCAACATCTGCGGTAGTGTCATCGGTCATCAGGAAACG
>PLFY01000205.1 GCA_003138365.1 Acidobacteriaceae bacterium
AAAGAAAGCCTTTATTCAAGTGAACTGCGCGGCTATTCCCCAGTCACTCATCGCGTCCGAACTGTTCGGACATGAAAAAGGATCGTTCACGGGAGCGCTTCAGCGACGCGTGGGCCGCTTTGAATTGGCCGATGGAGGAACCCTTTTCCTCGATGAAGTAGGCGAGCTTCCGCCAGAGACACAGATCGCGTTACTGCGCGTTCTGCAGGAACGGGAATTTGAACGAGTTGGCGGGAGCCAAACCATTGCAGTGGACGTACGAGTGATAGCGGCGACAAACAGAGACCTCGATGCGGCAATAGCCGATGGCTCGTTCCGTCAGGATCTTTTCTACCGCCTTAATGTCTTTCCGATTCGAGTGCCGCCTTTGCGCGAACGTATTGGGGATATCTCTTTGTTGGTCGGATATCTGATTGATCGTTACGCGCAAAGGGCGGGAAAGAAAATTCGACATATAGAAAGGCGGACCATGGACCTTCTATGTGCGTATGACTGGCCGGGCAATATACGGGAGTTGCAGAATGTGGTTGAGCGCGCGGTCATCCTATGCGAAGGCGAGACTTTTTCGGTGGACGAAGCCTGGCTTACACGAGCGATTCCAAAGTCAGCCGCAAAGTCCGTCCCGCTGGTCGCCAATCTGGTTGAGCGAGAAAAGGAAATGATTGAGAAGGCGCTGCGGGATTCCGAGGGCGTAATCGGCGGTCCAGGCGGCGCGGCTTCCAAGCTCGGAGTTCCCCGGCAGACGCTCGAATCGAAGATAAGAAAATTAGGAATTAATCGGTATCGCTACAAGACTTCTTGATCGCCGCCTCCCTCCCAATCTTCATCCCTGAGTGTTTCAAGCGGCGCCAGCCCTGCGTTCGCTCAGACTAGGTACGGCCGAACGACGCGATTCGCGTCGGCACGCCGAAACTCGACGAATCCAAGCCGAAGTTTCAGCGAACGCCGAATGTTCGGCCCACTCAGGCGACTAGAAGTATTTTGTAATCAGCGATATGGAAATGGAACTCCTCGTGCTCTTCTCATCTGCGTAGGCCGCGAAACATGACGCTGAAAATCGAAAGCCTTTCAGACGGTAACGGCACAACAATCAGGCTGATTGGGCGGATGGAAGAGGAGCATTTGGATGAATTGAAGGCAGAGGTTGAAAAAGCCGGGCCGAAGATTGCCTTGGACCTGGCGCAACTGAGTCTGGTCGACGTTGAGGCGGTTCGCTTTCTCGCCGTGTGCGAAGACGATGGTATCCGCATCGTCCGCTGTCCGCCTTACATCAGGGATTGGATCGATAAAGAGGCGCATCCGCAAAGGTAAGGTCGGCGGGGAGACGGGCGTCAACTTCAATCGAAGAAGACTGTATGAACCGGTGCGCCATGCCGGCTCATGAAGTGAAGAATGCGCCGCAGAACCCGGAACTACGCCGCACGTTTCACGAAAGTCCGTTGTTGACATGTGGTCAATTCGCATGGGAGACCAATATGACTGGCCCGCCGGGTGGAGGACCATCGCCGCACGCCGCATCCACCGCCGCAGTCCAGCGGCCGGGGACAATCGTTTCGGTTGGCTCTCCAGTTTCGGTTGTCGCTCCGCTGGAATGGACGATGGAAGGTCTACCGGAAGAATGGCAAGTCCGGTTTCGAAGCCTACGAGAGTGGATTTGTCAACTGTTGATCAAGAATCAACAACTGAGGATGGCGCTCATGGAGATGAAGGGGAGAGAGCCGGGGGATGACAGCAATGGCAACGCATAAATCAGTCGAAGCAATCCGGCCGACTCACTCAGACCTTCCTGAGTCCCTTCATCGCGTGGTCGAAAATCTCGTCGACGTAAGCGTCCGACAAGGGGCCCGTGCCCATCTGGAGGCGGTAGTAGATGGGGGCGTAAAGGATGTCTATGATTGCGTCAGGGTCCGCGTCAGAGCGCAACAATCCATCCTTGATTCCTCGCTGAAAATAAGAAATCGCCATTTTTCGTCTCGGCATTGTCCATCTGTCACGCAGTTCAACGGCGAGCCTGGGGTCGAATTGAGCCTCGGCGAGCAGCGCTCGGATAAGAGCCCCGTCCTTGCCCCGGAAGGCCTTCGCCATCGAGCGCATTTGCAGCCGTATGCTCTCCGTGTAACTCCGGGCAGGCAGGAAGAGCGTACCTGGGTCTACGCGGGCCACAAACGCGTCCATGATGATCGCGGCCTTGTTACACCACCTCCGGTAGATCGTCATGCGGCCTACGTCGGCTCTGGCGGCAATATCGTCCATGCTGATAGCCCTGGAGCCGCTTTCCAGGACAAGGTCGACAGCGGCCTTCAAGATTGCCTGGTGAATGCGCGGGCTTCTGGGCCGGCCTCCGCTCGAGGTCTGCGCTGCTGTTTGCTTTCTCACGGGTTCCATGGTGCTCCTAAAGAAAAAGGGGAAACTCCTGAATCCTGAATGGTACATCCTGTATCGAAACAAATGCCATGGATACGATACATCTCGTATCGCACAAGGGGAAGTGGAGCAAGAACATGTTGAACGAGGAAAGTTTGATTGCCGTAGCCATCGCGGCATGGAAGAGCAATCTTGAGAGGGCCAACAAGCTCTTCGGCGGTCTTGATGAATCGGCACTCGAAAAGCAAGTCGCGCCCGGCCGGAATCGCCTTGTTTATCTCTGGGGTCATTTGGCATCGACTCACGACAGGATGCTCCAGTTGCTCGGGATTGCGGAACGAGTGCACCCGGAGTTCGACACAGTCTTCCTGAGCTCACCGGACAGAGCGTCGACGTTGCCGCCAGTTGATGTGATGCGTACGTGGTGGGCGGAAGTGAACCAGCGGCTGGATGCAGGTCTCCGCGAGCTGACATTGAATGATTGGGTCGCGCGGCATACCGCAGTCTCTGAAGAAGACTTCACAAAAGAACCCTTGCGCAATCGCTTTTCGATTCTGATCACACGCACGAACCATTTGGCCTACCACGTTGGACAAGCAACGTTGGCGACGAAATAGCGCACACGAGTCTTGAGCCCGATTGAAAACAAAGCAACGAGGCAAGTTGAGCCTCGGGGAACGACAAGGAGAAAAAGTATGTCAAAGAAACTTGAAGGCAAATTCGCAATCGTTACCGGTGCTTCGCGCGGCATTGGGGCCGCCATCGCAAAACGCCTTGCCTCCGATGGAGCGAGCGTGGCTATCACATATGCAAAAGACTCAAGCTCGGCTACTGAAGTAGTGAAGGCCATCGAAGGGAGCGGCGGAAAGGCCATCGCCATTCAGGCTGATTCGCTCGATGCCGAAGCAATCAAAGGGGCGGTTGCAAAAGCCGTGGCAGAGTTTGGTTCGCTCGACATCCTGGTCAACAACGCCGGCACGGCCATTCCCAAGCCCTTTGAGGAGGCGACGCTCGAAGAGTTCGATCATGTACTTAACCTCAACGTTCGCGCAGTATTCGTCACAACACAAGCGGCGCTGAAGCACATGAACAACGGCGGCCGGATCATCAATATCGGCTCCTGCGTCGGCGAGCGCATGATGACTCCTGGGCTCGCTGCCTACTCGGCCACCAAGGGCGCCGTCAAGATGTTCACTCAGGGATTGTCCCGTGAAGTCGGTGGCCGCGCCATTACAGTCAACACTGTCCAGCCTGGTCCGATCGACACCGATCTCAATCCCGCCTCGGGCGATTGGGCAGCGCCACAAAAGGCAAACACGGCGCTCAACCGCTATGGCACCGTGGACGAAGTGGCCGCCCTTGTGGCCTTCGTAGCCAGTCCGGAGGGTGCCTACATTACCGGAGCGAATCTGACCGTGGACGGTGGAACGAACGCTTGAACCAGCGTCCACACTGCCGATCAATCATCGGCATTCAAGCCATCTCAAATAGGGAGGACCGCAACATGAGCACCAGCGCAGCAATCGACAACTACACCGCACTCACCGCCCCGACGCTCTTTGTCGAGACCAACGGAATTCGTTTCGCCTATCGTCGTTGGGGCAAGCGGGGTAGGATTCCGCTCGTCTTCAACCAGCACTTCACGGGCAACCTGGATAATTGGGATCCAGCCGTCCTCGACGGTCTGGCGAAAGACCGCGAAGTGGTTATCTTCAACAATGCCGGTGTTGCCAGCTCGACCGGCGAGGTTCCGTCGACTTTTGCGGGAATGGCCAAGAATGCGGAGGCTTTTATCGATGTTCTCGGCCTCAGGCAGATCGACCTGCTCGGGTTTTCCATCGGTGGCATGGTTGCGCAGCAGATCGTTGTCGACCGCCCCGAACTGGTACGCAAGCTCATCCTGATTGGAACCGCCCCGCGCAACCATGACGCAGGCAATGGTCAAGGCCACATTACCCCGGAGACGGCGGCCATCTTTGGCGCCGCCTATAACCCGCCTGAGAATCTCTGGCTCAAGGTCTTCTTTACCGATTCCGAAGCCAGCCAGGCCGCTGGACGAGCCTTTCTCAAGCGCTATCTGTCTCGCACCGAAAACCGCGACGCTCCTATCGATGAGAAGGTGGCGCCAGCCCAGATTGCCGCCGTGGGCGACTGGGGATCGCGGCCCGGCGAGCGTTTCGCCTATCTCAAAAACATCCACCAGCCCACCCTGGTCGTCAGCGGAAACCACGATGTCATTGTCTACACCGTCAACTCGCTGCATCTTGTCCAGAACCTGCCCAATGCCAGATTGATTCTCTATCCGGACTCGAACCACGGATCCTGGTATCAGAATCACGAGGAATTCGTCTTCGAGGCGAATCGTTTTCTCAATACGTAAGCTGCGCTCCCGTAACACCAACAATACTTTCGCCGAAACGGGTCCCGTACACGTTTCAAAGGATTGCGACTATGAAAATGACCGCCAACACAATCTTTATCACAGGCGGGGGCTCCGGAATCGGCCGGGGCCTCGCAGAGGCATTCCACAAACTCGGCAACCAGGTCATCATCTCCGGACGTCGGAAGAGCGCATTGGACGAAACAACAAAAGCGAATCCGGGAATGGCGTCGATTGAACTAGATCTGGAGAATCTGGCAAGCATCCAAGCGGCTGCCAAGCAACTCACAGCGGCGCACCCAACATTGAATGTCCTCATCAACAATGCCGGCATTATGCTGCCAGATACGGCTGCCGACACCCAGGACGATGCACAGCTCGTTGCCACGGTAACCACAAATCTAATCGGACCGCTTCGAGTGACATCCGCTCTGATCGACCATCTGAAAGCTCAGTCCTCGGCAACGATCGTCTACAACACTTCCGTTCTTGCGTTTGTGCCAATGGCCGCCACCTCCGTCTATTCCGCCACAAAGGCGGCGCTTCACTCCTACGTTCTGTCTCAGCGATTCAAGCTGCGGAACTCCTCGGTAAGAGTTCTAGAACTGGCTCCGCCCTGGGTGAGAACTGATCTGATGAACAGCCGAGAGGCAGAAGCTGCAATGCCACTCGATGCATTTATTGAGGAGTCCATGAAGCAGTTTGGAGCGGGCTCGGATGAAATTCTCGTAGGCAATGCAGCGCAGCTTCGATCCAATCCCGGACCTCACGAAGGTGCCTTCGTGACTGAATTCAACGCCTCTCTGCCTTTCTGAGACCGCGGCATAGGGCAAGTGCCTGCTGCCAGGGCCAACCCGCTGAGTAGCAAGACAATGTGCGCGTGAACGAGGGAGTGACGATATGGCGAAGAGAAAGACAAGAGGCGTACGCATCCATCAGTTCGGTGGACCTGACGTGTTGCACATTGAGGACACATTGGTAGATGAGCCGGGCTTGGGTGAGGTTCGTTTGGACATTCGTGCCATTGGCCTCAACCGTACTGAAGTTACGCTCCGATCTGGGCGCTCGCCGATCAAGCCCTCCCTTCCGACCTCGATCGGTTGGGAAGCTGCGGGCGTGATCGACGAAGTGGGACCGGAAGTGGAGAACTGGCGGTCAGGAGATCGAGTCGCACTTGTTCCAGCATACGGCGCAGCACAGTACGCCCTTTACTCCGAGGTAGCTATCGCACCGGCTCGCTCCCTCGTTGCGATTCCCGATGACCAGACATTCGAACAGGCTGCGGCGACCTGGGCTGCGTTTGGCACAGCATGGGCAGGTCTGATCTCTGTTGGCAATTTGAAAAATGGAGACACGGTGTTGATCTCTGCGGCTTCGAGCAGCGTTGGGCTCGCTGCCATCCAAACGGCAATTCGAGTGGGGGCCCGGCCGATCGCCCTTACCCGCACCTCTTTGAAGGCAGACGAGTTGCGCGCGCATGGCGCCGCAGCAGTTCTCGCCGTCGAAGAAGTTGACGTTGTGCAGCAGGTGAAGGAACTGACCGGCGGCACGGGAGCTGAACTTGTTTTCGATCCAGTCGGTGGTGCCGGCTTTTCAAAACTGGCCGAGGCAACTGCAACTGGAGGCACATTGATTCTCTATGGAGCCTTGAGTGCGGAACCCACGGTGGTGCCCCCATTTCAGGTGTTCGCGCGGGATCTCACTATCCGCGGGTTCGCTTTTCCTGCCGTTGTCCGTAACGATGAGCGGCTTGAGGCAGTGAAGCAATTTGTGAGCGATGGTATTTCGAGCCATGCGCTTGTGCCGGCAATCGCCCGCACATTCACACTTGACGAAATCGTCGAGGCCCATCGGTTTCTCGAATCCGGCAACCAGTTCGGAAAAACTGTTGTTTCGGTCTGACGCGCATTCATATGGAGATTGATTTATGACTTCAAATACAAAACAGCAACCCCTTTTCACTCCGGTGCGCATGGGCAACCTGGAGTTGCGCAACAGGATCGTGATGGCTCCGCTCACTCGCATGCGCGCCAACAATCCAGGACATGCGCCTACTGAACTCCACGCGGATTACTATGCGCAGCGCGCTTCTGCCGGCCTCATTATCGGGGAATGCACTGAGGTCAGCCCCGATGCCTACGGCTGGGCCGATACACCCGGTATTTGGAGCAGGGAACAAGTTCGGGAATGGCGAGTGGTAACCGACGCCGTTCACAGGAAAGGCGGGCTCATGTATGCGCAGCTCTGGCACACCGGCGCGATGTCCCATCCAGATTTTTTCGGTGAAGAGCTGCCGATGTCCGCCTCCGATGTAAATCCTGAGCAAGAGAGTGTCACCCCTTCAGGCAGAAAGCCCACAGTTGCGCCCCGGTCCATGTGCAAAGCTGATATTTGCCAGACCGTAGTTGACTTTGGCAACGCGGCCAAGAATGCGATGAACGCGGGATTCGATGGAGTACAGATTCAGGCCAACTACCTGTATCTCATCGCACAATTTCTAAATAGCGCAACCAACCGTCGAAGCGATGAATACGGGGGATCGACCGAGAACCGTGCGCGCCTTCTCTTCGAAATCACAGAGGCGGTCCTTCGCCATGTCGAGCCGGACCGAGTAGGCATCAAGATTGGTCCGATGCATCTGTCAGGGCCGTTTGCCGCCAACGCCGACACACTCCCCGACTTGGAATATGTCACGGGAAGACTGAACAGCTATGGCCTCGCGCACCTGCTGCTGATGGGAGCCACAACGGACTTCGCCGGAAGTCCACTGGAACATCTGGCCGGCGATGGCATGTACCGCCATTTCCGGCCGCTTTATAACGGGCACATCATCGCAAACGTCGAGATGACTCAGGAGCGTGGAAACAGTCTCATCGAGGAAGGATTGGCGGACTCCATCGCGTTTGGCCGGCCGTACATCGCAAATCCGGATCTTCGAGAACGCTTTCTCGCGTACGCTCCGCTCAACGAAGTTGATTGGCCAACCGTTTATGCATCCGGACAGAATGGATACATAGACTATCCCACCCTCGAGATGCTGACAGCCGGCGCGAATCGATAGACGATGCGCAGGTTCCCCACACCTTCGATGACTCGTCTGAAGACGGCTCAACATCGGCATATCGATAAATGAACCTGGCAGTAAATGATCCCAAGGAGTTTATCAAAATGGCATTTCTTTCCAACAAAACCGCACTCGTCACGGGAGCATCGCGCGGCATCGGGCGCGCTACTGCTCAAGCCCTCGCCAATGCAGGCGCGCGTGTCATTGTGCACTACGGTCGTTCCGCGGCAGAAGCCAATGCACTCGTTACCGAGATCCGCGCGGCTGGTGGGAAAGCAGACGCACTCACTGCGGACTTGGCATCCCCAGATGGCGCAGCCATACTTGCAACGCAGGTGCGAGCCATCGTTGGCGATCATCTGGACATTTTCGTTTCGAACGCCGGTATCTCTAAGGCCGCGGCCATCGAAGACCACACGATAGAAGATTTCGACAACCTCTTCGCGACAAACGTCCGCAGTCCGTTCTTCCTCGTAAAGGACCTTTTGTCGCTCTTCAGCGAAGGATCAAATATCGTTCTTGTCTCATCTCTTGCTGCGCATGCTGTTCCGGGGAATCCTGGCCAACCGGGCGCGCCATCGCTTCCTGCCTATGCAGCTACAAAGGGTGCGATTGACACCCTTGTCAGGCACTGGGCCGCGATCCTCGGTCCACGCGGAATTCGTGTGAATGCGGTTGCTCCGGGCGTGATCGAGACGGATATGTCCAGCTTTACCAAGTCCGATGCGGGCCGTGGCTTCACGCTCGAAATGCAGGCACTCAAACGTATTGGGCAGCCGTCGGATGTTGCCGATGTAATTGCCTTTCTTGCCTCTGACAGCGCGCGCTGGATTACCGGCGCAAGCATTCCGGTGGACGGCGGATCAAAGCTCTAAATTGCTGATTCTCCTCTCTGGCGATATTGCGAGAAGGAAACCAAGTTTAACGAGTTGGCAGCGGAGAGAAGTGCATACTTTGCTGCTTCTGGAACGCGCCGCACGGTGGCCAACAGGTCCTGGAAAGGATTGAATCATGCTTCGCCAGATATTCAGACTGATTGTCATTGTCTGTTTTCTCTCCGTCGTTCTACCGGCATCTGCCATTACCGTTACGGTGAATGCAGACGCTGCGAAGGCTGTTCTTCAAGCTCTGCAGAACCCATCACTCAGTTACGACGAAGCGCTCAGGATTGCTCAGTTGCCCGGTAACCAGGGCATCATTCGCAAGGAGAATGAGTTCAAAGTCCCGGTATCCAATGAGAGCTTTGCGAATGCGCTTGTCGCAGCTGCACATGGTCAGAAAGCCACGGACCCAAACCAGGTTGACCTCTTCTTCGACATCGTGAAGCCAAAGGCTCCGCAACTGCTCGAACTCGTCAGGCAGATCGAAGCGAATCCGGAGACGTTCCAGGCATCCATCGAGAAACGTATTGGGTTGTTCACCGTGCCCGGCTCGGAGATTCGCCTGCAGGGCTACATCGTCGCCGGCGGTGACGGAGGAGGCTATACTTTTGGCGACACCAACTTCTTTCTGAACATCGGATTCATGGATGACTTCGTTCTCGCGAAGTCAGCCACGACGCATGAGTTGTATCACGCGGTGCAGGGCGCATTCGCAGGTGAACGAGGACCTGCCGCCGAACCATCGAGATTGCCGCTGAGCCCCGTACAGCAGGCTTGTGCAAGCACAGCGCGGCTGTTCGCGAGTCTTTACGAAGAGGGGACGGCCACGTACGTCGAGGATATTTCGCTCTTGCCACAATCTCATTCCGAAGGCGCAACCAGGAAACTCGCCGATATGACCGACGGCCTGAGGCACATACACGACAGCGCAACGCTCCTTGAACTTTCCGTCACCGGACTGAAATCAGCGAATGCGGTCTCCTACGACGATGTTTACGATGTCGGATTCCTCGGGCACGGCGTCCTCTACAACATTGGCTACGTCATGGCCAAAGCTATCGTGGAAAACGACGGCCCGCAAGGCCTCGCGGCATTCCTCAAGCGGCCCCCGTACAAGTTCGTGTTGCGTTATACGCAACTTCCTGCATACGGGATGGACAAGGACCATCCAACACTGGGGCCGAACACGATTGATGCAGCCAATCAACTGGCAAACGGCTGCAACTGAAAGATCAGCATCGGGGCCCAGCCACCTTGCTGGAGTCTACGTAGTTCACGATCCGCCGGTTCGACAAGGGAGCCCAAGCGCAAACATCAAAGGAGAATATTATGCCGAAGACTACGCCCGAACAGAACAAGGCAATCGTCCTTGAAGCATTTGAAACGCTCTTCAACAAACGCGACTATGAAGCAGCGGAACGCTATTGGTCGCCCAATTACATCCAGCATAGCGCGCACATCGAACCTGGGCGTGAAGGTCTTTTCGACCTCATCAAAGGGATCCCGCCAACTTTGAGATATGAAGCAGGAACCATTGTTGCGGATGGGAACTTCGTCATTGTGCATGGCCGGTTTTCCGGGTTTGGATCGCCGGTCAACTGGATCGCGGCGGACATTCTTCGCATTGAAGACGGCATCCTTGTGGAGCATTGGGACGTCATTCAAGATGAAGCAAGCGAGGAGCAATCCAAGAGCAAGGCTCCGATGTTCGGCAGCACCTTTCCAACATATCTGTGAGCCGGTCACTTTAGCCGGCTCAGCACGCAGCGACCGTCCTTCGGCGCTACGGAAGAGTGA
>PLFY01000105.1:0-6856 GCA_003138365.1 Acidobacteriaceae bacterium
CGCGCATGGCCGTGCTCCGCCGAGGCCAGCGGCATGGAGAGCGAAAGCGGGTAGGCATTGGGATCGGCTCTCCAGGCATCGTTATAGACGAATGAAAGTCTGGCGTTCTTGTAGTGAACCGTACCGACTTCCCGGCCATCAAGCAAAGCGATCAGTTGATTTGTCATATTTGCTTCTTGAGGGGGCGCTTCTTCAACGAGTCAAGAACGCTGTTGATGTCCGGCGCCTTGGCTTTGCCTTGCGAGGTAGTTTCAACCGGAGAATCCGCCTCCACGTCGATAGATATTTCGAGGCTCTTCAGTGCACGCAAGATGAGACCGATTTCGGCTCCAGGTTTCCCTTGCTCCACTTCGACAAGCCACTTCCGGCTCGTGCCGGCCTTCTTAGCCAGTGCAATTTGGTCCATCCCGAGCCTGGTTCGGCGCTCCCGGATGAAGGCCCCCAAATCGGTAGCGGTTCGGATACGCATCCTGCACACCTCCACTCTTGCACATCGAGATAGTAACCGAACGGTGACAGATTGTAAAGAGAGCGAACGGTGACATTTTCATGTGAGAGCGAGCGGTTACACGGCAATCTGAGCGTTGCTTCAAGGAAGCGGGGGCGCGGCCTGGGATGTGGCACCAGCTGACGCTGTTCCAGCGATCCCATTTAGAAGAGTGCCTCTCGTTCTACGACCGGCTTACAATCTGCTCTGGAGCATTCTTCTTCCCTCGTGCCATTCAAGGCCCCTCTCGTACCAGTTTCTCTCACCGCTACTGGTACAAAAGTCGCCGGGCACTAAGCGTCCAGCTTCTCAATTGCGGCTTGATTGTGTTCTGGAGACAGGTGTGCATAGCGCATTGTGACACTGATCGATTTATGTCCGGCCAATTCCATCACCGTTCTGATGTCAACACCTTTCATCACCAGACGCGAACAAAAAGTGTGACGGAGATCATGCCAATGAAAGTTGGTCACCTTGGCATCTCGCAACACAGTCTCAAACCATTGCCGGGGATTTTTCAGCCGCTGCTTGTATCGACTAGCCTGAAAGACCCAGTCATTTTGTTTATCGGCGTGAAGGTCGGTGAGCGATTGGAAGCACGTCTTGCTCATGGGCACTTCTCGGTCGCTGCCGTTCTTGGTCTTGTCCAAGAATATCTTTCGGCGCTCAAAATCAATCTCACGCCATTCCAGGCCGAACTGTTCGCTCTGCCTCATCCCAGTGTGGAGGGCCACAATGAACGCAGGCAACTGGGTTGGACAATTTTCAAGGATCGTATCCACCATCCTTTTCTCTTCGTCGTCCTTCAACCAGCGCACGCGGGTGTTGTCCTCGCGCCTTGCAGTGACCAGCCTGGCTGCGTTGCGTTGCAGGCTACCCGAGACCACCGCCAACTGAAGCGCCCGGCCAAAGGTGGCCTTGTAGCGGTTCTTGGTGGCAGCGGACCAGTCCGTATGACCAGAGACCCATTGGTCCACTACGTCTGGAGTGAGATCAGCCGCTACCAGGTGTCCAAGATCGGTCTTTATGAGGTTCAGATGGGTGCTAGCGGTCCTCAAGCTCCTGGGACGGTGCGAGGTGTACCAAAGAATCGCTCGGTCTATCACAACCCCGAGGGTCTCCCCTTTGTGCCGAAGGTTGTCTGGCAACTTGGCGCCAGCCCTTATTTCAGACTTGCGTCGTTGATAGAGGGCGATGGCATCTGACTTCCGGCCCACCTTCTCGCGCTTCTTCTGCCCGCTAGCAAAATACCTGATCCACCAGATACCAGAGCCGGGTTCCTTCTCGAACACACCACGGTGTTGCTTTTCGTCGCGCTTGCGGGTTTCCATGGAGTACAGTATAGCCCAAGTGACCCCACAACGGACACCAGCATTTTTATTACGGCTAAGACTTTCTCTAAGTTGTTGATTTTATGGTGACCCCGGTCTGATTCGAACAGACGACCTACAGTTTAGGAAACTGCTGCTCTATCCACCTGAGCTACGGGGCCACATTTAGAATCAATAACTTGCAGCGCGCTTTTGTCTTTCTCCGTCCCCTGCCTCACCGGAAGCATCCTTGCATTCGCATTGGATCTGAGAATGCCGGTATCGCAATGAAGTCCACGAAAACACGCTACCAACAGGGTAGCATCAAGAAACTCCCAAGGGCGAAGAGGTCTCTGGGAGGCACTTGAGCAAAAGAAAGAGCTGCAGGAGATGGCAGAAGTGCCTGGCTTTCCGCTCATTCACTTGACCTGATCGGTTGTTACGCCGCGTAATCTTCGCGCATCGGCGTAAAGATATCGAGCACCTCAGAATCCTCGAGTGCGGACGCCTGGTGCTCAACATTGCCGGGAACCAGAAAGCTGTCCCCAGGACCCACTTCGAAGACGCCGCCAGAGTGTTCGAAGCGGATGCGGCCGCGCAGCATATAAACCATCTGCTCGTGTGGGTGGCTGTGCCGTGCGCCGACCCAACCCTTGATCATGGTGTGCCGCACCAGCATCATTGCAGGGCTATAGGACATCACCTGACGGCGAAGGCCCGGCTCTGGTGTGGACATTCCCTCATCCTTTGAAGCGGAGACCGGAATTGCATTTCCCGACATCGATCCTCCTGCTGTATTCGTGGCGCGATTTCCATTGAACGGAACAAAGGCGCTTTTCCGAGATTCCCATCTGGGCTTTCATATCTGCATTCAGAACTGCACCTTGTTATTCATCTGCGTAATTTCCGGCAGCTTGCCGCTGATTTCAACGCTTACGCTTCCGCCCTTCCAATTCGCGCCGGGCGGCAGAGTGAGCGAGACGACTTCCGTTTTGGGCAGCAGGTCCACAGGCGCCTTGAGCGCGGCGGCATGCGCGGTCGCAAGCACCTTGCCCGTGCCATCGCGCAGCACCACCTTCGACGCCGGAGCATCCACTGCGCCCAGACTATGGATCGTCACTTTCATGCGATTGCCCTCGACCTTCACATCGTCCGCGCCGATCCCCAGGTCGGGTCTCGACCAGTAAGGCACTCCCTTCTCCACCAGCTTGAGCTCCAACACTGTCGTCGTGTGCGGTGCAAATGTGAAGTCGAGGCTGGTGCTGCGCTCGAAGCTCTCCGAGCGGGTGCTGACATTCTGGACCGGATCGGT
Organism: Acidobacteriaceae bacterium; assembly: GCA_003138365.1. Taxonomy (GTDB): domain Bacteria; phylum Acidobacteriota; class Terriglobia; order Terriglobales; family Acidobacteriaceae; genus Telmatobacter. Next base: position 3,110 of record PLFY01000105.1, read on the forward strand.
TTCCGCATTGCCGCGCGTGCCCTGGGTAATCTCCCACTTGCCCGGATCGATCTCCCACCCGGTCATCTGCGTCTTCACTGGAACCGCGTCCAGGTTGTATACGATGATCTTCAGATGATCCGGCGTAGCCTCGGGCACGAGGATGCCAAGGCTGCTTGGCGTGGCTGGCGCGACGAATCGCCAACTCACAGCATTGCCCGGATAAATATGATTGCGGATCAGCGCGACGCCGCCGAAACGCGCACGCTGCAGCTCGGTGTTGACGAACATTGGACCCGCGGAGTCAGTCACGCGATCAATCCAGAGACTGCCTTCCGTATTGATCCATTCCCGATTCGATTCCGCCTCCAATTGCGCTGCGTAAAGCCGGTCGAGATATTTCGTATCGCCGCTCACCTGCCATGCGAAGGTCTCGGCGGACCCGGTAATGGATTGCGCCGCGGTTGCTGCCACTCCGGTTGCGGGGTCCGTCGTTCCCGCTGCCGCTACTACCTGCTTGCCCCATGTGTCGCGCAGGTTCAGCATGTCGAGCGCGTCGGAGCTGATATGCGCAAGCGACGACGGGCCCGCATCCATGAATGGCAGCAAATACTTCTTATCACCCGTCCATCGATATGCGGCCCAGAACATGAAGTCGGGCGTGGCGTCGCCGCCGGGCAGATCTTCATCGGTCTTGAAGTTGATCTCTGTCCGCGTGACCCACCTGCCGTCCGCTTCCCGCTTGCGGTGCGCCAACATGCCATCGACGGTCTCCAGCACCATCTTGCGTGTCTCCGGCGCGCCGTTGAACAGCACCATGTCCAGCGCCGGATGAAAGTCCATGTAGCCGCGGGCCTTGGTCCATCCCCATACGCCGCCTTCGGCCATCTTTGCGCCACTGAAATATGCGGAGCGGATGTGCCTGTGCCCAGCCGCGTTGATGCCTGTGAGCCACTCCAACCTCTTGGCTGTCACCATCGCGCGCTCCAGATCCTTCGGATTGCCGAAATCCATCATCAACGACTGGCCGAGAACATTCAGTCCATCCTCGTAGCTGTGCAGTTCGTCAAACTGCCCTGTGGCCAGTCCATTGGTCCACATCTTGTTTTCATACATTGCTTCCAGTTCTCTGGAGAGAGACCTCTTCAACTTCTCCGGCTCCGTACCCATCAGCGCGAGGGAAGGAAACAGATTGGTGAAGTCGCTATCGTCGCCGAGGCCGCCGCCGAATTCACCGTCCCATGCCTGACGCTTGTCCACGAAGAAGTCGGCGATTCGCTGGAAGTAGTCCACGTCCTTGGCCTGGAGATAGGCCCACGCGGGCACGCCTGCCGGCACCGTCGGAGGAGTGTAATCGGGCCACGCTGTCTCCGGGTTCCATTCGTGCCAATACTTGCGGCCGAGATCGTTCGCCGGGTCCACGCGCAGCAGGTCGGTTATGTCGGCATAGAAGCGGTTGTAGGTGTTCAGGCGCCGGCTGTTTACGTGTTCTTCCGTCATGTTTGAGAAATTGTCGCGCACCTGGGTCAGGCGATCGGCGACATGCTCTTTGGCAGCATCCTTGTACGGCTTGAAGATCAGCCGCACTTCGGCGCCATCAAGAGCCGCTGCATTGAACTCCGCACTGGCAGAGGCAATCGTGATGAGCAGGCTCCTGTCGTTGGGCAGAATGCGGTCGCGCGTGTCCAGCCACAAGGTGTGCGGCTCGCCCGGCTTGACTGAAAAGGTGAAGTTGAGCATGTCGCGCATCGGCCACAGAGGGTCTCTCACCTCAATGTTCATCGGCACATAATCGCCATGCGTGGGCTTCACGTTCAGCGCGGGAAGGTCGATGGCAATACCATCGAGGCCCGCATAGATGTCGTCCCAGGTGTAGGAGGGCACGTGTGTCGTTTCCGCCGGCAGTCCACGGAAGTCCGCGGGAATGAGGATGTGCACGATGGGCAAGCCGGGCTCGCTCCCCTTGCCGCGAGGCGCTTTGGCCCGTGCTGCGGCAAGCCGGCCGCCGCCAGCACCGCCCGGCATGCCGATGATCAGCGAGCGCTCGTCCGCAGGGTAGCGGTCGTGTATGAAGGCGACCAGCGGAGTCAGGCTTGGATTGTCATCCGGGGAAGTGCTTGCCGACAGCCTGTACTTGAGCTGAACGATCCCCGCCGGCGGGTCGCCCGGATGGACGTAGTAGGCGGAGAATTCGCCGATGGGCGTCTCCTGCTCCACGTTGGTGAAGCGCAGCTTGCCGCCGGTGATTGGCTCGGAGTAATCGTGGAAGGTCGTCTCCTGGCCGCTGGGCCGCTCGAAGAGTGTCTTTCCCGGCAGCGTCGTTCCATCAAGCCCGCTGCGGCGAACCGCATCCTCTGACACATCCGGCGTGAGCAACGTCATGTTGCCGAACGCGCCGCCGTTGAACTCGAGGTGGTTCCACGGCTCCTGCGGCATGATGAATGTGACGGTCTTGCCGGAGATCGCGTAGCAATCCCAATCCGGCAGTTGGAAGTAATCGAAGCGGCCAACCAGGCGCGAGCGATTGTAGACGCCCGGCCAGGTGGTTTCGCGGATGCCGTCGTTCGCCCTCCACCACCAACGACCAATATCGAAGGCGTCGTTGATCTGCACTTTGCGGATGGTGGTGTTGGTAGCGGGCAGTGGTGCGGGAATATCGCCGGGTCGGTTCCAGCCGTAATGGAACCACCACTCCTTCTGTGTGTCTGCATTTGCCAAGCTACGCGTGACAGGCGGGATATTCTGCGGTGTCTCGCCTTTTGCGAGCGATGCCACATTCTCGTCGGAGAGGGCTCGGTCGTAGATGCGCAACTCGTCCAGGTCGCCGCCGCGGTCATAACTATAAGTGCTTTCCACGCCGGTGGGTCCGATGATGCGGGAGTGCGGCCCGAACTGATCCAGTCCGGCATCGAACATGCCCGTGGCGGCCTTTTCAGCCACCATCTTGCCGTCGACGTAAAAGCGGATGCCGCTGGTTTCATCCCATGTGAGCGTGAGATGTACCCATTGGTCCGGCTTGGGAAAGCTGGGCATGTCATAAGAAACGCGCGTCCGCCCCAGGTTTACGTCGGTGACGAAGGCATCGAAACCATGGCCGTTGTAATCGATGCGCAGCCACACCTGATCCCAACTGGAGTGGTCCGCATATCCCACGCGGAAGATGGGAAACGCGGTCTCGTCCACCGGGTCGCGCGACCGCCAGTAGAACGAGAGCGTCCCGCGCTGCGCATAGATGTTGCCCGGCGCCCAATACGAAAGCAGTTGGTGGTTGCCGCACTGCAGATAGGACCCTTTCGCGCCGCCGGGAAGAATCTTCACGTCGGAAAGGTAATTTGGCGCCGCATTGCCGCCGGCGGCGAAGTCGGCATTGAACCCATGGTCGGCCGAAAGGTAGAACAAAAGCCCTGGCTCGGGGGGCGCCGGAGATGGCCTCGCGGTGTTAGGCAGAGAATCAACCTGGGCAATGCCAGGGGCACCCAGCATTGCGACTGCAAGCAGCGTTGCAAACGAGACGAAACGTAGACGATTCATGAGCCTGGCACCTCGGATTTTGATTGCCGCGCGCGTACTGGTCTCCCCCATGGTGCGGAAGATCCCACCAACCACTCTAAACCTGACAAGGGGGCCCAGCGGCCCACGCAAGATTCTCTGCCAGGCCGCAAGGATTCGCAATTCATCTGACCGGCTTGGACACAGGCAGAATCAATAACTTACAGAAGAGCCTCTTGCAAAATTGCCTTCAGGCTATCGATTGTGTCAGGGCACGAC
>PLFY01000105.1:6889-67373 GCA_003138365.1 Acidobacteriaceae bacterium
GAATTTTGCAAGAGGCTCAGAAGCTCTGAGATTCGCATAGCCCATGTACGCCCGTTCCCTCCATCGGTTGAAGCACAAATGCGACGCCGAGCTGTCTTGATCCCTGTTGGTGGCTAATCCGGCAGGACGCCCGAAGAGACCGCCAATTCAACATCTGCCCTGCGCGCAGATTCTTTCCTCCAAACTTCGAATTTTATTCTTGACAAGGCTCGGAGCCCAAAGATAATGTTTGTTCGATCTTCAAACCATATTTTCGTTCAAATCTGAATTCGATCCAACTTTGGAGGCTCTAACGATGCTACGCAAATTGATGAGGCCCTTCCTCGGGTCTGTAATCGCCCTGCTTGTGCTCGGATTCTCGCATGCGCTATTGGGGCAAGCCGTTAATGGAACATTACTTGGCACGGTGACCGACCCCACGGGCGCGGTCGTTTCCAATGCCAAAGTCACGATTGTTCTCACCGGTCAGAGTGTTGAATATACATCGGTCACCAATGAAAGCGGGAACTTTACCGAACCCGATCTTCCTGCCGGGACGTATACCATCACGGTGGTCGCAAAAGGGTTCAAGAAAGAAGCCCGCGAGAACATCATTCTCGATACAAACACCACCACGCGCGTCGATGTAAGTCTGGTCCCGGGCAGCACGTCGGAGACGGTAGAAGTCACGACCGCTCCTCCCATGCTCCAGACGGACCGCGCCGACATCTCGACTGCGATCGAGCAGGGCGCAATCGACAATCTGCCTCTCAGCAGCGGTAACAGCTTTCAGTCCCTGCTGAATACAGTGCCGGGCATGGCGCCTATCGTCTTCAACAACTCGCAGTTCTACAACGCCAACAACGATCTGTCCACGAACTCGAACGGTCAGTCCTCCTACGTCAACCTGTACCAGATTGAGGGAATCGACGACGACCAGCGTACCGGCATCCACATCATCCTCGTCCCACCGGCAGCCGCGATCCAGAACGTGGACATTACCACGAACAACTTCGAAGCGGAGTTCGGCCGTGCGGTGGGAACCGTTGTCAACGTGACGCTCAAGTCGGGGTCAAACTCGATTCATGGATCGGCCTTCCAGAACATGGAAAACAACGGTGTCAATGCTCGCAATTACTTCGCCGCCGGACCCAATGGACGTCTCGTCTACAACTACACGGGCGGTTCGCTGGGCGGCCCAATTCTAAAGAATAAGCTTTTCATCTTTGGGGACTTCCTCCGCACCTCCGATCACGAATCCACCACGACAATCACGACCATTCCGTTCTATAACGTGACCAACGGCAACCTCAACTTGAGCGAATACTCCGGCCAGGTTTACGATCCGAATACTGGAGATACGGCAGACTGCCTGCCTGGCGGGACCGCTAGCAAATGCGGAACGGGTCGCACAGCGTTCGCTGGCAACCTCATTCCAACCACGAACACCGGAATCAGCAAGATAGGTCTAACTGTTCTGCAGGACTTGGACGCCCTTGCCAGAAATCCCAAAACGAATCTGTCGTCGGCAGCGTACCTGGCCGGCGCAACGACCAACAATTTTTCGGCGAACCTCCCATTCAGTAAAGATGCCATCAGCTACGACATCAAGTCGGACTACACGATCACTCAAAAGGACCACCTGAGTGGCCGTTTCAGCCATCAGAACATAACCACCTACCAGGCGCCGCTCTTTGGCTCGTTCCTTGGGGGCCCCGGCGGCTCAGGAGGATTTGAAGCGACCGGAATCGGTGCGGCCTATAGCACCGGCTTCAACTACGATCACGTCTTCTCGCCAACCCTGTTTACCGAGGCGCGCGTCGGTCTGGCCCATCTGCGTAACTCGGCGCAGCAGACAGACTATGGAACCGACGACGCGACCACCCTTGGTATCCCCGGCAATGGCCCCAACGGGAGCGATAACTCTCCCGACAGCAGCGGGCAAATCGCCATCTCGGCAAACGTTTTCGGCAGCCCGTTGATCGGTTATTCGGTGTCGTTGCCCTGGCTGCGCGCCGAATCCAATATCGACTTTGCCAACAACTGGACCAAGATCCTGGGGAACCACACCTTCAAGGCAGGCGCCGACATCCGCCGCGTCCGCGACGATCTTCTGCAAGGAAATAACAACGCCGCCGCGGGAGAGTTCTACTTCGAAGAAAACTCGACCTCCGTGCCCAGCGGCGCGACCGCATTCAACGGCAGTGCCACCGGGGAGGCCAACGACATGGCCAGTATTCTGTTCGACGTTCCCTATAAGGTTGGCCAGGACACCAACAGCACATTTCCCTGCTACCGGCAGAGCTGGCTTTTCTTCTTTCTCTCCGACAAGTGGCAGGCCACTTCCAAGCTGACCGTCGATATCGGCCTCCGCTATGAGTTGTACCCGCCCGCCACTCCCCGCAAGGCGGGCGGCTTCGTCAACTACAATCCCACCAACGATTCAATGGTGATCGCCGGCGAAGACGGGAACCCCAGCAATCTCGGGATGCAGACGGACTACAAAAACTTTGCCCCGCGTCTGGGAGTGTCTTATCGTGTCACGGAGAAGACGGTTGCCCGCGCCGGATTTGGCGTCAGCTATGTTCCCTTTGTGGACAATAGCTACGCCTATAACTATCCGATCAAGACAAGCACCAGCTACACGTTCCTGGGAAACGATGGACCAACCATTAACGCCGCAACTGGCGCCGTGGTCAATTTTGTAACTGGAGTGCCCGTAACCCCGACGGTGACTTTTCCATCGAACGGAGCTCTTGTGGAAACGTCGGCCACCTTCGGACTGTCGAATCTCTTAATTCCCCTCAACTTCAAGAATGCCGTTGTGGACTCGTGGAACGTCGCGGTAGAGCAGGCCCTGCCCAAGAATATGTCCCTGCAGGTTGCGTATGTTGCCAATCACGGCACGCGGATCGACCTGGCGCAGAACATCAACCAACCAACCATCTACGGCCAGGAGGGCTCTACATACTATCCTTTCAATGTCGCCTTTGGAAAAACTGGCTCGGTAACACAGTACTTTCTGGGCTACTCCAGCAATTATGAGTCGCTCCAAACCCAGCTCACCCGCCGCTTCAAGGCCGGCTTGGCATTCAACTCCGCATTCACCTGGGGCAAGGCGCAGGGCTACCAGACCGGCGCACAGGACGGAGGGTTGCTGTATTGGAGCGGCCCCCCGCGCCGCAACTACAATCTGCTTGACTTCGACCGAAAGCTGAACTTCGAGCAGACGGTTACCTACGAACTGCCGGCAGGACGCGGTCACCGTTACTTCAGCTCTGGCGTCGGCGCCTACGTAATAGGCGGGTGGAAGACCTCGGCAACCGTCGGAATGCTCTCCGGCCTACCTTTTACGATTTCAACAACCAGTGCGACGTCGGGAACCACCCAGACGGTCAATCAGACTGCCTCTTACCAGGTCACGCATAGCGTCGCCGGCGGCGGCAGTCCTGCTGTTACCTGGTTCAATCCAGCTTCGTTTGCGGCGCCCGCAGCCTGCGTCGCCTACTCGGCCAGCAACCCCAATCCATGCGCACTTGGGAACACGCAACGCAACCAGTTCCGTGGCCCCGGCTATTTCTCTGACAACGTGTCGCTCTTCAAGAGCTTCCCGGTCTTCCGCGAGTCCTCGCTCGAAGCCCGCTTCGATGCCTTTAACATGTCCAATACACCGGCATTCGGTCAGCCAAACGGAACTTTGGGATCGAATCTCGGCAAGATCACCGGCACCCTTGGTAGCGGCGTCGGCAATGTCAACGGCGTCGGCGGACCTCGTGTGCTTCAAGCTGCGGTGAAGATAACCTTCTGAGCCGAACCGAAGCACAGCAGCCAGCGCCCAGCGGTTCTTGGAATGGCCGGGCGCTGTAATTGGAATTGCTGGTGGTCAAGCGTGCTGAGATGGGCGCGGATCAACTTCCAGCGCCGCTGCTGCAAACTGCAAGTCTACTGGCCGGTCACCGCTTGTAAAGTGTGACCGGCCATTTATCATGATCACCTCGGCTCCAGCGGCCATCGCTTGACCGCGCAAATCAAAGGAGAAACATGGAAGGCTGTACCAGACGAAGCTTTCTTCAGTCGGCGGCCGTGGCCGCAGCCGCTTGCTCTGCACACCCACTCTTCAGCAGCGCCGAGATATCGAAGTCTCGATTCAGGATTTCCGTCATCAACGATGAGGTCTCGCCGGATTTCGACCACGTCTGCTACGTTGTTTCGCATGATTTCGGGCTGAGCTGGATCGAACTCCGCTCCATGTGGGGCAAGAGCATCGTAGCCCTGAACGAAACCGAAATCGGCGAATCCAAAAAGATCCTTGCCAAGTACAATTTGCAGGTCACTGACATCGCCAGTCCCCTCTTCAAGACTGATTGGCCGGGCGCGCCGAAGTCCCCGGAAGGCCCCAAGGGGGACATGCATAACGCGGCCGAAGTCACTTTCAAGCAGCAGGCTGAGATCCTGGAGCGGTCGATCGCTCTGGCCAAACAGTTCAAGACAGACAAGGTGCGCTGCTTCGACTTCTGGCGTCTCGACGATCCTGGCCCGTATCGTGCCGCGATGGATGAGAAACTCCGTTCCACTGCCGAGGCGGCCGGCAAGCAGGGCGTGCTGCTTGTGCTTGAGAACGAGCCTGGGTGCAACACCGCAACCGGCCGCGAGGCTGCGCGGACTTTGAACGCGATCCAGACGCCAAACCTGGCGCTCAATTGGGACCCCGCAAATGCCGTGATGCGCGGCGAGCTCGACGCCTTCCCTGCCGCCTGGGATATGTTGCCCAAGAATCGCATTCATCATTGCCACTGCAAAAATGCCGTGAAAAACGCAGATGGCAAAATTGTGTGGTCGCCGGTCGATAAGGGATACATCGACTGGACCGCACAGTTCCGCGCTCTCAAACAGCTCGGTTATCACGACGCCGTGAGCCTTGAGACCCACTGGCACGGAGCCGCCACCCCGGAGGAGTCCACTCGGATAAGCTGGGCGGGCATGAAGCAAGCCCTGAAAGATTCTGGCGCCCTTTAGTCCTGCAATTGGATGCCTTGCGATTTTCAACCAAAGATCGATAGCCCACACTTTCGTTGTTCAAATGGAGACACAAATTGGTTACTCGACGTGAATTTCTCGACACCCTTGCAGTAGGAGCCGCGGGTTTGGCGATCGGATCGACCGCCAAGAGCTATGGCCAGATCCTCGGCTCCAATGATCGCCTCAACTTTGCTGTGATCGGCCTTCATAGCCGCGCCTATGCTCATCTTTCCGCTCTCAAGGCAAACAAGGACGCAGCCCGGATCGCCTATGTATGCGATGTGGATAGCAATACGATGAAGAAGTTTGCCGGCGATGTGGAGCGCGAAATGGGTTCCGCGCCCGCCGTTGACAAGGATTTTCGCCACATCCTTCAGTTGAAGGATGTGGACGCCATCACCATCGCTACCCCTGACCACTGGCATGCCCCTATGGCGATCGCCGGCCTCCAGGCGGGCAAGCATGTCTATGTTGAAAAGCCGTGCAGCCACAACCCTGCCGAGGGCGCGCTTTTGGTCGAGGCGCAGAAGAAGTATGGCAAGCTCGTGCAGATGGGCACGCAGCAACGCTCATCGCCCCACACCATCGAGATTGTCGACAAGATTCACAATGGCCTGATCGGCAGAGCCTACTTCGCCAAGGCCTGGTACAGCAATATAAGAAAGTCGATCGGCGTCGGCAAGGAAGCGCCTGTGCCGCCGCAACTCGATTGGGATCTCTGGCAGGGACCGGCGCCGCGAATGCCCTATAAGGACAACGTCCAGCCCTATAACTGGCATTGGTTCAAAATCTGGGGCACCGGCGAAACCCTGAACAATGGCACCCACGAGGTTGACGTTTGCCGCTGGGCGCTCGCAGTCGACTATCCGCAGCGCATTGCGTCGTCGGGCGGAAGATACCACTTCAAGGACGATTGGCAGTTTTACGACACCCTGATCACCAGCTACGAATATGAAGACAAGATGATCGCCTGGGAATGCAAGTGCTGCAATGGAATGAAGTTCTACAACCGCGACCGCGGGTCAGTCATCATGGGAACCACCGGCTCGGTGCTTGTCGATCGCGATGGCTATGAGATCTACGATCTCAAGGGAAACAAGACGAGCGAGTTCAAGACTGGCAAGGAAACTTCATCCGGCGACCTCACCGGCCGCGACTCCATGACGGACCTGCACTTTGCAAACTTCATTGCCGGTATCCGCAAGGGAGACAAGCTCAACGCTCCTGTCTCCGTAGGCAACGTCGCCGTCACCATGCTTCAACTCTCAAATGTCTCCTGGGAAGTGAACCGGACACTCGAACTCGACACGGCAGACGGCAAGGTGCAGCACGATTCAGAAGCAATGAAGATGTGGGGCCGCGAGTATGAGAAGGGATGGGCGCCACATCTCTAGGATCCGGCAGGCGGCTGCTCCAAGGCCGCCTGCAACGGTTATTGAACCAGCAACCGTTTTTCGGGAGTAATCGAGGAGACTCCCAACATATGAAGCAATCGTTCTCACGTCGCAATTTCGTTCAATCGGGCGCACTCATTGCCGCGGCATGTGCCGCTTCGAGCGCAGTCCCCTCCCTCGCGGAGCCTTCGCCGGCAGCCGGAAAGCCCTCGCCGATTCATTTGGGGCTGGCCAGTTACACATTCCGCAATTTCAATCGTGCACAGTTACTCGGCTTCATGAAGCAGCTCAACCTTACCGATCTCAACTGCAAGGACGTGAAGGATCATCTTCCCATGGATCCCGCGCTCGAAGCTCAGGCCCTCGCCGACTACGCCGCAGCCGGCATTAAACTCCACGCCGCGGGAACCATTGCCTTCACCAAAGACGACGATGACGATATTCGCAACAAGTTCGAATACTGCAAGCGAGCGGGCATCAATGTAATTGTCGCGGGCGACCCGGCGCCTGAAACTCTTCCCCGCATTGAAAAATTCGTAAAGCAATATGACATCCGATTTGCAATCCACAACCACGGTCCCGAGGATAAGATTTGGCATTCGCCGCTGGATGTGCTGAAGGCGGTAAAGACCATGGACCCGCGCATGGGATGCTGCATCGACGTTGGCCACGCCGAGCGTGCCGGCACTGACGTGGTTCAAGCAATCCACGAAGTGGGACCGCGTCTGTTTGACATGCATATCAAGGACCTGGCGAATTACCAGAGCAGGGACAGCCAGGTTGACGTGGGAGACGGGATCATGCCGATTCGTGGAATCTTCGAAGCCCTCATTGCGATCAAGTACAAGGGATTTGTCGATCTCGAATATGAGATTCATGGCGACAATCCAATGCCGGGCGTCATAGAGAGCTTTGCTTTTATGCGGGGGGTCGTTTCGGGCATGGGATATGCAACCCACGCCTGATCCCGAACCAGAGTAGCCGCAAGGCAGACACGCCGCAAGCCGGTTTCCAGGGAGGCGCCCAACAGCGGAAGATCGAGAGAAAATATTGCCTTGGGAAGGCGTCTTTCCCCATCCTGGCAGTACCCGGTCGAGTATATACTGGTGGTCTGACCTCTCCGGCGGCCAGACCGCAGCGCCTCTCATTGAAAGGGTAGAGTCTCAGTCATGTTGATCCACGAAGACCGTTTGTTTCCCGCCGAACCTGGCGCCCGAGCCATCGCCAGGGCGCTTTATGCGCAGATAAAGGCATTGCCCATTGTGAGCCCCCACGGACACACGCAAGCAGCCTGGTTTGCCAACAACGAGCCTTTCCCCGATCCCGCAAAGCTCTTCGTGCAGCCCGATCACTACGTCTATCGCATGCTCTTGAGCCAGGGTATCTCCATGGAGGATCTTGAGATCGGGCAGCCGGAGATGAAGGACGCTCGCAAGGTCTGGCGCATCTTTGCCAAGAACTACTACTTGTTTCGTGGAACGCCGACGCGCATGTGGCTGGATTTTGCCTTCCAGGAGCTTTTTGGGCTCATGGAGCGGCTGTCGGACAAGACCGCCGACCTCTATTTCGACACCATCGTGGAGAAGTTGGGCACGCCGGAATTCCTGCCGCGCGCGCTCTATGAGCGATTCAACTTGGAAGTGCTGGCGACTACCGACTCGCCCACCGACTCGCTGGCCGACCACAAGGCCATCCGCGAATCGGGTTGGAAGGCGAGGATCTTGCCCAATTTTCGTCCCGACTCGGTGGTCGATCCGGAATTCCATGGATTTGCCGACAACATCGCGCTGCTTGGTGAGCAGACCGGGGAAGACACCGCAACCTGGTCCGGCTACCTGAACGCGCTGGCCAAGGCCCGTGCCCGCTTCCGCGAGTTAGGCAGCACGGCCACCGACCACGGCCATCCCACTGCCCAAACCGCCGACCTTCCCCAGGCCGAGGCCGCTGCGCTCTTCCGCCAGGTGCTGACAGGCGAAGCCGATGCCCGGCAGCAAGAGCTCTTCCGCGCACAGATGCTTACCGAGATGGCGCGGATGAGCCTGGAAGACGGTCTGGTCATGCAGATCCACCCCGGCAGCATCCGCAACCACAACCGCAAGGTTTATGAGCGCTATGGCCGCGATGTGGGCTGCGACATTCCCAGCGCGACAAACTACGTGGACGCTCTGCACCCCTTGCTCAACCGGTTTGGCAACGAGCGAAGTCTCACTATTATTCTTTTCACTTTGGACGAATCGACCTATAGCCGGGAGCTGGCTCCGCTGGCCGGGCATTACCCATGCTTGCGCCTTGGGCCTCCGTGGTGGTTTCATGATAGCCCTGAGGGAATGATGCGCTTCCGGGAGCAGGTAACCGAAACGGCAGGGTTCTACAATACGGTTGGGTTCAACGACGACACCCGCGCCTTCCTTTCCATTCCCGCCCGGCACGACGTTGCCCGGCGCATGGACTGCGCCTTCCTGGCCAAGCTCGTCACCGAACACAGGCTGGACGAAGACGAGGCGTTTGAGGTGGCGCATGAACTCACCTACGGTTTGGTGAAACGGGCATATCGGCTTTAAGGAGAGTGGATGGCGGGTCAAACGGATATCAAAGCTCTGGAAGAGATCGACTCCTCTCCAGGGGCACGAATAGGGCGTGTTCGCTGGACCATCTGCGCCATGCTGTTCGTCGCCACGTCGATCAACTACATGGATCGACAGGTTCTTGCAATCCTCAAGCCCACCCTGCAACACAGCATTGGCATGACGGAGGTTGACTACGGCAATGTAGTGGCCTGTTTTACGATCGCCTATGCTCTCGGCATCATCCTGGCCGGCCGGTTTGTCGATAAGGTCGGCACGCGGATCGGCTACATGGTCATCATGGCCGTCTGGAGCCTCTCGGCGATGGGCCACGCTCTGGCCAACACTGTTTTGGAGTTTGGCATTGCGCGCGTTTGTCTGGGCCTCGGCGAATCCGGTAACTTCCCTGCCGCCATCAAGACTGTGGCTGAATGGTTCCCACAGCGAGAACGTTCTTTGGCTACGGGCATCTTCAACTCCGGGACCAATCTCGGAGCTATCCTTGCGCCCCTCATTGTCCCGTGGGTAACCGTTCGCTACGGATGGCACGCGGCGTTTCTTGCAACCGGCATCTTCAGCGCGCTTTGGATCGTCATGTGGTACTCAAAGTACCGCAAACCCGCGGACCACCCAACCCTGACCGGCGCCGAATTGCGGTTTATCTATCAGGAAGCGGCTGAGCAGATGGGCCCTTCCACGCCGTGGGCAAGGTTGCTGGGCTATCGCCAGACCTGGGCATTCGCCACCGGAAAATTTCTCACCGACCCTATCTGGTGGCTCTACCTCTATTGGCTTCCCTCGTTCTTCAGCGCGAAATTCGGCCTTGATCTATCGCACCTGGGTCTGCCTCTCATCGTCGTCTACAACGCCTCGGTCGTCGGCAGCATCGGCGGTGGCTGGCTGCCTGCTCCCTTCCGCCGCCTGGGCCTCTCGGCCGTCAAAGCGCGCTTGACCGCCATGTTCGTTTGCGCCTGCGCGGTGGTTCCCGTCTTCCTGATCAACTATCTCCACTCGGAGTGGGCCGCCATTGGGCTACTCAGCCTGGCTGCGGCTGCGCACCAGGGTTGGTCGGCAAATCTATTCAGCACCCCGTCCGATATGTTCCCCCGCAGCGCGGTTGGCTCGGTCACGGGCATCGGCGGAATGACCGGATCGGTTGGCGGGTTCCTGCTTGCCATCTCCGCTGGGCACATTCTGGAACTGACACACAGCTATGCCAGCCTCTTTGCCTTGGCTGCCAGCGTTTACCTTCTTTCCTTTGCGATTATCATCCTGCTCGCCCCAGGGCTCAAGAAAGTGGAGTTTGCCGTATGAGTCTCTACTGCGCCACCGGAACTGTCGAAACCGATCTGTCGCCGCGGCAGTTGAAAGACCTGCTCACGGAAAGCCTGGCCAAGCTCGGAGAGCGGAACCATGTGTTGGCCGTACCGCCCGACCAGACCCGCGAACATTCCCGAGCCGGCGAACTAACCTGCTATGCGGGTGAATACTACGGCGACCGCCTCAAGGCCGTTCTTCCCGCTGTCGGCACGCATACGCCCATGAGGCAGGATCAGATTGCGCATATGTTTCCCGGCATGCCGATGGATCTGTTCCGCGTGCATAACTGGAGAACCGATGTCGAGACCATTGGCGAAGTTCCCGCGGAGTTCATCCGCGAGCAGTCGGAGGGCAAGCTGAGTTATGCGTGGCCGGCTCAAGTGAACCGGCTCATCTCCCAGGGCGGCTTCGACCTTATCCTTTCCATCGGCCAGGTAGTGCCCCATGAAGTCATCGGCATGGCCAATTACACCAAGAACATCCTTATCGGCACCGGAGGCCGCGAGAGCATCAACCGCAGCCACTACCTGGGCGCGGTCTACGGCATGGAACGGATCATGGGCCGCGCCGACAACCCCGTCCGCAGCGTGCTCAACTACGCTTCCGGCCATTTTCTTCGCCATCTGCCCATTGTCTATGTGCTCACCGTCGTTGGACGCCGCACCGACGGCGGGTTGGCTGTCCGCGGCCTGTTTATCGGCGATGATATCGAGTGCTTTCACCTTGCCGCCGAACTGAGTTTGAAAGTCAACTTCGAGATACTCGATCAGCCCATTCGCAAAGCTGTCGTATATCTCGATCCGCACGAGTTTCACAGCACCTGGCTTGGCAACAAGGCTGTCTACCGCACCCGTATGGCGCTCGCCGACGATGCGGAGCTGATCATCCTTGCCCCGGGCGTAAAGGAGTTCGGCGAAGACAAGACCATCGACGCATTGATCCGCAAGTACGGTTATCGCGGGACGCCGGCCACGCTTGAAGCAGTCCAGGCCAACGCGGATATTGCCGGCGATCTGAGCGCGGCCGCGCATCTCATTCATGCTTCGTCCGAGGGTCGCTTCACCATTACCTGGTGCCCCGGACACCTCACCAGGGAGGAGATCGAGGGAGTCGGCTTCAACTATGGCGACCTCAACGCGATGCTCCAGCGCTACGATCCCGAAAAGCTCACTAACGGCTATAACCTGATCGACGGCGAAGAGGTCTTCTTCATCTCAAATCCAGGATTGGGACTGTGGGCACACCGCAGCCGGCTCTGAAATTCAAAAGAACTGAACACCTTGCCTGCGGAGGTCCGTCAAGCAGGCCCGCTTGCAACCGAATGGAGAATTCATGGCCCCCCAGATTCTTAGTCTCGAAGGCAAAATCGCAGTTGTAACCGGAGGCACCTCCGGCATCGGGCGCGCCCTGAGCCTCGGCCTCGCCGACGCCGGGGCCGACGTCATTGCCACCGCTCGCCGCCAGCAACAGGTAGAAGATACGGCCAACGAAATCGAATCGCGCGGACGTAAAACCATCCGCATCGCCTCCGACGTGTCCGACCGCGCCTCACTCGAACGGTTGTTGGTTGCCGCGCTTGACCGCTTCGATAAGGTCGACATCCTCATCAACTGTGCCGGAACCATCAAGCGCACGCCCACGCTGACCATGCCTGAAGAAGAGTGGACCGCGATCATCAACACCAACCTTACGGGAACGCTGCGCGCATGCCAGGTCTTCGGCAAGCACATGCTGGAACGCGGTTATGGCCGCATCGTCAACATCACCTCCCTGAACTGCTTTGTTGCCCTCAGCGAGGTGGCAGCCTACGCGGCCAGCAAGTCCGGTGTCGCTTCCCTTACCCGTTCGTTGGCGGTGGAGTGGTCCAAGAAGGGCGTAACGGTAAACGCCATCGCCCCCGGAGTCTTCCGCACCGACCTGAATGCAACTCTGCTCGACAGCACTCCCCGCGGCCATGAGCTGCTGATGCGCACCCCGATGGGCCGGTTTGGGAAGACCGAAGAACTGGTTGGAGCCGCGGTCTTTCTCTCTTCCGATGGCGCTTCATTCGTCACCGGCCAGACCCTGGTTGTCGACGGAGGCTTCCTGGCCAGCGGAGTCAACCAGTAACTCATGCTCATCGCGGATTGATGGAGTGGCCCAAGCTATTTGGCAGTAGAAAGGGAAAGATGCTTAGTAGGATGCACGTGGGGCTCATTGCAACCGGAGCTTTGACTATGCTTGGACGAGTTAGCTGCTTTGCAGGTTCTGGACCGGCGCCGACTTACTCGATGGCCCCGTCGACCATGGCCCGCATTGGGTCCATCGATGAGCGATTTCAGTCCTACAACATCGAGATGGTTGAAGTAACAGGTGGAAGATTCTGGAAGCCCTATGCCAGCAAAGCCGAAGCCACTCCGGCGGCATCAAAACAGCCCAGTTCGAATCAGCCCGCAGGCATGGACCCTGGACTCTATCAATACCGCCAGCCTATCAATCTGGCGAATCCTCGGCTGCGCAAGCTTGCCGCTGCCCTTGGACCCGCCTATCTTCGCGTCAGTGGTACGTGGGCTAACACCACTTACTTCCAGAACTCCGACGAGCCCGCACCTGCTGCCCCGCCAAAGGGCTTCAATGGCGTTCTCACCCGCCAGCAATGGAAAGGAGTTGTCGACTTCTCGCACGCGGCAAATGCTGAAATTGTCACCTCCTTTGCAGTCAGTCCGGGGACTCGCGACTCCGCCGGTGTGTGGACCCCGGAACAGGCGCGCCAGTTTCTTGACTACACCAAATCCGCCGGCGGCCACATCGCCGCCGCCGAATACATGAATGAGCCGAACATTGCCGAGTTGGGCGGTGCGCCCAAGGGCTATAGTGCGGCGGACTACGGTCGCGATGTTGCTGCCTTCCGCGCCTTCGCAAAACAGGCCGCTCCCGACATGATCTTTCTAGGTCCAGGATCCGCCGGAGAAGGCACGCTGATGACACCGTCATCCATGCACACGCTCTCAAGTGCTGACTTGTTCACTGCCACGGGGCCGGTCTTCGATGCTGTTTCCTATCATTCTTACGGAGGGGTCTCGAGCCGCTGCTCGACGTTCGGCGCCGCATCCACAACAACCGCTGCTGCCGCTCTATCCGACGAGTGGCTCGCTCGCCCGGACAAGATCGAAGGCTTCTATGGCGGCATCCGCGATCGATTCGAGCCTGGCAAACCCCTCTGGCTCACCGAGACGGCGCAGACCGCATGCGGGGGAGATCGCTGGGCTTCCACATTCCTCGATACCTTCCGCTATCTCAATCAGCTGGGCATTCTGGCCAGGCGCGGCGTCCAGGTCCATATGCACAACACCCTCGCCGCAAGCGACTATGCTCTACTCGACGAGAACACCTACGAGCCACGGCCCAACTATTGGGCAGCGTTGCTCTGGCGAAAGCTCATGGGAACTGTGGTTCTCGATCCCGGCGCTGTGTCCGCACAGAATCTCCATGTCTACGCACAGTGCCTGCGCGATCATCCTGGCGGCGTTGCTCTTCTGGTGATCAATGCCGATCAGAATTCGGCACAGACGCTCGGAGTTCCAACCGCCTCAGAGCGCTACACGCTTACGGCCCAGGAACTTCAGAGTACCCATGTGCAACTGAACGGAGTTGAACTTCAGCTCGGCGCCGGCGACGCCATGCCCGACCTGAAAGGGACCGCAACCCGCGCCGGCCAGACAACATTTGCACCGGCTAGCATCACGTTTCTTGCAATACCGAAGGCTCGCAATGCGAGCTGCAAGTAACCCGCGGTGGGACGCAAAAGTGCGCCCCATCAGTTGGGCTTTTTTCGAAACCCGCGGCTGGGGCATTGAGACTGTTCCGCCGTTTTCTTAATCGGCTGAGGCGCAGCGCCCTGTTGAAGCTCGGCACTGACGCCAGCAATCATTCTAAGTAACCACTTCACGGAGATATTGGAGAGTTTATGCCAGATGCATCGTGTGATATCGGCCTGATCGGCCTCGCAGTCATGGGACAGAATCTTGTTCTCAACATGAACGACCACGGCTACAAGGTAGCCGTCTTCAACCGCACCGTATCCAAGGTGGATGACTTCCTGGGCAACGAAGCAAAGGGAACCCAGGTCGTTGGAGCCCACTCCCTCGAGGAGTTCGCCGGGCTGCTCAAACGGCCGCGCCGCGTCATGTTCATGGTCAAAGCGGGCAACACCGTCGACCAGATGATCGACCATGTGCTGCCCTACCTTGAGGCGGGCGACATCGTCATCGACGGGGGCAACTCGCTGTTCACTGACTCCAACCGCCGCACCAAAGACCTCGCCGCAAAAGGCATTCTATTTGTCGGCACCGGCGTCTCGGGCGGCGAGGAGGGTGCGCGCTTCGGTCCCTCGATCATGCCCGGCGGCAATCCCGCCGCATGGCCGCATGTGAAGCCCATCTTCCAGGCCATCGCAGCCAAGGTGGAGGATGGAACGCCGTGCTGCGACTGGGTGGGCGAAGACGGCGCCGGCCACTACGTCAAGATGGTCCACAACGGCATCGAGTATGGCGACATGCAGCTGATCTGCGAGGCATACGATCTGCTGCAGCGTGGCCTGGGCCTGACTGCGGATGAGTTAGCGGAGGTCTTTGTCGAATGGAACAAGGGTGAACTCGACAGTTATCTGATCGAGATATCGAGCCAGATCTTTGCCAAAAAAGACGAAGACGGACAGCCGCTCGTCGATAAGATTCTGGACACGGCAGGCCAGAAGGGCACCGGCAAGTGGACCGTCTTCAGCTCGCTCGATCTTGGCCAACCCGTAACCTTGATCGGCGAGTCCGTCTTTGCGCGCTGCCTGTCGGCGTTGAAGGCAGAGCGCGTCGCCGCCTCTAAAATACTGGGTGGCCCGGCGGCAAAGCCAGCTATCGTTGACCGCGCCGCATACATCGAGCAAGTGCGCTGTGCGCTCTACTGCTCCAAGATCATTTCCTACGCGCAGGGTTACATGCTGCTCAGGGCCGCGGCCAAAGAGAACGGCTGGAACCTGAACATGGGCGGCATCGCGCTTATGTGGCGCGGCGGGTGCATCATCCGCAGCCGCTTCCTGGGCAAGATCAAGGAAGCTTTCGACAAGAATCCAGGGATCGAGAATCTCCTGCTCGACAGCTTCTTCTCCGGGGCGCTCAACCAATATCAGGCTTCGTGGCGCAAGGCGCTGGTTCATGCGGTCGAGCTGGGCGTTCCCACCCCTGCGTTCTCCACCGCGCTGGCGTTCTTTGACGGCTATAGAACCGGACGCCTGCCCGCTAATCTGTTGCAAGCGCAACGCGACTACTTCGGCGCACATACCTATGAGCGCATTGACAAACCGCGGGGCGAGTTCTTCCACACCAACTGGACAGGGAGGGGCGGCCGTGTATCCTCCTCGACTTATAACGCCTAACTGAGCCGCCTCTTACTCGAGTGCTTCAATGCGCCTTTGCTTGAGGCGGCGTCGAGTGTCTCTTTTCCATGGAAAGAGACACTCTGCGCTTTCTGCGTAAGCAGACGGCCTCCGGTCGCCAGCGAACAATCGGGGCTATTTAATTCGACGCTTACCCAAAATGCGCCGCCCCTGTTAATATGACAGATGAACTAACCATCGCCGCACCATGCCTTGCGGAATCAGTTGGCGGCTTTGCATTACACAGGCCGAATCGGAGAGAAACGAAATGCCTAAGTCGCCGGCGCCGCGCTTCTCTTTCATCAATAAAGTGAGCGCCTCGAACAAAATCCCCCGGCAGATCAATCGGAACCTCATCTTCAACCAGATACGAACCAGGCAACCGATCTCGCGTGCGGATTTGGCGCGGGTCTCCGGCCTGCAAAGAAGCACCGTCTCGCTCATTGTCGAGGACTTGCTCAGGGAACGATGGATCGTTGAAGGATCGATGGGGAGGCTTCCCCGCGGCCGGAGACCTACCTTTCTAAACTTGAACGGTCAGCGAAGCGTGCTTGCCTTGGATATCCATCCTTCGCAAACCACGTTGGCCGTAATGGACCTGAGTGGCAAACTCCTCTCCCACAATCTGATCGTTCTCCCTGAGGATCCGCAAAAGGTCATCGCCGCA
This sequence comes from Acidobacteriaceae bacterium, assembly GCA_003138365.1. Lineage (GTDB taxonomy): Bacteria > Acidobacteriota > Terriglobia > Terriglobales > Acidobacteriaceae > Telmatobacter. The sequence goes on from PLFY01000105.1 coordinate 23,240, forward strand.
ATTGTGGATGCAATTGGAAAGATGATCGCCGCGAATAGCGACCGGTCCTTCGACGGCATTGGGATGAGCGTGCCCGGACGCTTTGGCCTTCAGCTCAAGGAGTCCAACCTCGGCAAGTCCATCTTCGCGCCCAACATCAGCTGGCCCATTGGACAAATCAAGTCTCGTGTCGAAGAGGCTACCGGCCTGCCGGTTGTTGTGGATAACGTCGCCAATGCTTGCGCTTTGTCTGAGGTCTGGTTCGGAGAGAGCGACGGCATGCATGACCTGGTCATGGTCAGTGTGTCGGAAGGAATTGGCACTGGCATCTTTGCCAACGGCCGGATCGTCCGCGGAGAAGGAGGCTTTGCGGGTGAGTTCGGTCATGTGCAGCTCGACCCGAATGGATTGCCGTGCTCCTGTGGAAGCAGAGGATGCTGGGAAACCGTAGCCTCCAATCGTGCTGGGATGCGTTATTACGCTGAGATCGCAAACAAGCCCTCGCCGGCCTTCGAGGTCCTGCTTGGATTGGCCGCCGCCGGGGATCCCGCGGGGAAAGAGTCGATCGAAAAAATGTGTATCGCTCTAGGTCGCGGTCTGCATATGATCGCGACCGCCCTGGCGCCCACCGAGATTGTGGTGGTGGGTGACATTACGCCGCTGTGGCATTTGGTTGGCCCCCTGATTGAAGCTGAGATGCGGCGACGCCCATTGGTAAAGGTTCCCAGGCTCCGGCCCGCGCACGAAGGGAACAAGGCGCGATTGCGCAGCGCTGTCGCCTTGGTCATGAATGAGAATCTGCTCTGACCGAGTGACACCCGCGTCGCCGGCAGCTCCAGCCTCTATCTCCATCGAAAGATACGCAGCGACACCGCAAACGGCACAACAAACCACGCCATCAATATCGCCACTGGAACCATCAGTTGGCCCAGATTCATCCCTTGCAGCATATTTCCGCGCATGGCGTCGATGGCCGCCGTCAGCGGCAGCGCCCGCACCAACGGCTGAATCACCGCCGGAAAGCGCGTCGCGGAAAAGAATATGCCCGACAAAATCCACATGGGGAGCATCACCAGGTTCATCAGGCCTGAGACAGCTTCCGTCGTCCTGGCCCGCGAAGACACCAGCAGTCCCAGCGCTGAAAATGACAGCGAAGTGAGCAGGCACAGCAATCCAAGCTGCAGCAGCGACCCGCGGAATGGCACTCCAAAAGCAACTCGGGCGAATTCCAGAAACACCGCGACCTCGATGATCAGCATGACCAGCCGGGACAGCAGAAACGACATCAGATATTGCCAGCGCGGCATCGGCGAAGCCACCAGCCGCTTGAGCAGCTTCTTCTGCCGGGCCTCAACAATCGCAAAGCCCAACCCCCACATCGCCGANNCATCAGGTTCATGCCCAGCAGGCCGGGCACCACGAAGTCGATGTAGCGCGCACCCGTCTCATGAACCAGTTCATTCACAGCGAGTACCGCCGCACGCTGCCCTGCTGCCTTCTGGATCGCGCGATCCGCAATCATCCGTGCAGTTCGCGCATCCGGATTGGTGTCGTCGTATTTGTACGCCACGCCGTCCGGCCTCTGGATCGCCAGCACCAGAATGCTCCCTGTCGCCAGCGCATGAGTGCCGGCCGCCTCGTCCATCGTGGTTGCCGTAAGCCCCTTGTCCGCAGCCAGCGCCTGCGTCAGTTGGGTTGTCGTCGCGCCCACCTGCAGCACATCCGCGGGCCGGTTCCGAAACGCAATCCCCAGCCCCACGGCCAGCAGAATCGGAAAGATAAAAATCCAGAAGATCGCCTCCGGCTCGCGCAAGATCAACTTGAAGCGCACCATGGTCAATTGATACAGGCTGCTCATCTCCAACTTATTCATCGCGCAGATTCCTTCCCGTCAGCCGCACAAAAACATCCTCGAGCGTCGCCGAGTGAGTGCGAAACTCGCTCAGGTGCAACCCTTGACCGGTCAGCGCGGCAAAGATGCGCGGCACCGCCAAGTGCAACTCGCTCACTGAGAGCTGATGCAGCCCCGCATCCACGCGGTGCGACTGTACGCCTGGAATCGCCGTCAGCAGAGCCGGATCGATCGCACCATGTCCGCCGCCCGGCTCACCGCCGCCGACGGCAAATTCCACAATGTCCTCCCCGCCCACCGTCGCAATCAGTTGCTGCGGAGTTCCCAGCGCAATCACCCGTCCATGATCCATGATCGCCACACGGTCGCAAAGCCGCTCCGCTTCTTCCATATAGTGCGTGGTCAAAATGATGGTCCGCCCTGCCTGTTTCAGCCGGTCCACGAGATCCCACAAGTGCCGCCGCGCCTGCGGGTCGAGACCCGTCGTCGGCTCATCCAGAAACAGCAGCTCCGGATCGCCAACCAGAGCGCAGGCCATCGCCAGCCTTTGCTTCTGCCCCCCGGAGAGTCCGCCCACGCGCGACCTGCGCTTCTCCTCCAGTTGCGCCGTCTCGATTAACTTGTCGACAGAAATCCCGCGCTTGAAAAAGCTTCGAAACAGCCGCAGCGTTTCTTCCACCGTGAGCTTGTCAGGGAACTGCGTCTCCTGCAGTTGAATCCCTATGCGCTGCCGCAGCTCGCCGGCCCCTGTGCGCCAGTTCAGCCCCAGCACTTCCACCGTCCCGTCGTCGGGAGCGGTCAGCCCCTCGCAAATCTCGATGGTGGTCGTCTTCCCCGCCCCGTTCGGCCCCAGCAACCCGAAGCACTCGCCGCGCGCCACTTCCAGGTCCAGACCATCCACGGCCTGCACATCCGCATAGGCCTTGCGCAGACCGCGCAATTGCAGCGAAGGGCCGCCTTCAGCCTTTTCTGTCCTGTAGTTCATGGCAACAGACTACCGCATTTTCACTTCAGATTCCTTGAGTATTCAACCTGGCGAAGGACTTCCCGCAGAATACGGACGCCCCACCCCCGCGAACTGAATGTTTGCCCTGCTGCGCACTCCGGGTAAACTATAAACATGGCGGAGATTCAGCGCAGGAAAACACCTACGGTCAAAATCGGGCAGGTTCGTGTCGGCTGGGAGGTCCCGGTCGTCGTCCAGTCCATGACCAACACCGACACGGCAGACATTGCGGGCACCATCGAACAAGTTGCCGCCCTCGCCCTCGCGGGTTCTGAGATTGTTCGCGTCACCGTGAACAACGAGGAAGCCGCGGCAGCCGTTCCGCACATCGTTGAAGAACTCGATAGGCGCGGCCTCCGCGTCCCCATTGTCGGCGATTTTCACTACAACGGTCACCTGCTGCTCAAAAAGTTTCCCGCCACGGCCAAAGCCCTCGCCAAGTACAGAATCAATCCCGGCAACGCATCGATCGGCAAGAAAGACAACGACAATTTTCAGGTCATGGTGGAGTGCGCGGTCGAGAACCAGAAGCCGGTCCGCATCGGCGTGAACTGGGGCTCGCTCGATCAGTCGCTACTCACCCGCATGATGGACCAGAACAGCCGGCTGCCTCATCCACTCGCCGCACGCGAAGTCATGATGGAAGCCATGGTCGTCAGCGCCTTGGACTCAGCCAAGGCCGCCGAGCGGTATGGGTTGAGGCATGATCAGATTATCCTCTCCGCCAAGGTTAGCGGCGTCCGCGACCTCATCGACGTCTACACCAACCTGGCCGTTCGCTGCGACTATGTACTCCACCTCGGCCTCACGGAAGCCGGCATGGGCTCGAAAGGGCTCATCGCCTCCACCGCCGGCCTCGCTCCGCTGTTGCTCGCGGGAATTGGCGATACCATCCGCGTGAGCCTAACCCCCAAGCCCAACGGCGACCGGACTGAAGAGGTTTTAGCTGCGCAGCAGATTCTGCAATCCCTCTCCATCCGCAGCTTCATGCCGCAGGTGACCAGTTGCCCAGGGTGCGGGCGGACCACGAGTACCTATTTCCAGGAGCTGGCCGAGCAGATCCAGAGCTACCTGCGGACTTCAATGCCGGAATGGCGGAAGAAGTACCCCGGCGTCGAGGAACTCAAGCTAGCCGTGATGGGCTGTGTGGTGAATGGCCCCGGCGAATCGAAACACGCGAACCTGGGAATTAGTTTGCCTGGCACGTTCGAAGAGCCGAAGGCGCCGGTGTATGTGGATGGCAAGCTCCTTAAGACGTTGCACGGCGACACGATTGTGGCTGAGTTCAAGCAAATACTCGACCACTACGTTGAGAGCCACTATGGGCAGGGCGCAAAGAGCGAAGCACTGGTAGGGGTGAGATAAGGTGACGGCTTCTCTGTTTACCCAGTGGCCGGGTGCCCCAGGTCTCGCTTCTGAGACCTGGGAGTCCAGAGACCTTTTCAAGCCCGCTGTTCAACAGGCTTCAAGATCATGCGTATTCATACACCAACGTTTCCGAATCGACCTCGATTCGATTGGGAGGCGCCGTGCTTTCCTCGTCGATATGCTCGAAATCTCTTGTGATTTGTTCTGCGTTGTCGCGCAGACCTCGACCCAGGTTCAGAGCCACCGCGCGAATCAGCAAATCACTCTTCGAGCCTATGTTCACGGCGCCCGTCTCCCACTTAGAAAGCGTCGATTTATCCGTATGCAGGATACGCGCGAATTGCTCGCCGCTCATCTCGAGGTACTTGCGCAGATAGCGCACTTCGGCTCCAGCCAGCGGGAACCTGTTTGTGACAATGGCGACCGATAAAACGCGCAGCAGCCCGTCCAGATTTGGAATGATGGGCTCCTCGTTCCCGCAAGCGGGACACTTGACGATCTCGATTCCCTTCAACACCACATTGTCGAGGCCGCTCTCGCGGAAACGATACGTCCCTCGTTCCACGCGAGCTTCCTTGCCGCAATCCGAGCACTGCGACACAATATCTGGCGACTTCATCTCTGTTTGCATAACCGTTGCCCTCCCACAAGCAAAGGTTGAATTGCGTTCGACGGTCATCGTCGGATGCTGAAGACGGTGATCAGGAACCCTGTAGCTTCATCCTTGAAGCAAAAGACCACGGCCAAAGGTTTTCCTTCAAGATCGGTTCCTTCCATCCTGTACTTCCAATCGCCGGAGCGGATATCCGTTTCCGGCTCCTGGAAGATGTTCCCTGTCCTGAGAACATGGTGCGCATCCAGGATGTCGAGGCCTTCATTTGCCAGCTCCTCTCTGAAATGCTTCCCCGGAATGACCCTTCCGGCCGACAGGCAATGACGAACAAGGTCCACCGCTTCTGCCCTGGATAAGCACCTCACTGGCATAGTTGTGTTTTATACGATAGATGTATATTTGTCAAGTAATATGAGGATATGCCCGGATTGTCGTTTCGTCCAGGACAACCTTTCTCTTTTTATATTCAAAGTCTTACAGCGCAGGGTCTGATGCGTGCGCCCTTTTTGCCGCACTTGGCGGCGTTGGGGCGCGTCTCAGATCGAAGCTGTGATCTCGAACCGCAACGAGTTCCATCTCCTCGCCGACCTGAAGATTGAGTCCCCTCACTATCGCGGCTGGGATGCGAATCCGCAACCCATTTCCCCGCCTTCCGATCTTCACTGTCTTCGTCGGCATGGACACCTCTCTCTGCAAATCGGCTGCGGCGGGAGTTGTGTGAGCGCCGCACTTCCCATCCCGCCCATTTCGCGCTAGTCTTGCTGAATTCATCCGGAGAGAATCTTCATGCCCCTGCGCGGCTTGCGTTGGTTCGTGCTTTTGCTTGCCGCGGCGCCTGTGCCAGCTGTGGGAGCGCAAAAGCCCTGCGTCACCGCCGACCAAGCCTCCAAGCTCGTCAACAAAGAAGTTTGCGTCACCGCCTACGTCTACGATGTGGTGCAGTTGCCCGATGGAACCCGCTTCCTCGACGTATGCACGCCGCAGACGCCGGACGACGCCTGCCGCTTCACCATCGTCAGCCTGTGGGAGGATCACGACGAAGTCGGCGAACTCGGCAAATACCGCGACATGAACGTGCAGATTCGCGGCATTGTGCAGCCCATGCACGGCCGCGCGGGGATGGTCCTCAGCCATGCCCGGCAGTTCTCAGGCGGACCGCCCAAATTCAAGCCCAACCCCAAACTGGCGCGCGGCTTCAGCGCAGACCAAAGCCGTCCGCCGGTCAGCGACCCCAACCTGCGGCCACAAGGCGCAGGCCGAGCCTTCATGAACACGCGGGACCAGGAAACCCGGCCCGCGAAGTGACCGGGATTCCGGTTTCCCAGGCCTCGCAAGCAACACATCTTGTAACCCTTTAGTTTCAATCAGTTAGAAGATTCGATTTTCTGGCTTCAATGCCGATTTTTCGGACCAGACGCCGTGTTGCTCCCAACCTCACCGCCAAAGCCGGTTCGTTGCACAGAATCGGGATCCTTGGGCAAGCTCAGGACAGGCTCTGGGGCATCCGGCACCCGGCCGATTTTACGGTACTAAAGTACACTGTGGCCCTAATACCACCAGGTAGGGGGGTAGGGGGGGTGTTTTTCTGCTATTTGTGGGTTTGCCCACGATCTTTTTATTGTGCGCCAACAGTGGGGAATTATATGCAAACCAAGATTGGAGGTCTTCGACTCCTGGATCCGACATCCCATGTCTCAAAATCTAGACATGGGGCACCCAGGCATTCTGTCCGAAATCCGGCCTTTTCCCGCAGCCTGTAAAGCCGTGCCCTTTCAAAGCAACGAGGTTTTCCGGGGCTGACTAGCCCGTCTCTTCCAGCGGCGGCGCAAACCGGGCCCCCATGCGCAGAATCAATGCGGAGATGACCAGAAAGATCAGCGTAGCCCCCAACCCAATCCGCAGATTCGACCGGTCTGAGATCGCTCCGATAATCTGCGGCGAAAAGGTGTCGCCGAAAGCGTGAATGCAGAACAGGTTAAGCGAAATGGCGGTGGCCCGCACGGGCGCGGAAACCGAGTTCACAATCGCAGCGTTCAGCGGCCCGGTATTCAAAAAGAGAAAGAACTCGGTCACAAACAACACGGGAATGGACCACGCGGGCGGCCCAAAGAACAGCAGCGCTCCACAGGGCAGCGTGAGCGCGACGCTCCAGAATGAAAGCAGATAGAGGGCACGGTAATTGGTCCTCAACCAGCGCTGCGCCAGCCAGCCTCCCACCAGCGTTCCGGCAATGCCATCCACCACTGTGATGGCGCCCATGGCCAGGCTGGCTTTGCCCACAGAGAGCCCCGCGGAACGGTGCAGAAACGTCGGCATCCACGCCGAAATTCCGCCCATGGCAAACGTGAGCGTGGCCAGCCCGAAGCTGGCCGTCAAAAAGGCCGCGTTGCTGAAGAGTCCCCAAACGGTCGTGCGGTTCATCGTCGGCTTGACATGGTCGCAGGCGCCGCGCTCCGGTTCGCGGCCAATCCAACCGTAGAGTGCCGCAATGGCCAGCCCTGGAATGGCGCAAAGAAAGAACGGCGCCCGCCAGCCCCATAGCGTGCCCAGTTCCCCTCCCGCCAGGTAGCCCAGCGCCGCGCCCACGGGGATGGCCAGATAAAAAATCGAAAGGATCCGGTTTCGGTCCCGCTCGGGATAAAAGTCCGCCAACACGGCCGGAGCAAAGATGCCGAAGGTTGCCTCGCCCACCCCCACCAGAGCATGGCGAATGTAGAGCGTCCAATAGTCGTGGACCCACATTGTTCCCAGCGTGGCCAGGCTCCAGAGAACCGCCCCCGCGATGATGAGCGGCTTGCGCCGAAAGCGGTCTCCCAGCCAGCCCGTCAGTGGCGCGGTAAACATGTACACCACAAACATCGCCGTGGTCAGCGCGCCCATCTGCTGGTCGGTCGAATGAAACTCCCGCTGAATCAGCGATACCTCGCCCGGCAGAATGTAGCGATCGATGTAATTGAAGAGATTCAGCCCGATGAGCAGCAGCAGCGTCCCCAGGGCGGGGCTCATGCGCGCGCGGAAGGCTTGGGACGAAGTGGACAAGAGGCTGCGGTCACGCTAAAAGCGGCGAGAGGTACAACGAATATCACAAACAGCTATCGCTGTCCCACTGCGTTAGCAGTTCAAGCCGCCGGCCTCGGCCAGCGTGCCTCCACCGTCGTCCCGATCCCACCCCTTGGCCGGAACTCTCCCCGCACCACAGCCCACACCGGATCGCAGGCCTGCACCACATCCTCCAGCACCTGGTTCACAATGTTTTCCTGGAAGATACCCAGATTGCGGTAGCTGAACAGGTACTCTTTCAGCGATTTCAGCTCAAGACAACGTGCCCGAGGCATGTACCGGATGGTCAGCACGCCGAAGTCGGGCAACCCCGTCTTGGGGCAAACCGAGGTCAGCTCCGGGTCGTCGATCAAAATCTCGTAGCCGGGAAACTGGTTTTCCCAGGTCTCGATGGCGGGAAAGGCAAAGTCGAGGCCGGCCTTGGCATGTTCGTCGGTATAGCGGGGTTCCAGAGCCATATCTCCATTGTACGAGCCCAATGTTGCTTCTTCGAGCGCCGCGCTCGCTCGCCGCTTCTCCCCCCAACTCATTTTTCTGGTTCTCAAGGGCATGGTTTTGAGTCCTATATACTGACTCAGGTTAGGCAAAATGGCAGAAGAAAGAACGCAGTCGGGCCGGCTCTGGCTTTGGGTAGGCGCGGCCATCCTTCTCATCCTCGTTTTTTTCGCCGCCCGGTTCCTGTTGCGGGAGCGGCTGCCGGTGCGCGAGGCGCAGGTGTCGCGCGCTGAGTTGATCAATACCGTGCCCACCAATGGCCGCGTGGAGCCGGAAGTGAACTACCAGATCAATAGCCCCGTGGCCACCACCGTGAAAGCGGTTTACGTGCAGCAGGGCGACCAGGTACCGGCCGGCAAACTGCTGATGGTGCTGGACGATTTGCCGGCGCGGGCCCGGATGGCCACTGCGGAAAGCGGCGTGAAGGCGGCCGAGGCTGCATTGGAAGCGGCCACCCACAACGGAACCCAACAGGAGCGCCAGATGGCGGCCAGCGACACGGCCCGCGCCCAGTTGGACCGCGATCAGGCCAGCCACGATCTGGATGCGCTCACCAAGCTCAAGCAAACGGGCGCGGCCTCGGCCAGCGAGGTGGCGGCGGCGCAGGAGCGGCTGGATACGGCCGAGGCCACTCTGCACGCCTCCGGCCAAAACGCGAATAGCCGCTACTCGCCCGCGGAAGTGGCACGGGCGCAGGCGGCTCTTGCCGATGCGCAGGCCAGTCTGGCCGCGGCGCGGCAGGTTGTTGCGCAGACATCCATCCGTGCCCCCGTGGCGGGAACGGTCTATGTCCTGAATGCCGGCGCCACGGAATTTGTTGAAGAGGGCAAGCTGCTGCTCGAGTTGGCTGACCTGCACCATCAGCGCGTGCGGGCCTATTTTGACGAGCCGGAGATCGGCCAGTTGGCCGTCGGCCAGAAGATTCAGATCAAGTGGGACGCCAAACCCGGTCTCTCCTGGCAGGGTCACATTGTTCGCATTCCCTCCACGGTGATTACTTACGGTACGCGCAACGTGGGCGAAGTGCTGGTCCAAATCGACGATGTCGATGGCCAACTGCTGCCGGACACCAATGTGACCGTCACTGTAACCACTTCGAGCCAGTCAAACGCCCTTAGCATCCCTCGCGAAGCTCTGCACTCTGAAAACGGCAAGTCTTATGTCTACAAGGTGGTCGACGAGCAGTTGGTACGAACCCCAGTGACCATCGGAACTCCAAATCTGACCCAGGCGCCCATTCTCTCCGGACTCAAAGAAGGAGATTGGGTGGCAACAGGGACAACCAATGGACTGCCTTTGCAGGAGGGCATTCCCATCACGGTCAAGAAGTGAATTCCAATCACGGCCAAGCGGCGAACTCCAACCCCTGCCACGCGGTCATGCTGTTGCGGCTGGCGGCAAGGGGACTGTCCGCGGCCTTGCTGGCGGCATCGCTGGTGTCCGCGGCGGCCGCTCAGGCCCACCCTTCCCATCGAGAATTGACGCCCCCGCTTGCCCAGGCCAATGCGGCCTTGCAAGCCGGTGAGGCGGACAAGGCGCTCGCCTTGCTCAGGTCCCTTCCGCAATCCGACGCCAGCACGGCCGAGGCCGCCAACGTGGAGTGCCGCGTGCGCCTTATGCTTGAGCAGTGGGACGCCGCCGTAAGCCAGTGCCAGCAAGCGGTTCAACTCGACGGGCAGAACTCCGCCTATCACCTCTGGCAGGGCCGCGCCCTGGGCGAGAAAGCTGACCGGGCCTCCTTCCTGACTGCGTATTCGCTTGCCAAGCGTGTCAGGGCCGAGTTTGAAGAGTCGGTGCGGCTCGATCCCCGCAATGCCGATGCCCTCGCCGACCTGGGCGAGTTTTACGAGCAAGCCCCCGGCGTGGTGGGTGGCGGAATCGACAAGGCCGAGGCCGTCGCCGCGCAACTTGACAACGTGGACCCAGCCCGCGCTCACCAATTGCGCGCCCAGATTGCTGAGCAGCGCAAGGACTACGGCAACGCCGAGCATGAATTCAAACAGGCCATCGCGGCCGGTCCGCATCCCGCTTCTCATTGGATCGCGCTGGCCGGCTTCTATCGCCGCCGTCAGCGCTGGGCAGACATGGAAGCGGCCATCCACAGTGGCGAAACTGCTGCCGAACGCGACAAGGCTTCAGGTCTTGCTCTCTTTGACGGGGCATCCGTTCTGAGCGAGACCCATCGCGACCCCGCGCTGGCCGCCAAGATGTTCGATGATTATCTTGCCGGCTCCGCAAAAACCGAGGAGGCTCCGGCGTTCGTGGCTCACCTCCGATTGGCGCGCCTCAAGGACCAGCTCGGCGACCCCGCAGCCGCGAATCGCGAGCGGGCAGCGGCTCTGGCCCTGGCCGTCGAATACAACCCTGGGGAAGGCGCGACGCATTAGACGCTTGCGTACGATCCATTTCCATCAAGCTCCTGGAACGGAAAATGCACTTGAAAGCAACGCACAATCCGCGCAAGGCCTGGGCGCCAACCCTTCTCGCGTTGGCGTTTGCGGCTGCGCCCGCGCTGCTGCCCGCCCAGATCTCCCTGGCCACGATGGTGGACTTGGCCCAACGCAACTCCAGCGCCGTCAAGCTGGCCCAGGCCGATCTGCAAAAAGCGAACGCGGTCCTGGCGCAGACCACCGATGCTTATATTCCCAGCCTTTCCATTGGCTCCACGGTCGGCTACTCCATCGGATTTCCCACCGGGCAGCCCTCGGTCGCAAATGCTCAATTACAGTCCCTGGTATTCAGCTTTGCCCAGCGCAAATATACCCAGGCGGCGCGTACCGGTGTCCAGGCCGCTACTCTCAGCCTGAAGGACGCACGCGAGCAGGTCGCGCTGGACACTTCAACGGCGTACATTGAGCTGGACACGGTCAACAGCGAGCTCGATGCCGCACGCCAACAGGAGTCCTTCACCGACCGTCTGGTCGCCATCGAGCAGGAGCGCACCGAGGCCGGAGTTGACCCGCTCAGCGATGCGTTGCAGGCCCGCCTCACAGCCGCCCAGCTCAAGATCAAACGCCTCCACCTGGAGACCCGCGCCGCAACGCTGGCCAAGCAGCTTGCCGTGCTCACCGGCCTGCCCGTCGGTTCCATCACGCCGGAGCACGCCAGTATCCCTGAGATTCCCGCCGTCAAAGCCGGCGAGGCGCCCCGGACCACCGCCGGTATCGAGTCAGCAGGACTCCTGGCCCTTTCAAGGCAGATTCAGGCTCACGGCGACGCGTTGACGACCCACCGCCCTCAGCTCTCTTTTGGAGCGCAGTACAACCTCGATTCCGATGCGCTGAACAACTACAGCACATACTTCAAAAACTTCACTCCAAACAATGTCGCCTTTGGATTCTCGTTTCAGATTCCGCTGTTTGACCGCGGCCAACGGGACAAATCCAGGCAGTCGGCAGCAGAAGCCCTTCGCGCCACCGTCGAAGCCGAACAGGCTCAGCAGCAGAACGACATTCAGATCGCCTCCCTCACCGGCAACCTGCGCGAGTTGGATGCCCTGGCCGAAGTTGCCAGCCTGAAGCAGCAGATTGCCGACGAGCAACTCAAGACCGTGCTCGCCCAACTTGAACTGGGAAACGGCGCCAGCAGCGGCCCAGCCGCCCAGCCCCAACTCACGCCAAAAGCCGAACAGTTGGCCCGCATCGATGAAAGCCAGAAGCGCCAGGATGCGCTCGACGCCGCATTCGACCTCGCCAAGGCCCGCCTGAGCCTGCTGCGCGCCCTCGGCCACATGGAAGACTGGCTGCACGAACTGCACGCAAAGTAGTCTGAAACGAACTGAAAGCAGCTAAAAATCCGTCAAAATGTTAGAATTAAAGAGATGCCTATGCCCCTGAAAACACTTTTCCTGAATCCGCCCTCGTTCAAGAACTTTGACGGTGGCGCGAGTTCGCGCTGGCCGGCTACGCGCGAGATTGAATCTTACTGGTACCCCGTCTGGCTGACCTACCCCGCCGGATTGCTGGAGGGGTCGCGCGTGCTCGATGCGCCTCCGCACCACGTCTCCGCTGAAGAAACCATCAACATCTGCAAGGATTACGAGTTCCTGGTCCTGTTCACTTCGACCGTCGGCTGGGAGGGCGACCAGCGCCTCGCCGAAACTATCAAGGCCGCTAATCCCTCCATCCGGATCGCGTTCGTAGGCCCCCCGGTCACCACTGACCCGGACCGCGCCCTCAACGAGTGTTCCGCGCTGGACTTCATCTGCCGCCGCGAGTTCGACTACTCGGTGGTCGAGTTTGCCCAGGGAAAACCGCTCAACGAAATCCTCGGCATCAGCTACAAGCTCGATGGCAAGGTCCTGCACAACCCTGATCGCCCGCAGATCGAAGACCTCGACGCCATGCCCTGGGCCACAAAAATCTACAAGCGCGACATGGACGTCACGCGCTACAACGTCCCCTTTCTGCTCCATCCCTTCATCGCGCTCTATTCCACGCGCGGATGCCCGGCGCAGTGTACCTTCTGCCTGTGGCCCCAGACCCTCAGCGGTCACGCCTGGCGCAAGCGGTCTACCGATGACGTCGCCGCCGAACTGGCCTGGGCCAAGCAGAACTTCCCCGCGGTCAAGGAGTTCTTCTTCGACGACGACACCTTCAATATCCAGAAGGTTCGGACGATTGAATTATGTGAAAAACTCAAGCCGCTCAACATCACCTGGAGCTGCACCTCGCGCGTCACCACTGACCGCGAAACGCTCAAGGCCATGAAAGACGCCGGTTGCCGCCTGCTGATCGTCGGCTTCGAGTCCGGCGACCCACAGATCCTCAAGAACATCAAGAAGGGCGCTACCGTCGAGCGTGCCCGCGCCTTTGCAAAGGATTGCAACGACCTCGGTCTGACCATCCACGGCGATTTCATTCTCGGCCTCCCCGGCGAAACCAAGGAGTCCATCCGCAACACCATCAACTTCGCCAAGTCGCTGGACGTGGAAACCCTCCAGGTCTCCATCGCCCACGCCTACCCCGGCACCGAATTTTACGACTACGCCAAGGCAAACGGGTATATCACCAACGAGCGAATGGAGGACGGCGGCGGCCATCAAATGGCGCACATTGAGTATCCCGGCCTGCCCGTCGACTACATCATGGAGATGGTTCACCGCTTCTACGACGAGTACTACTTCCGTCCCAAGGCAGCTTTCCGCGTGGTATGGAAAGCGTTTATCAATCGCGATCTGGGCCGGCTCTACGTCGAAGCCAGAGCGTTTCTCAAGCTCCGCGCACAGCGCAACAAAATGGTCAAAGTCGCGCGCAGCCGTCAGTCCGATCCGCCAACCCCCGTCGGCGCCGGCGCGTAGGGCAAGCTCGAACCCAACTATCGAGGGCGGCGCATCGCGTCCGCCCTCGATTTGTATTTCATTACGGAATAAGGATCATCTAAAGACGGATGGCTCACGCAAGATTATTGCCGCGGCAATACATGATCCTGGGACTGGTCGCTGTTTGCGCCCCTCTCGGTGATTCTTGCCTCTCGCGCGGCATGACCGGACTGCCGGCCATCTCCCTGTTTCATCCCGCCACGCTCATCGCCGCGGTCTTTACTCCGTGGATCGCCTTCGGCATCGCGCTGCTCATCGGCTTCTTCGCCAGCTATCTCACCGCGCTCTCCTGGGCCGATCTCACCTTCGTTCTCCCCGCCACGGCCTTCGGCAATGTAATCGTCGCGCTGCTCTCGCACTACTGGCTGCACGAGACCATCTCGCTGGAGCGCTGGGCGGGAATCGCGTTGATCACCCTGGGCGTTGGCTTTGTTGCCCAGGGGCCGTCGTTGACCGAGAGACCCGCGCCGGCAACAGAACAGGAGCAGGCGCCATGACGATTCCCTGCCCCGCCACGCAGCCCGGACCTTGGACGGCAGCAGCCATGATTGCCGCCATTGTGCTCAGTTCCACAGCCGGCGAAGTGCTGACCGCGGCCGCCATGAAGTCCCTCGGCGATCTGGATGAGATTCGCGCCCACTCCGGCCTGAAAGGCGCTATTCGCGCCGTCCTCACCTGCCCGCTCTTTTTCGCAGGCGTAGGCTTTCTTGCGCTGGCCTTTTTCTCGCTGCTGTTTGCGCTGAACCACCTCAACCTGAGCCTGGTGGCCCCGGCCTCCGCCTCGCTTACGCTGGTGACCAACGCCGTCGCCGGCAAGATCTTCCTCAAAGAGAACGTCGACCGTCGGCGCTGGACCGCTGCGGTGCTGGTCTGTATCGGCGTGTATTTTCTGGCGCATTGAGACGGCAGAGCCACCCTGCCCAGTCAAGATGCAAGGAAGATCGATGGGTTTCGCGTCAGTAAAGCTGCGGCCTTCAGGAGTAGCTTGCCTGGCTGCGATTGAAGGCGCCCGGTTACGGCGAAATCGTATTGCGCAGGACAATGAACGGTTCCTTCCGCCGAGCGCCACGGATACTCGACGTTATCTTCCCTGCGGCCGCCATCGTTAACCTGTGGATGCAACCGATCGATCTCGCGGCAGAGTGCTGAGATTTCATCGAGTTTCGGGTGGCCCTTGAAATCGAGACTTCGCCAATATTGGGCAATGAGGCGTGGAAGAACGTTGGCAATGACGCCATGAGAGAACGAATCGACGGGCAAATTAGAGCCGTGAATGTGTGCCTTACAGAGCTTTTCCAGCCACATCTGCAAGTAGTGCAAGCGGTGGCAGCGTGGCAGGGCAGTTTCGGTAGAAGAGAGAACCTCGTAGGCCGCAAGATCCGAGGCGGCCTGTCGGGCGAATGCAAATGCTCATTGTCGGCGTCATGCCGCCGCTTGATACAAGGTTTCCCCGCGCTTCCAGCCGTCGGGCAATACAAGTTCTCCCGAACAGATTCGCTGGTATTCCTCCTCCGTCACTTCAATGAGGATCGACGGATATGGATACTTGGGAGGAAGCGGGCCAAAAGTGATGGGCACGATACCGGACGGCGAGGTTTCCGGATTGACCTCCAGTAATTTCACCGGCTCGTGGACCGAGGATTCATCGGTACCGATCACCCGCACAATGCGCCTGATCTCTGGAAAATCCAGCCGATGCGCCTCGGCCAGCGAACGTGCGACCTTGTCTTTATCTGGAAAAGCGCTCATTGGAAAACACTCCTGACTTTCGGTATGGTAGCAGACCAGTTGAGGAAGAGCCTTCCAGGTAAACCATCACAGCCAGCGCATCAGGCCGCGCGGCTTCAGATCCGCATTGAGAATCGTGCGTGGCTCTCCGATGCTCTTGCAGATCGCCTCCGCTGCCAGATGCCCACTCCGCGCTGCACTCTCCATGGTCGAAGGCCAGCCGGTCGCGGTCCAATCCCCAGCAAGAAAGAGATTCGGCCAGGGCGAAACAGCCGCAGGCCGCGCAGCGTCGATGCCCGGAGGCACGCCAAAGGTAGCTCGCACCTCCTTCACCAGCGCAACCTTCTCCAACTTCGCTTCCTTCACGCGCGGAAAAAATTCCGCCAGCTCCGCGACCGCCTGCCCAATCGCTTCCTCGCGCGGCAGAGCCGCAAAAGCCCGGGTCGCGCTCACCACCAGCTCGATGTAGTGCCCGCCGCGCCCGGTTTGCAGCCGCGACTGGTTATACATCCAGTGAATCTCGCGATCCAGCAGCACCGCGTGTTCCAGCTCCGTAATCTCCCGGTCAAACCACAGATGAACGCTGCAGATCGGCCAGTGCTCATGCTTCTCAATCTGGCTCGCCAGTCTCGCCACACCGTCCGCCTGCGGTAGATGCGGCAACAGCTTCTCCATCCCCTCAAACGGTAGCGCCACAACCACAAAGTCTGAGGTCATTTCACCAGTGCGCGTGCGAACCAACCAATGCGCTGCGCTCCGATCCCACTCCGCGCCCTCCACGTGCGTGTTCAATTGCACGCTGCCACCACGCTCGGAAAGAAACGGAGTTACCCCCGCGTACAACTCACTCAACGGCACGCGGCTCATGCCCATGCTGCCTGCTTCCGCGGAGTTCATGAACAGCTCGCGGATCACCTTGGCCGCATAAGGCACGGCAATCTCTTCGATCTCGGCATTCAGCGCGCTGGCAATCACCAACCGCCAGAAGCGATTCAGTGCGCCCTCAGTCTGCTTGTGCCGCCTCAGCCAATCTCCCAGCGACTCCAGCGAGCCCTCCAGCGCACCCGGACCCATCATGGCCTGCATGGCCCGGCCAAGCGAGACCTTGTCCGCCAGCGTGAAGCACTTGGCAGCCAGAAAACTGGGCGCGCTATGGAATGGCGCCGGCAGCCTCAGCGGTCCCAAATGAAACGGTCCCAAACGAGATCTCTGGCCTCCGGGCTCAATCATGGTCATCTCGCGGGTCCAGTGGATCTTGTCCGCAACGCCGATGCGCCCATAGAACCCGACGAGATTGGTGCAGCAGCCGAAGAGCACGTGCTGGCAGTTATCGATGACCTCGCCTACGCCCGGATGCAAATACGACGAAGCCCGCCCGCCCAGATAGCCATGCCGCTCCACCAGTTGCACGCGCAGCCCAGCCTCGGCCAGCGCGCAGGCAGCGCTCATCCCAGCCACGCCTCCGCCGATCACGGTGACGGTCTTCTCGGGTTTATTCTTCTCGAACAAAAAGCCTCTCAATATCGAACGGTACTGGCATTACTTATCAGTTCCCCACCGGTGTTGCCGACCCACGAAGAATGAAACTGTGCCCCATCCATCGGACGTCTTTGTTTTTGTCCGATGGGTGGGAGTCCGTAGAACTCCATGACGACGTCTTGTTTTTTGAACTTGCATTTTTGTTTCTTGTTAGATCGGAAGTAAGTCAACCAATCAGCCGCACCAACCCCATCCGCGCCATCCCCACCAGCAAAATCCAGATCTTCTCCACCATTGGCACACTTGCCCGCCGCGAGAATACGTCGTAGTCCGCGCGCTCAATCCGCTTGAGCAGCGCATGATAAATCTTGACCAGCACCCACATCGCTGGCCGGCTCTCGCGATCGATCAGCGGCAGCAACAACTGCGCGGACTCATAGAACTTCTCCGCCCGCCCCGCAATCTCCGCAATCAGCGCGCGTTCATTTGCGGCCGGCGGCGTCCCCGGAGCTCGATGCAGCAAAGAGTCCAGCGACACCCCATGCGCCGCCAGATCCTCCAGCGGAAGATAGACCCGATTGCGCTCAGCGTCCTCGGCTACATCACGAAGAATATTCGTAAGCTGGAATGCGATGCCTGTCTTTTCAGCTAGCTTCTCCGCCCCCAGGTCCTGATAGCCGAAGATGCGAATGCACACCAGCCCCACCACCGAGGCCACGAGATAGCAATAGCGGTAAAGATCGGCGAACGTTGCATAGGTATCCGGAGCATCCGGCGCATTGCCCGCAACATCCGCATCTGCCGCATCTGCCGCCGCCGGCTTCAAGTCCATCGTGACGCCGTCGATCAGCTCATCCAGCAGGCTCAGGGGAATCGCAAACCGCTCGATTGCATCCCGCACGGCGACGAAGACTGGATCTGAGAAATCGCTGCCGTGGCAAACGCCGCGCCAGTCCGCGAGCCACGCATCCAAACGCCGCCGCCGCTCCTCGCGAGACAGGCTCTCGTCGTCTGCCAGGTCGTCAGCCTGCCGCATGAAGGCATAGACAGCGCAGATCGCATTGCGCCGCGGCACAGGCAGCGCAACAAAAGCGTAGTAGAAATTCTTAGCTTCGCGCTTGGCAATCGCTCGGCACGCCGCATAAGCCCAGTCCAATTTTGGTTCGTGCCTCAAGCCGCCTTCTCTGCGCGCCGTCCGGCGCTGCCCAGGCGCATGAACGGCAGTAGCTTGCCCATCACCGCCCTCAGCGCAAGGCTCACCTTGGTGCTCTTCGATAGGGCCGGCCGCCCGCTGAGCACGTCATAGTCCTGGCGTACGATTGCCCGCAGAATCTCAAGACCGCCGCGGCTGAACAAATCCAGATCCAGCGCCAGATCGCGGCTCACCATCCCGATCAGCGGCAACCCCTCTTCAAACAGCCCGCGCGCATACTCGACCTCGTAGCGCATCAGTCCGCGAAACTCGGGCGTGGCAATGCCTTCGGCCAGTATCTCGTCGCTCACACGAAAGAACTCCATGTCCTTCTGCGGCAGATAGACGCGACCGCGGGCGTAGTCCTCGCGCACGTCTTGCCAAAAATTCGCCAGTTGCAGCGCCGAACACGTCAGATCCGAAAGCCGGAACTGCTCTTCATCGGCCTCGCCGCAGGCGTAAAGCACCAGCCGCCCCACCGGATTGGCCGAATAGCGGCAGTAAGCCAGAACGTCCTCCATGGTGGCATAGCGCGTAACCATCTGGTCCTGGCGAAAAGCCATCAACAAGTCCGCAAACGGCTCCTTGGGAACCCCGCACTGACTGATCGTCTCACCCAACGCAATAAATACCGGATGGCGCGACTTGCCCTTGTAGCAGGCGTTGAGCTCCTGCTCCCAAACGCCAAGCATTGCCAGCGCCACTGCCGGGTCGCCCACCTCATCGCCAAGATCATCGGAGATGCGGCAGTACGCGTAGATCGCATGAAAATGCGGCCGCAGTTCCCTGGGCAGAAACCACGAGGCCACATGAAAGTTCTCGTAATGCGACTCAGCCAGTTGTTTGCAGTAGGCGCGCGCCTGCTCCAGCGTGGGCGCAACTTCCGGAATGCGATAGCTGGCCGGCAGCGCTGCCCAGCCAGCCTCGATCAGCGCTTCCCTTGAGCGCGCCGCCGGCTCAAGCTCTGGCCCTTCTGTTTCCTTGTCCGGTTGCACGGTTGCCGTCCTGGTCATCGGTTCGCCGCCCTATGGCACAATGGCAGTTTTGATCTCGCTGCTCCGGTTCATCAGCTTCTCAAAGACGCGGTTGAGTTCGTACAGGTGAGCGTGGCCGGTGATGAAGGCTTGTGCCTGAAACCGTCCTCCGGCAATCAGATCCAGCGCCTTGCGGCAAAGGGCCGGCGTGTGATGGAAGGTGGCGCGCAGCGTAATGTCGCTATAGTGAATTCGATTGGTGTCCAGAGTCACTTGCGTTCCTACCGCGCACCCGCCAAAGAAGTTCACCGTGCCGCCTTTGCGCACCAGTTCGACTGCCTCCTGCCACGCATCCGGCACACCAACTGCCTCGATCGCAATGTCCACGCCCCTGTTCTTTGGCGTAAGCGCGCGCGTTTCGCGGATGGCCTTGCGAATGCTGGTCGTCTGCACCACGTGGGCCGCGCCCAGTTGCCGCGCCGCTTCCACTTGGCCGTCGTGCTTCACGATTGCGATCGCCTCGCAGCCGGCCAGCGCCGCTACGTGCAGAATCATCAGCCCCAGCGGTCCGCCGCCGATGACCGCTACCGTATCCCCCGCGCGCGGCCGCGAATCCTCGAATCCATGCACCGCACACGCCAGCGGCTCGGTCAACGCAGCGTGCTCAAGCGGTACGTGGTCGGGAACATGGAGCGTATTCTTGGCCACGATCCGCGCCGGAATGCGGATGAACTCGGCGTAAGCTCCGTTGTTAAATAACAGGTCGTCGCAAAGGTTCTCCTGGCCCCGCCCACAGAAAAAACATTGCCCGCAGGGCGCGGAGTTCAGCGCCACCACACGGTCGCCCGCCGCAAAGCCGCTGACTCCCTCACCTGCTTCCACAACCGTCCCCGCCAGCTCATGGCCAAACAACGCAGGAGGCACAATCATCCGCGCATGGTAGCCGCGGCGAAAGACTTTCAAGTCCGTCCCGCAGGTAAGCGCGGCGCCCACGCGCACAATCAGTTCGCCCGGCAGGGCCTCGGGAATCGGCACCCGCTCGATGCGAATATCTTCGCGGCCGTGGAGGATTGCGGCCTTCATGGTTGTTGCCATCAAATTCCCCCTAACAGGCTCCCGCTCCAAGCACAGGCTCAAGCATGATCTTCATTGAGTCGCCCTTGGGATGCGAAGCGATTTCGATCGCTTCAACCGCCTGCTCCAGCGGAAAGCGGTGCGAAATCAGTTGTGTCAAATCAAATCCGTTTTGGTAGCCGCCAAACACCAGATCGGTTACCTCGTCCAGAATCTCGAAAGAGGATGAGTAAGACCCCATAAGAGTTTTCTCGTCCATGCACACTGCGCCAGGATCGATGATCGCTTCGCCATGCTGCGTCTGCGCAAACAGCAGCACCTTGCCGCCCGGCCGCACCGCGTCCATCGCCGTCTGAATCAGCGCATTGCCCCCCACCGCCAGAATCACCGCATCCGCCCCGCGCCCTTCGGTCTCAGCAAAAACTCGCTCGACCACATTCTCGCTTCCGGCATGAATCGGATCCTTCAGCCCAAATTTTGCGGCAATGGCATGGCGCTCTGGATAAAGATCGGACGTCAGCACCCGTGCGCCGGTCCGCCGAGCCAGGGCCGCGTGCATCAGTCCGATCGGTCCCTGCCCAATCACCAGTACGGTGTCGTCCGCTTGAAGATTCAGCAGCTTCACGCCCTTCAGAACTGTGTTGACCGGCTCGACGAACGCCGCCTGCTCAAACGGAACGCCATCGGGAATCCGCACCACGCCGCGGCTGGCCACAATCCAGTCCATCACGCGAATATACTCCGCAAAGCCGCCGCCCGACGGCTCGAACCCCGCCGTAACCCCAACTTTCTTGTAAAGCGTGCACTGGGTCGGCGTCTGCTTGCGGCAGTTGTAGCAATCGCCGCAAGGAACGTGATGGTGAACCACCACCCGCTCACCCAGCGAAAAGCGCGTCACGCCTTCGCCCACTTCGACGATGGTTCCCGCCATCTCATGCCCGAAGATGCGCGGCGCCGAATGCGAGCCGGTATGAATCTTTTTCAGATCCGTGCCGCAAATGCCGCACGTCGCCACTTTGATCAGCAGTTCCCCCGGCCCGATCGCCGGCACGGGGACCGTCTCCACGCGCATGTCGTTCACGCCGCGATAGACCACGGCCTGCATGGTCGCGGGAATCTTCCCGTGTGCCTGGCTTGCAACCTGGCTTTCAACGTTTGAGGTTTGGGTAGCCATTTCGATTCCTTATCGTTCCTCGTCTATCCAGATTTTCAAGCAGGGACTCCCTGATGCCAAGGGCGGCCTTCTTGCTATTCTCGCCCATCCGCATCAGTGCGGACCAGTGCCACGGCCGAATAAGGACAAAAAGGATAAACCGGGCCAGCCTAAACTGCCCTTCATCCGATATAAACCGATTGAAATCAGGAAGTTGATCGTGAAAGCCGTCGCTCACGCCCTTGATGCAATAAAAGGGGATTCCGCGCATCGCCGCGAGCCGCGCAACCCCCGCAGCCTCCATATCCACNNTGTTTTTGTCGCTAGGGTGGGAGTAGACCACCCCATTTCTCTCCGTAACCTCGAGTTCCTCCGTCTCAAACCGCTCTCCCGTCCGGGCGTCAATCACCCCGGAGACCTCATAGACCCTGCCGGTCTCTAGCTCCTCGCTCAAGGCCCCCACCCAGCCCACCGAAATCACCAGATCGATGGCCCCATCCCGCTCAACCTCGGCAAATGCCCGCATCGCCGCGTCCACACCGGCCCCTGCGCACGCAGCCACCCATTCACCCTCATCGAATTTCCAGCGCCACAACTCCACGCCGTTGCGGCGTTCGTGCCGCCAGCCGCGCACCAGAGGCTTCAACTCCCCGGCCATGGCGGCAATGATGGCGACGCGCGTCATGCACGGGCCTGGGGTGCGTACCCATGCGCCCGAAACCACTCAATCGCCGCGCGCATCGCCGGGTACACAGGCACAATGCGAAATCCCAGCTCCTGTTGCGCATGGGCGCTGGAAGCGTACATCTTCTTCCGTCCCATCCGCACCTCATCGAACGTAGCTCTCGGCTCGCGGCCACGAATCCGCCCCGTAATCCACTCCTCAAAAAATGCGTACGTTGCGGCCACGACAAAAGGAATCTTTACCGTAGGCGACGGAATGCCGGTGATCGCCGACATTTTGTCCAGAATTTGCTTCAGCGTCAGGTTTTCCCCGCCCAGAATGTACCGCTTGCCCGGCTGCCCCACCGTCAGCGCGGCAACGTGAGTCCGCGCAACCTCGGCCACGTCCACCAGGTTCAGCCCGGTGTCCATGTATACGGGAAACTTCCCATTCAGAAAGTCCACAAAGATGCGTCCTGTGGGCGTGGGCTTNNCGCTTGTAGTGCCCCACCATATCCTTGAGCGAAACCGGCGTGTCCTCGTTGATGACCAGGCCATCGGTGCGAAAGTGCATCGTCGCCACGCTCGAGGTGTAGACAAACCGCGGAACCTGCGCCTCGCGCGCCATGCGAAGCAGTTCGCGTGTGCCTTCGACGTTGGCCTTGTACATGGCTTCGGGTTCGCGAATCCAAAACCGGTAGTCGGCGGCTACATGAACCACCGCCCCGCAGCCGGACAATGCAGACCGCAGCGATTCAGGCTCACTCAGGTCGCCTACATGCGTCTCGCCTGCGAGGCCTTCAAGGTTGGCAAGGTTGCTGGTCTTGCGGACGAGCATCCGCAGCTCCGCGCCCTCGGCGGCCAGCGCCCGCGCCACATGGTGCCCCACAAATCCCGTCGCGCCTGTAAGGAAAACTTTCATATTAGTGGTCAGGGGTCAGTGAACAGTGGTCAGTTCCGACCGCCTTGATACGATCGAATTGTGACAGTCAAAAGATAGTCCACTAGAAATGGAAACAAGCCGAGGAGTCGGCAACAACTGATCACTGACCACTGTTCACTGACCACTTTCTCCGCTACTCCAACGCCTCCGGCACGAGCGCAATGTTCTTCTCCCCAGCGGCCTTCTTGACATTGTAAGCCTTCACCCAATCCTCCCAATGCTTGCCCGCCGCGCGATCCTTGCCGCTGAACTCGACACGCGCGATGT
The DNA here is from genome assembly GCA_003138365.1 of Acidobacteriaceae bacterium. GTDB lineage: Bacteria > Acidobacteriota > Terriglobia > Terriglobales > Acidobacteriaceae > Telmatobacter. The sequence continues at coordinate 46,406 of PLFY01000105.1, forward strand.
CGGCGTAGCTTACCTTGCGTTTTTCCGCAGCGTTGGGAGTGAAATACTGCAAGAACGATTCAGCCAGCGTGGGACCAGTCTGGCAGTTAAAGATGTAGGCTTCGATCCGCTCTCCGTTTTTCAGCGTCAGGGTCACGTCGCCGCGATAGTCCAATGCTTTTCCCAAAGCCAGCCGCAAGTCCTTGTCGCTTGCCAGCTCGGGAACCCAGCCTTCAAGCTGTTGATGCTCAGCCCCCGGAGCCAACTCCAGATCTTCCACCTGCTGCAGCGTGTACTTCATCACTTCAGCGGTCATACGCTTGTCTCCTCAAAGCTGTGTGCCGGCTCCGCGATCTGCACCAATTTTGCCGGGCCATGTGGCGCACTGTCGTTGAGCAGCTTCAGCGCGTGCTGGTCGCGATACAAGCTGAACGTTCCCCGCACCATGCCCCAGAATCCCTTCAGAGACCCAAACCCCTCGATCACCGCCGAAGGCTCGTAGCCGCAACTCACCATGCAGTTGGCGCATTTGGGGTTTCCGCTGGCCACGCCATATTCTTCCCACTTAGTGGTTTCCAGTAACTCCTTGAAGCTATCCGCATAACCGTCCTGCAGCAGGTAGCAAGGCCGCTGCCAGCCAAAGATGTTATACGCGGGCGAACCCCACGGCGTGCATTCATACTTACGATCGCCCATCAGAAATTCCAGAAACAGCGGCGACATATTGAACTTCCATGTCGGCTTGCGATTCGACAAAATGGCGCGGAACAAACGCCGTACGCGCGCCCGGCCCATGAATCGATTCTGATCCGGCGCCTTGTCGTAGCTATAGCCGGGCGAGAGCACGATCCCCTCCACGCCCATGTCCATGACTTCGTCAAAGAATCCGCGGACGCCGTTCGGGTCGGTCCCGTCGAAGAAGGTCGCATTCGTGGTCACGCGGAAGCCGCGCTTCACGGCCTCTTTGATGCCCTCGACCGCGATGTCGTAGCCGCCCTCGCGGCAAACTGAGAAATCGTGATGCTCGCGCATTCCATCCAGGTGTACTGAGAAGGTCAGATACTTCGACGGCGTAAACTCCGGCAGCCGACGCTTGAGTTCCAGCGCGTTCGTGCATAAGTAGATGTACTTCTTGCGCGCAATCAGCCCGTTGACAATCTCCACAATCTGCGGATGCAACAGCGGCTCGCCGCCAGGCAGCGAGACCATCGGCGCGCCGCACTCTTCCACTGCGGCAAAACACTCTTCCGGCGAGAGCTGCTTCTTCAAAATATGCGGCGGATACTGCACCTTGCCGCACCCCGCGCACGCAAGGTTGCAGCGGAAAAGCGGCTCAAGCATCAGCACCAGCGGATACCGCTTGTTGCCGGCCAGCTTCTTCTTCAACACATAAGCAGCAACCGTCCACATTTGGGATATAGGAACAGCCATCTTCGAGTTAACCTCCAGCGCGCCGCTTGTCTATCCGGCGCGTTCCATAGCCCGCTTGTAACTGGTCAAAGCCAGCAGCGGGAAGTAATGGCGATACATTTCGTATGCCAGGTAAAAGACTCTTGGGAAGCCAGTTCCAGTGTACAATGCCTGCCGTGTAACTCCAGTTCCAATACGCTCGTCCCAACCGCCGCCGGCATCCTGCCGGCTCAGCAGCCAGCGCACGCCCTTGGCGATCGAGTCTGACCGATCGTCTCCCGCGGCCAGAAGCCCAAGCAGAGCCCACGCCGTCTGCGATGGTGTGCTCGGCCCCACCCCGCGTGTATCCGGGTCGTCGTAACTTCCGCAAGTCTCGCCCCAGCCGCCGTCGGGGTTCTGCACCATGCGAATCCACTCCGCGGCCTGCTGAATCTGCGGCTCAAGATGATCGATGCCGATCGCATCAAGCCCGCGCAGCACCAGGAATGTCCCATAGATGTAGTTAACTCCCCAGCGCCCAAACCAGCTTCCATCCGGCTCCTGCCGGCTGAAGATGAACTTGACGGCCTTCTCCACGCGCTTGTCTTGGCGCGTATAGCCATAAGTGGCCAGCATCTCGAGAATTCTTCCAGTTATGTCCACGGTGGGAGGGTCTAACATCGCGTTGTGATCCGCGAAGGGAATGTACTGGAAAATCATCTTGGTATTGTCTTTGTCGAAGCTGCCCCAGCCGCCGTTCTTGCACTGCATGGCAAACTCCCACGCAATGGCGCGCTGCGCAACCTTATGCTGATAGCCCTCGCGCGGGTTATCCACCTTGTTCAGCGCCAGCAGCACCTGCGCGGTGTCGTCCGTGTCGGGATAAAACTCGTTGTTGTACTCGAAGTACCAACCGCCCGGCTCCGTGCGCGGCGCCTTGACGGCCCAGTCGCCCTTGTGCCGGACTTCTTTCGATAACATCCAGTCCACGGCCTTGATCATGCGCGGATCGTTGCGCGGCACTCCCGCCTCGCCCAGCGCATACACTGCCTGCGCCGTATCCCATACCGGCGACACGGCCGGCTGCATGCGGAAGGTCGGCTCCGGCAAACCCGCGCTTGCAGGCTCCTCGATGCCCAGCTTCTCAAACTCGTCGCGCGCGCGAATCACCTGCGGATCGTCCTCCGAGTAGCCCAGGCAGCGCAGGGCGATAATCGCGTTCAACATTGCCGGATAGATGGCGCCCAGCCCGTCCGTCATCTCCAGCCGTTCCAGTATCCATGTTTCCGCTCTGGCCAGCGCCAGCGTGCGCAACGGCCGCAGGTGAACCGCCTCCGCAAAATGCAGAATCCGGTCCAGAATCAGGAACACGTTCCGCCACGAGACAATCTTCTTGCGATCCAACCTGAGACGCAACTCCGCGTTCGCGCGGCCGCCTACAAATAACTCATCGATGCTATGCTCCGGCGGAATCTTCTTGAACGGCTTCTTGGCGTAGATGATAGCCAACGGCACCAGAATCGAGCGCGACCAGGATGATATCTCATAGATATTGAAGTAGAACCACTTGGGAAACAGAACGATCTCCGGCGGAATGGCCGGCACCGCATCGTAGTCATACTGGCCAAGCCCGCAGAGATACATCTTGGTAAAGGTGTTACACGCCACCACGCCGCCGTGCTCGAGAACCCACTCCCGGCACTTAACCAACCTGGGATCTTCCGCGCCAATTCCCATCAGCTTGGCTGAGAAGTAACACTTGACTGATAGCGAGACATTCCCCGGCCCGCCTGGATAGAGACTCCAACTGCCGTCCTCGTTCTGGTAGCGCAGCATCTCGGTGAGCGCGCGCCTCAGCCGCCCAGGATCGCCGCTCTCCAATTGAGTGTGGAGATAGATATAGTCTGCTTCGAGCATCGAGTCTCCCTCGAGCTCCCCGCACCAGTACCCATCAGGGTGCTGCTCAGATAGAAGAAACTCCCGCGACCGCGCGATGGCCGACTCCACATCCGCCAGGTCCGCGTCAATCCGCCCAAACCTGGGCGCCACCGATTTCGGAATCCACGATTTCGGTGTCCCCGACTTGGCAGCGTCTGAGTTGGGAGTCCCCGATCTCGGTTCCGCGGCTTGCGTTTTCCCCTGCTGTTGACTCATGCGGTTTCAAACGCCTCAGTTCCTATCCGGAAAAATCAAATCAACACCAATTCCGGCAACCTGACGACCTTAAGAATTTAGCTGCCCAAGAGCCCAACTCGGGCTTGCCGAAACGCCAAGCCTCTGGCTCTCCGTTCCCTGGTCCTTTTTCCCTGTTCTTATCGAACCGCAACCGGCTCTGCCCCGCTCGCACTGCCAATCGCCTGAATAATCTCCGGAGGCAGCCCAAACCGGACATTTTCCGGCACGACTTCTACTTCTTCGACTCTGTCATAGCCGTTTAGTCGCAAATAATTGACCACGTCCTCCACCAGCACCTCGGGAGCCGATGCGCCGGCCGTCACCGCGACATTCGTCACCCCCACCAGCCACTTGGGGTCGATGGCCGCGGAGTTGTCGATCAGATACCCGATCGTCCCCAGATTCCGCGAAACCTCCACCAGCCGGTTGGAATTCGAGCTGTTCGTCGAACCCACCACCAGCACAAGTTCCGCGTTATGCGCCACGTTGCGCACCGCCACCTGACGGTTCTCCGTCGCGTAGCAGATGTCCTGGGTGTGCGGCCCGGCGATGTTGGGATACTTGAGCTTCAGCGCGTGGATAATGTCCCGCGCCTCGTCCAGGCTGAGGGTAGTCTGGGTCAGATATGCCACGCGGTCTGGATCAGGCACCTTGAGCGCCTCAACATCGGCCACGTTTGAAACCACCTGGGTCACTCCCGGCGCCTCGCCCAGTGTTCCCTCGATCTCGTCGTGGTCGCGGTGGCCAATGAGCACCAGAGAGTAGCCTTGCTTGGCAAACTTGACCGCCTCGATGTGGACCTTGGTCACCAGCGGACAGGTCGCATCGATCACCTTCAACCCGCGCCCTTTGCTCAGTTCCCTCACCGCCGGCGAAACCCCGTGCGCCGAGTAAATCACCCGCTGCCCGTCCGGCACGTCGTCAATCTCATGCACAAAAATCGCCCCCTTGTCCGCCAACTCATTTACAACATAGCGGTTATGGACGATCTCGCGGCGCACATAAATCGGCGCTCCAAAGGTTTCCAGTGCGATTTTGACAATGTCAATCGCGCGCACCACGCCCGCGCAAAAGCCGCGTGGCTTGAGCAACAACACCCTCTTCTGACTGGGGGAAGTCTCGGCGTGATTTCCGTTCGAGATGGATTCGAGGACAGTTGTAGTCACATCTCCCAGTATACCAATCGCAGCATGGAAAAAACAGCAAAGAAAGCCGGAGCGTCCCCCTCGCCGAATCAAGCGCCAATCAGGCCCCAGCGGACATCCTTTCAGTTTTCGGCCTCATCTCACTTTGGAGCGGGCCGGAGAAGCTTCAGCGCCATGAGAGCCCGCGACATTCTTGTAACCAGGTTTGACATGCGCCGCAGCGGCTTTGATGATTGAGCGCCGGCGCCGTATGCAATCCATATCATTGACGCGGCGGGCAAGGTTCTCCCCGACCCCGCAAACATCGATGAGGAGAGTTTATGAACAGATTCAATGTTCTTGCGTTAGCTGCTGTTGCGGCAATCTCTTTAACGGCATCAGCCTCCAAACCGGCAGCTCAGGTCAGCGTTGGCATCGGAGTCGCCCCAGATTGCCCTTACGGCTACTACGACTACGCTCCTTATGCCTGCGCTCCCTATGGCTACTACAGCCCGGAATGGTTTACGGGGGGTATCTTCATCGGCGCCGGCCCGTGGTTTCACGGGGCGTATAGCTTCCGCGGCCACGTAAACAACCGTTTCGATGCGCAACACGGCTACAAAGGCCCCGCGCCAAACCGCGGCGACAAGCCCGAACCATCGAGGCGTTTCGACAAAATTGTCCACTTCAAAGGCAATGAAGTGCGTGATGGCCGCGGCCACACAGGCAAGAAGTAAACCGCCAGAGAACAGCCGATTCAAACGTCCCGATCCGTCGCGAAAACCGGCTGGCTCGGGCACGGAGACAGGCGTATGGAAACCAACGATCATTCCGGCATCACACATTCCCGCCGCACCCACACGAGGCGCCGTAGCCAATCGTTCGGCACGCTTGCCGTGGGCGTCGTGCTCGGATTCCTGCTGCTCACGGCCTTTGCCCACGTCTCGCACTACGGATGGTGGAACCGGCTCGCCGGTTACGTCACCGGCCGCAGCACCACGATCGACGTTTCCTCTCCTTCGGTCGTCGAAAAAATTCGCCAGCTCTCCCGCATGGAGACGGTTGTCTACTCGCTGGACAAGATCGTCGAGGGTGACCGCGAGAACGCCTACCTGCCCGGCTTTCTGGCCGGCGACAAGCTGCTCCTTGTGGCCCACGGAGAAGTGATTGCCGGCATCGATCTTGCGCAGCTCAAGGCGGGCGATGTTCAAGTAAAGGGCGATGCGGTTCAGGTTAGACTGCCCCCGGCGCAGATCCTCACCACGCGCATCGATAACGGGCGAACGCGTGTCTACTCCCGGATGACCGGCCTGCTGGTCGCCGCCGATCCGAATCTGGAATCCGAAGTTCGCCTGGCCGCCGAACAGCAGATTACCCAGGCGGCGCTGGACGACGGCATCCTCGACAAAGCCCGCGCCAACGCCCGAACCAGCGTCACCGCTCTGCTCTATGGCCTCGGCTTCCGCACGGTGGATGTGCAATAGCGTATTGGTGAATGAGGAGCCGGGGCCAGCGAGCCTAAACGGTCGCCGTTGCTTTGCCCTTGCCCTTGGGGCTCAGGTCCTCAAACTGATCGATCAGCAGACCGACGTGAATCCGATTCCGCTTCTGGATTTGCCAGAGGTCGAACTGCGCCTGCATGCGCAGCCAAACTTCGGGCGAAGAGGTCCCAAAGGCGGCGGCCAGACGCACAGCCATCTCCGGCGAAACAGCGGCTTTGCCGTTGAGCACGCGGGAAAAAGTGACCCGGCCCACGCCCAAATGCTTGGCTGCTGCCGAAACGGTCATCTCGCCGAGGTATTCCCGAATGACTTCGCCGGGATGCGGAGGGTTGTACATACGCATGGCGCTCTCTCTTCAGTGATAGTCCCGGTAATCCACCAGGATGGCGTCTTCGCCTTCAAAGCGGAAGGTGAGACGCCAGTTTCCGCTCACCGCAACCGACCAGTGGCCTTTCAGATCGCCATGCAGGGGATGGAGCTTCCATCCGGACGCACGCATATCCTCGGGCGCGCCAATGTCATCGAGCATGGCCAACTGGAGACGCAACCGCACGGCGTGCTGTGCCTGAATCCCCGCCATTGAGCCCGTGCGGAAGAACTTCTCCAGCCCCTTGTGCGCGAAGCTCTTGATCACAGATTGACTGTATCTCTTGACGATACAGTTGTCAAGGAAGACCGCTCAGTAAGGGAGATCGATTCCCAGGTCTCAATGCGAGACCTGGGGCACCCGGCTATTGAGCGTTCTCGCGGTGCCGCTCGACGTACTCGCGCAGAGCGAAGTTCATCCGGGTTTGGTAGCCCTGGCCCTGGCGTTGGAACCAGTCGACGATGTCTGCGTCCACGCGCAGCGAGAGTGGGCGCTTGATGGGGCGGTAGAACGGCCCACGCACCGCATGGCTCCAATCGGCGATGGGCGGCATTTCGGTGGTGTCGATCTCGCTCTCCGGCATTGCGGCAAGAGTATCAAGCTCGGCCTGCAGCTTTGGGGTCAACGGCTCTGGATTACCTCTCTTCATAGTCCGTCCTCTCGTGACTTTCCGCTCGTCTCGCGCTGATAATTCTTCCGGCTCCCGATTCGTCCTCGGGCCAGGTGTGGACGACATAGAGGACCAGGATTCCGTCGGTACTGGGCGAACCCAGAGTCCGCCACCGTTCCTCATTGGGGTACGGATCGGGAACCGATATGCACAGAGGATCACCCAAGGCACGCTCGGCTAGTTCGAAGCTGACCTTGTGCTTCTCAAGGTTCTTCCGCGCCTTTTCGGGGGCCCAGGCCCAACGCAAACCGGCCCTCCGTATATACGGTAGTGTATCTACGCTTACAGCCTGTGTCAATCGGCTCTTAGCGGCTCCCCGCAATCATCTGCGCCGCATGTTGCAAGCTGGTTTCCGTCACCTTCGCGCCGCTCACCATCCGCGCCACCTCATGCATGCGCGCGCGATCGTCCAGCAGCCGGATCTGCATTTTGGTGCGGCCGTCAGCCTCGCGCTTTTCAACGACAAAGTGCTGATCGGCAAACGCGGCGATCTGCGGCAGGTGGGTTACGCAGAGAACCTGCTGGCCGCGGCTCAGACTCTTAAGCTTCTGGCCGACGGCCTCCGCGGCACGGCCGCCAATGCCAATATCGATCTCATCGAAGACCAGAGTTCTGGGGGTCGGCGTCTTCCGCTTCGGCTTGACCGCGCCCTCTTCCACGCTGACCTTCAGCGCCAGCATGACGCGGCTCATTTCGCCGCCTGAGGCAATTTCGTGGAGAGCCTTCAGCGGCTCGCCGGGATTGGTGGCGATGCGGTATTCGACTTCGTCCCAGCCGGAAGAAGTCCAGTGAGACGGTGAGTTCTCTGAAGAGCTTCCCTCAGGGGCTAAAGCCCCGGCTAGTGTTATCCCGCTTTCGGCACGGCTGAAGCCGTGCCCTTTCAAAGCCGGGCCCCTCGGCGATGGGTCTTTGCCGATGGGGCGGAAGGCTTCGGCCTCTTCCACGGATTGGACGGCAACTTCGAAGCGGACCTTCATGGCAAGCGAGTTGATCTGTTCCTCAGCCAGCTTGGCCAGTTTGGTGGCCGCTGCTTTGCGGTCGGCGCTGAGGGCTGAGGCAGCGGCGCGATACGCCGTTGCGGCTTGTTCCAATTCCACCTGAAGCGCCTTGAGAATCTCGTCCCGATCCTCCACCTCGCCCAGCTTCCGTCCCACATCTTCGCCAAACGCGATCACCTCGGCCACGGTCTTGCCATATTTGCGCTTCAGCCGGTCCACCGCCGCCAGCCGGTCTTCAATCTCCGCCAACCGCTCCGGCGACGCATCGATCCCCTCCGCATAATCCCGCAAACTGCCGCTCACGTCGCCAACCGTCGCCCGCGCCGACTCCAATTGCCCTGCAACCTCCGTAAACCGCCCGTCGTAGCGCGCCAGCTCCTCCACATTCCGCACCGCGGCCCGCAGCGCAACCTCCGCTGAAGCCCCACCCTCATACAGTTGCTCGAAAGCCCCCATCGCAGCGGCATAAAGCTTCTCCGCGTTGGCCAGCACGCGCTTTTCGGTCTCCAGCGCCTCATCCTCGCCGCCGACAAGCCGCGCCGCTTCGATTTCCTTGTGCTGGTAGCTCCACAGGTCCACCATCCGCAACCGGTCCTGCTCACCCTCGACCATCGCATCCAGTTTTTCGGCAGCCGTGCGCCAACGCCCGTACGCCTCGCCCACGGCTTCCGTCGAAAGCCCCCCAAAGCGATCCAGCAGAATCCTCTGCTGCGCCTGGTCAAAGCTGGTCAGCGACTCGCTCTGGGCATGGACAAGCGCCAGCTCCGGCGCCAACTGCTTGAGCACAGCCACGGTCGCCGGCTGGTTGTTCACAAACACCCGCCCCTTGCCCGAGGACAGAATCTCCCGCCGCAGAATAATCTCGTTCCCATCCGCGTCGATGCCGTTCTCTTCCAGGATCGTCTCCGCCCCCGGTGTGGACTCGAACACGCACGCGACGACGGCTTTGTCAGCCCCGTGGCGCACCACTTCCACCGATGCTTTGCCCCCCATCAGCAGGGCCAGCGCATCCACAAGGATCGACTTGCCCGCACCGGTCTCACCCGTCAGCAGATTCAGCCCTGGGCCGAACACGGCAATGGCGTGATCGATGACGGCGTAGTTTTCAGCGCGCAGTTCGACAAGCATTCTTTGCGAACCTCTTGGAACCTTCTTGGAACCCGGTCAATTGCCGGGACAATCCGAGCGCAGCATAGCATGAACGGCGCATCTCCCGGCCCCACAACCAACGCCCCAAGCCTCCGGGAGCATCCAATCGATAACTTGGAAGGCGCCAATCCGTCTGATACGGTTGATATTGAGGTGAATGCCGATTCTTAACACCGCCCTCCTCTTGATGATGCAGGCCGATAGCGCCGCACCTCCGTCAGCGTCGGGTTCAAGCGCGCTAGTGGAGATATTCAACAACATAGGTCCCGTGGCCGAGGCCGTGCTGGTGCTGCTGGCCATCGCCAGTTTCTACTCCTGGTTCGTAATCCTGGGCAAGATCTCCTCCTTCGGCAAGGCCACCAGCCAGAGCCGCAAATTCATCCGCGCCTTCCGCAAGGCCACCCGCCTGCAGGAGATTGCCGCTCTCACCGCCGACTGCAAATCCAGCCCACTTGCCCAGGTCTTTGAAGATGTTTACGAGACCTACAAGCGCCAGACCGGCGGCTCCGGCCCGCCCCGCAACCTGGTGCCGCTCGAGCGCTCGGCGCAGACCGCCGCCAGCGAAGCCGTCACCACCCTCGAACGCCGCATGACCTGGCTGGCCACCATCGCCTCCACCACCGTTTACGTCGGCCTCTTCGGCACCGTTGTGGGCATCATCGACGCATTTCACGGCCTCGGCGCAGCTGGCTCCGCGACTCTCCGCGCCGTCGCCCCCGGCATCTCCGAGGCTCTCATCACCACCGCCGCGGGCCTCTTTGTGGCTATTCCCGCCCTCGTCGCCTACAACCAGTTCACCGCCCGCATTCGGATCTTTGCCGCCGCCACCGACGACTTTTGCCGGGAACTGCTGAACTCCCTCGAAGAGATCCCAATGCGAGGGCCTGCCGCACCGTTGCGCGGTCCCGAACCACCCACCCCCCCAGAGAGGCGGTAGAGCTTGGCCTTTACAAGTAACACCGGCCAAACCCGTTCCTCGCTGGCGGAGATCAACGTCACCCCGCTGGTTGACGTGGTCCTGGTCCTGCTCATCATCTTCATGATCTCAGCGCCGGTTCTGCAATCGGGCATCGAGGTCTCCGTGCCCAAAACCCGCACCGTCAAGGAAATCACCCAGCAGCGCCTGGTCCTGACCATCAACCGCAACCAAGATGTCTTTCTCGGCGATCAGTTGGTCAACATCCACGAACTGGCCCAGAAGCTCCACCAGCAGAGCGCTGATCCCGAGCATCAGGTCATCTATCTCCGCGCCGATGAAAACGTTCCTTTTGGCGCGTTCGCCAGCGTCATGGATGCCGTAAAGCAAGCCGGCGTCACCAACATCTCCATCGTCACCCAGCCGTTGGAAGCCAAGGCCTCCACGGAAGGGGGAAACTAGCAACCGGATGATTAGCCTGCTGGAAGGAAGCGAGCAACTCGAGCGCGAACTCACCCCGGCTTCGGAGCCCATCGCGGGGCCTGCCGCGGGTTCGCTTGTGCTCCACGGCGTCTTGTTCGGCGGACTCCTTTTCTACGGCATCCTCAACGGCTTCTTTCATCACAACCTGTGGGGCAGTCCCGGAGCGGGCGGAGCCATCCAGGTCAGCCTGGTCTCGAATGCCCTGCCCCTCCCCGCCGATCAGCCGGCCAATCAAAATGTTCTGTCCACTGAGACCCCGAGCCAGGCCCCGGCCGAGCCCACGCCCAAACCCAAACAGGCCGTGGATGAAACCGCCATCCCCATCTCCGGCAAAGAGGTCAAGCCACAGAAGCAGGCCCAGAACGTGCCCAAGACCCAGCCTCACCAACCCCAGCCCAAACAGGACAACCGCGCCAAGTTCGGTGAGCAGGCGGGCATGTCCATGCCCCGCTCTACCATGGCCCAGGCCTCCTCGGCAGACGCCCCGGTCAGCGTCGCCAACGGAGATTTCGGCACACGCTTCCCCTGGTACGTAAATGGCATCAAACTTAAGGTGAGTCAAAACTGGATTCGCGGCCAGGTAGACCCGCGCACGCCCAAGGGCAATGCGGTGCAAATCTACTTCAGAGTCAATCGCCAGGGCGTCCCGTCCGGTTTCAAGGTCAGCACGGCGAGCGGCAGTCCTACCCTCGACCGTTCGTGCCTTCTGGCCACCGAGCGCGTCGATACATTTGGGAATCTGCCCACGGAATCCAACGATCAATGGCTGGACGTAACCTATGATTGTACGTATTGAGTCCTGGCGCGCCGGGAACCCCACGCGCCTTTCCCACGAACCTGGAAGGACCACTCAACGCATGAAGATTCATCTCCGGAAGGCACTCCGCACCTTTCCCCTCGTTGCATCTTTCGTCGTCTATCTTGCGGCCGCCCAACTGCCCGCCCAGGACTGGGTTCACACTGGCACAAACCTGGGCAACGACCGCATCCGCATCGCCGCCGCCGACCTCAAACCAGTGGGCGTCGATCCCCAGGGCCCGGGTCTGAAGGCAACCTTCGACGCCACCCTGTATAGCGACCTGGCCAGCGCGGGAATCTTCGACCTGGTCTCCAAGAGCCTCTCGCCCCAGACCACGCCCGGTTCGCCCCAGGAGATCAACCTTCCCCAGTGGTCCTCCGCACCTGCCAACGCGGCCATGGTGGCGTTCGGATCGCTGTCGGCCGACAATGGACGCCTCAGCGTTTACGGCTGGCTCTTCGACACGCGCAACACCGCCAACCCCCAGGTCCTCGGCAAGCAGTACAACGAAGCGGCAAGCCAGGAAATGGCGCGCACCATCGCGCACCGATTCGCCGACGAAATCATCCTGCGCCTCGGCGGCGGCATCAACGGCATCGCCGAAACCAAAATCTACTTTGTCAGCACCCGAAGCGGCTCGAAGGAAATCTGGGTCATGGACTACGACGGCCAAAACCAGCACGCCATCACCCACCTGGGCACCACTTCGATCTCGCCCCGCATCTCTCCAGACAACAGCCGGCTCGCTTTTTCTTCGCTCGGCCCCGAGGGCTGGTCCATCCGCATGTACTCGCTCGATCTCAATCGCATGGTCGCCTTCCCGGCGGGGATTGCGGGGGGCAGCAATTTCTCGCCGGCATGGTCCGCTGACGGATCGAAGATCGCCTTCTCTTCCGCCCGCACAGGCGATTCCGAAATCTGGGCCGCGGATGCAAGCGGCGGCAATCTTCGCCGCCTCACCAATTTCCGCGGACCCGACGTCGCCCCCACCTGGAATCCTCGCAGCAACGCCCAGCTCGCCTGGGTCAGCGGGCGCACCGGCGAGCCTCAGATCTACACCATGGAGCAGGACGGCTCCAACGTCCAGCGCATCACCGACAGCGGCTACGCCGTCTCCCCCTCCTGGTCGCCCAACGGCCAGTTGCTCGCCTTCAGTTGGAATCGCAAATACGGCCCCGGCGACCCCGGCGGTGTGGACATCCATGTGATCGACATCGCCAGCAAGAACTATATTCAGCTCACTCACGAGTCCGGCAGCAACGACTACCCCTTCTGGGCCCCCGACAATCGCCACATCGTCTTCGAACGCACCATCTCTGGGCACACCCAGATCTGGTCCATGCTGGCCGATGGCACGGAGCAGCATCAGCTCACCCACACCGGCAACAACTTCATGCCCAACTGGAGCTGGAAGTGAACCCTCCCCAACTGGCACAGCGCGGTCAAAGTGTGTGTCCGCTTTCACGCTCCGGTTCGCGTTGTTGCTGCGATCCCGGCCTTTTTCGACTATCATTCTATCGACAACGTTCTTTGCAAGGGTCCAGGCCAAGAACCATCGCATTCCCGTTCGTCGTTTTCTGCATCTACATGAATAAGGCAAAACGCCCCGGTGAAAAGGCCGGGGTTCCCAGCCCGCCGCGGCGGGGTCTTCGTCGCTGGGGTGGTAGGCCGGGAGCGGCGGTTGGCCAAGGAGACTCAAAAGCCTCCCTCGCTCGGAACTCAATCTTGAACTCGCTGAAGGAGTAGTCCATTGAAACAACGAAATCGCATCCTGGCGCCTCTTGCCCTGCTTCTCGCATTGTTCTCTGTTGCCGGCTGCAGTAAGAAGCCGGCGCCGGTCCCGTCCGCGGAGGAGGCTCCAACGGCCCCTACCTCCATCCAAACGCCCACCGCGCAAATCACGGCCACTCCCTCGGTTGTCTCCGCCGGCGACCAGGTTGTGCTCTCCTGGCGCACCACTGAAGCCACCACTGTCTCCATCGATGGCATTGGCGACGTACCTACCTCCGGCGTCAAGACCGTGACCCCAACCGAGTCCACCAGCTATCACCTGGTCGCTCGAGGTGCGGGCGGCTCGGCCGACGCTACTGCCCGAGTCACTCTCAATGCGCCCCCCGCCATCGTCGTGCCCACCAGCACCGTAAGCACTGAAGAAGAATTCAAGGCCCACATACAGGACGCCTTCTTCGATTACGACACGTATGACATCCGCGGCGACGCCCAGACCGTTCTCTCCGCAGATGCCTCCTGGCTGGCCAGCCATCCCGACATCAGAGTCGTCATCGGCGGCTACTGCGACGAGCGCGGCTCCAACGAGTACAACCTCGCCCTGGGACAGAACCGCGCCGACGCCGCCAAGAATGCCCTGGTCACCGCCGGTGTGGCCGCAACCCGCATCCGCGTGATCAGCTACGGCAAGGAGAAGCCCTTCTGCTCCGAGTCNNGAGGAGTGCTGGCAGCAGAACCGCCGCGCCGGATTCACCCTCGACCGCTAAGGTTTCGCTGCTAGTCCGATCAAAACAGGGTGCCCCAGGTCTCGATTCTGAGACCTGGGATACCTCAAAGGCCAGTCAGCCGAATCTGATCTCTGACAACTGATCTCCGATCCCTGTTCCCAGGTGACACATGCCAAAAACACACAAACTTCGCAATCGTCTCCTCACCGCGGCAGTCCTTGCCGTGGTTCTAGCCTCCGCGCCCCTTCCCGCACACGCGGCTTCGAAGGAAATCATCGAGCTGCAAACCCAGGTGCAGCAGTTGCTGGACATGATGCAACGCCTTCAGTCCACTCTCGACACCAAATTCGGCGTCATGCAGCACTTGATCGAACAGACCGCGGATAACACCAATCAGATGACCGTCACCGTCAACGCCCTGCAGCAGAAGATCAACGCGCAGAGCGAGGCGGGCAGCGGCAAGCTGGACACCGTCTCCGGCCAGGTCCAGTCTCTCAACGACTCCGTCGACGAGTTGAAGTCCCGCATTGCCAAGCTCGACAAGTCGGTCCAGGATTTGCAGGCCCAGTTGCAGAACATCCAGAGTTCCCCCGCAGGCGCCGGGTCCTTTTCCCAGTCTCCAACCCAGTCGCCCGCCCAGTTTCCAGCCGCCAACTCCCCCCAGCAGTCCGCCCCCGCCGCGATGAGCCCCGGACCCGAAGCTCAGGCAGCCAATCAGGCCCCGCCTCTGGCTGAGACCTTCCAGGCCGGCGTCCGCGACTACAACGCCGCCCGCTACGACGTTGCCGCAGCCGAGTTCCTGGACGTGCTCCGCTACTATCCCCTCGACGAGCAGGCCGGCTCCGCCCAGTTTTACCTCGGCGAGATCGCCTACCGCCAGCTCAATTATGCTGAGGCAGTCAAGGCCTTCAATGCCGTCCTGGAATCGTTTCCGGGCAGCCCCAAAGCCCCTGCCGCGCAGTTGCGCAAAGGATTCGCTCTGCTACAGATGAACAAGAAGGACGCGGGCGTGAACGAGCTCAGGCTGCTCATCAAGCGCCATCCCCAAACCCCTGAGGCCGCGCAGGCCCGCACCAAACTCAACGGCATGGGCATCCGCATCACGCCGGCGACGCCGGCTCCTCGCTGAGACCGCATCCAACCGGAGACAGCCACTTTCGATCAACCAGACCATCGCGCGATTCAGGCGCAAAGTTTGGTATCATCGTATCGGGAAGTGGAGCGGGCAGAATCGAACTTCCTCGACAGACTGCCTGGAGGGTGCTATGAGTCCCAAAGAGTTCAAGAAATTCAAGGAAGCTGCCGAGAAACTCAATCGCGAGCACAATACCCCCGAGAAGGCCAGGGAACTCCTCATCAAAATCGGTTACCTTGACCCGGACGGTAAAGTAGCCGAGAGATATCGGTAAGCTGGACTCATTCAAAAAAAGCCCCGCAATCGCGAGGCTTTTCTGTTGCTGCCATGTCGCTTCAGCCGTTACTGCAAGCTGGCCATCAGCCCGTCCAGCGTCGCCTTCGCAGGCCGCGTCACCGATTCCGGAAGTTGCCCCAGAGGCTCATCCACCAGATTCAGCAGGTCGATAAACGTCGGCTTCTGCGTGTCGATGTAGAACACCCCGGTCAGAATCTCGTCGTTCTGTTGCGACTCCATCAGTGTGCGCACCGCGTTCGCCTTGTCGGTCGGGTCGTAGCCCTCCTGCAGCTTGCGCAGCCGCAGGTTCGAGCCATCGTGCATCTCCACTTCGTACACCTCGCCCGAGCCGTAATCCACTTCGATGTCATCGAAGCTGGCTACGAAATCCACCTCGTTGATCGGCTCGTCGTTGTCCTGCATGAACTTGTAGCTCTTCGTCGATCCCTCGTGGTCGTTGAACGTCACGCACGGGCTGATCACGTCCAGCATCACCGTCCCCTTGTGCGCGATCGCCGCCTTCAGCATCTGAAGCAGTTGTTTCTTGTCCCCGGAGAACGAACGCCCCACGAACGTCGCGCCCAACTGGATCGCCAGCGCGCAGGTGTCGATCCCAGCCAGGTCGTTCACCACCCCTGTCTTCAGCTTCGAACCGAGGTCTGCTGTTGCCGAAAACTGCCCCTTCGTCAACCCGTAAACCCCGTTGTCCTCGATGATGTAGATCATCGGCAGGTTGCGCCGCATCATGTGGACAAACTGCCCCATCCCGATTGACGCCGAATCGCCGTCGCCGGAGATGCCAAGCGTCGTCATGGTGTGGTTGGCAAGGATTGCCCCGGTCGAAACCGACGGCATGCGCCCATGCACGCTGTTGAATGCATGCGCGCGCGCCATGAAGTAGGCCGGGCTCTTCGACGAGCAGCCAATCCCGCTCATCTTCATCACCCGCTCCGGCTCCACTCCCATCTGATACATCGCGTCGATGATCCGCTCAGAGATGGCGTTGTGCCCGCAGCCGGCGCACAGTGTCGTCTTCCCGCCGCGGTATTCCAGAACCGGAAGGCCAATGTGATTCAATTTAGGTGCTGGCGCTGTCGTAGCCATTTAGAGGCCCTCCTTGGTCGCAAACTCTTCGGTAATGGTCCGGGCATCCAGCGGCAATCCGTTGTAATGCAGAATGCTGCGCAGCTTCACCACCTGATCGGCCGGAAGATCCAGCTTCAACAGGCTGGCCAACTGTGCGTCGCGATCCTGTTCCACCACGTAAACCCGCTCGTGCGTGGCCACAAAGTCGTGAATCTCGTGCGCAAACGGATACGCCCGGATGCGCATGTAGTCCACGCTCCGCCCATATTCCTTCTTGATCTGATCCAGGCTCTCGCGCATGGCAAAGTCGGTGCTGCCGTAAGCCAGCACGCCAATCTTCGACGTCCCATCTTTGACCGTCACCGGCCCCGGAACCAGCTTGCGCGCATTCTCAAACTTGCGCGAAAGCCGCTCCATCACCTCAATGTATTCATCCGGCTTCTCGGTATACCCTGCCGCATCGTTGTGTCCCGAGCCCCGCGTAAAATATGCGGCCTTGGGGTGGCGAGTTCCCGGCAGGGTTCGCCAGCCGATTGCATCGCCGTCCACGTCGCGGTATCGCGCAAATCCACCCAGACGGTCCAGATCTTCCGCCGTCAATACCTTGCCTCGATCCAGCGGCGTCGTGGGATACTCGAACACTTCAGACATCCAGTTGTTCATCCCCAGATCCAGATCGCTCAGCACAAACACCGGCGTCTGCAGCCGCTCCGCCAGATCGAACGCCGCATACGCCAGCTCGAAGCACTCCTTCACCGAGCCCGGCAAAAGAACAACATGCTTGGTGTCGCCGTGCGAAAGAAACGCCACGCTCAGCAGATCCGCCTGCGATGTCCGCGTCGGCATTCCTGTCGAAGGTCCTGTCCGCTGCACATCGAAAATCACTCCAGGAATCTCCGCGTAATAGCCCAGCCCCGCAAACTCCGCCATCAGCGAAATCCCCGGCCCGGATGTCGCGGTCATTGACCGTGCCCCGGCCCAGCCCGCGCCCAGCACCATGCCGATCGCCGCCAGCTCATCCTCGGCCTGCACCACGGCAAACGTCGCCTTGCCCTCCGGCGTCACGCGAAACTTCTTCAGCAGGTCCGTCGTTGCTTCCACAACCGATGTCGATGGCGTAATCGGATACCAGGCCACCACCGTCACGCCCGCGAACACCGCGCCCATTCCCGCCGCCGCGTTGCCGTCGATGATGATCTTGCCCTTCGTCTGATCCGCCCGCTCGATGAAGTACTGGTCCTGCTTGGGAAGATTCTCCGCCGCATAGTCGAACCCGGCCTTCACCGCGCCAAAGTTCAGCTCGAACACCTTCACCTTCTTGGCAAACTGCTTGCGCAACCCGCTCTCCACAACGCTCAGATCGATCCGCAGCAACTGCGCCACCGCGCCCACATACACCATGTTCCTGACCAGCTTGCGCAGCTTGGCCTCGGGACAAATCTCCGCCGTAATCTTGTCCAGCGGAACCGGGTAGAAGACCACATCCTCGCGATACTGCTTGAGGTCCAACTTCTCCTCGTAAATGGCCACGCCACCTGAAGGCAGAGCCAGCGCATCCTCCCGCGCCGTGTCCGCATTCAGCGCCACAAGCACCTCTGACGCACGTTTGCGCGCCACGTAGCCATCTTTGCTTGCGCGAATGGTGTACCAGGTGGGAAGTCCGGCGATGTTCGACGGGAACAGGTTCTTTCCACTCACTGGAACACCCATTCCGAAGATGCTTTTCAGCAGTACGCTATTGGCGGATTGCGAGCCGGACCCGTTCACCGTTGCTACGTTGATGCTGAAGTCGTTAATCACGCGCTCACGCACGCTGGTTGCGCCCTCTAGTTGACCGAGGGCTAAGTCGCCTGTCGCCATTTGGCGGGATTCCCTTCCAATAAAATCTCAAAAGATTCAGTCCTTCCGTCCATTCCAGAAGGCCTCAATCTTTCATCACCATATGTGATTATAGTCACTTTGAAACATCCGCGTTCCAGTTCTGAGCCCAATCGTTACCCCTTTGAGTCCCACCAATTGGAACGCCCTCAGCCCATTCCGGCAACGGGCCAGGAACGTTGGAAACCGCTGGAACCGGCATGTGCAAACTTGACCAGCCTAAGCAAACATTCATCTCGGTGAGCGGCACGGGCTTTTCAGGCTGCGGAAAAGTCATTTCTGGCCGCAAGGAGTGTCAGTTGTCCACCGGTGTTGCCGACCCACGGAGGATGAAACTGCGTCCAGCGATGCCGCCGCCAACCTGCTAACTTGCGATCCCCGCTTCAGCGGGGGCCAACTCGCTGCTTTTGTCCGAACACGTTGTTTCCGTTTGGATTGTTCAACTTGCGGCACAATCGAAATTTTGTTTCTTATCAAATTCCTTCAAGAGAAACAAGGAATAGGATCGGATGGAACCGGGTGACGGAAAATCACCGTATACCCAGGCAGGATAACCGGGAAAGCTATCCCGTGTGACGGCCATCCTTTACATCCGCGTATCACAATCCTAGGTCTAGGATGAGGAATTTGGGACCCCCGGCCAAACTGGCTCGTCCAACTTGATGGGGAATAAGCAGGCCTCCTGGAGACTCGATATGTTGTTATTCAGTTTCAAGCTTGGAAACAGACCGGGCAGCACGCTTTGCTGCTTAGGCGTCGCCCTCTGCTCGCTCTGCCTGACCGTGGAAGCGCAGCAAACCACGCCAACTCTGCAGGATCGCAGCCAGCAGGCATCCACGCTCTCGATCACGGCGCGCGAGGTCCTGCTCGATGTTGTGGTGACCGATAACTCCGGCCGCCCGGTCACCGGCCTCGCGGCCTCCGACTTCATAGTGACGGAGGAAGGCGACGCGCAGCACCTGACCCACCTTGAAGAGCATCATCCGATGAGCGCAGATGAGTTGGCCCGGCTCAAGGCTGCCCCTGCGCTGCCGCCGAACACCTTTACCAACTTCATGCCGGTGGAGAACACAAATGCCTCAACCGTCATCCTGCTGGATGCGCTCGATATGGGGATTCAGACGCAAATGGAATTGCGTCAGCAGCTCATCGACTGCTTTAAGCACATCCCGCCGGGAACGCCGGTCGCCATCTTCCAGATCGACACTGAAATGCGTTTGATCCAGGGTTTTTCTTCGGATCCGCAAGTGCTGTTGCAGGCTGCGCAGGGCAAGCGCGATATGCCCTCCCTGAATCGGCCGATTCGCGGAACGCGGTATGAATATCGCCGCGCCCGAATGGACATCCTCCGCAGCGGTTTTCAGATGATGGGGCGCTACCTGGCCGGATTCACAGGCCGTAAGAACCTCATCTGGTTGACCGGCTCAATTCCCCAATCGTACCTCTCCGATCCCATCGGCACTTCTTTCGGCAAATCTTTCAGAGACGACTTCGCCGTGCTTGAAGACGATCCCGGCGACCTGATGGATGCGCTGACCCTGAGCCGGGTTGCCGTGTACCCCATTGACGCGCGCGGCCTCCAGACCCTGCCGCAATTCGAGGCCAGCAATAACGGCAAGTTTTCGGCGGGCGCCAACCAGGCATTTGAGAGAAACCAGGCCTTCCAGCACATGGACCTCGACGGCTTTGCGCAGGCCACCGGCGGCAAGGCTTACTACAATACCAACGGCTTGAAGGAAAAGATCGCCGCAATCATCGACGACGGCTCGAACTATTACACGCTGGCCTATGCCACAACGAACACCACCTGGAATGGCCAGTTCCGTCATATCAAGGTGACGCTTGACCGCCCAGGCCTGCGGGTGCAACACCGCCAGGGCTACTACGCTATCGACCGTGCCAAGCAGGAGCAGCGTCTGCTTGCCGCCATGCAAAAGAGGAAGGCCAAATCCGCCGCCAATCCGTTCGGCGAGGACGACCAGGCAAGCGACGATTCGCAGCCGGCGCCCGGCGGCCCTTCCACGCCAGAGAATGCCGGCGCTCTCGTCCAACACCCCAAAGGCGGCTTCGAGGCCACCATGCAACTTGGCGCCATTCCGCCCACTGAGGTGATCATTACGGCCAGCCTTGCGGTGGACGACAAGGTTGTGAAGCTGGATCGGAAGGCGCCGCTGCCGGCGGACAACTATCTGGAAGCGGACTACAAGGGCAAACCGTTCCGCACTTACGTCGTGCAGATCCAGGCTGATGCCCACGCGCTCCGCCTGACGCGAACGGCGGATGGCATGCGCCACGGCACCGTCGAATTTGTCACGGTTGTGTATGACCAAAGCGGCAAGCGGGTTAACTCGCTGATCTCCACGGCGGTGATGAACCTGAGCGACGCGCACTACCGCAGAATGCTGCAAGACGGCGTGCCCGTTCGACAGGAGGTCGCAGTCCCCGTGAAAGGCAATTACTTCCTGCGCGTCGGGGTCCACGATGTCGCCAGCGACCACATCGGCGCGATCGAAATACCGGTCGATGAAGTCCGTGCAGGCGTGTCCGGCCAAGGTCTTCAGAGACCCTAGTTCTTTGGCCGTATGA
>PLFY01000105.1:67424-74198 GCA_003138365.1 Acidobacteriaceae bacterium
CTATCTCCTTCGATCATTAGCCAATATGGAAGGCTGTGCCCCATTCTGACCCTTATGACCGGGCCACCTGCCGTGCGCGGGGCCGGTCATCGGGAATATGATGCAGTTAGGCCTTGCTGGAAGTTGGGCGCAGCAAAAATCGGCGCATCCGTCCCCCGCATGGACGGAACCACCGGGAGCATTGAGTTGGGTATCTTTGACGAGTCCGAGAGGGGTAGAACCAAGGTCAGCCAGGCTCGTTCGCGTGTCCGAACGGCTCGCCCGTCATGGCCTCTCTCCGCGCGGCTCCTCGTCGGAGCAATGTTCGTCTTAAACATTCTCCTGGCAATATTTCTCGTAAGAACTGAAATCAAGAGGCCTGGAGCACCCGCAATTTCCACTCCGCTCACACTCGAATGGCAGAAGCCCGGTTCCTCGCCGCACCTCAATGCACCGGCCAATCAGGGGTCCAGCCTCGGTGTGAAGACTCCCCCTGTCGAAGCCCGGCCCGTCGCATTGCCCAGCACCCAGATGGCGAAGCGCCCCGCGACCAAAGCACTGCGAGCCAGTAAAACCCCGCGCCCGGTTTTGTCGGTGCCGATGCCGCGGGCCGATATTTACCCTCCACAGGAAACTCTCGGCCAGACTCCCGCTCCTGTTCGCGATCCAGCAGCCTCTTCGGGCGCGAGCGCCAATGTCGCGCCCCCTGGCCTGGCCGCATCCTTCGGCATCCCTGGCGCTGGCGTCCCCAGCAACGCGGGACCACATCCCAACGCGCCCGCTGCATCGGCTCTCGCCCGGTCGGCGATCGGCCACGGCCTCACTGCAAAGGGAACCTGGGCGGGCTCAATGGGCAAAGTGGCCTCGGTTGGGCTTCCAAGCATGGAAAAGGGAGTGGTGATACCGAAGATGCCCGTAGCGCCAACCTCCCTTAAAATCGAGATTGTTCCCCGGCCTGTCAGGGTGCTTGAGAATTGCGGCGACGACAAGGTTTTTATCGCCTGCCCCACGCTGCAAATCCGGTATGACACGCCCTACACCTCCGAAGCCCCCTAACCCCTTTTGGCAAGACCCATCGGAATGGACTCCGCCGCGAGAGAGGCTGGCAACTGACCGAGTGGATGCGCAATCGCCGTTCCGACGCTTCGACCTCCCCGGTCCCTCGCATCTGGGAACCGGGGATACCACTAGACAGAACTTGCATGGAACTGGGGCATAGTCAAGCAGATCGGTACCGCTAAACGCCGTAGCGTCCCTCAGGCTCCGGCATTGCCGCCTATCCGAGAACATCGTCGCAGGGTCCCATCCGTTAGAAGGAGCGCAAGCCCCGCTCAAAACGCACAAAAAACGCCGAAAAACACGCGGAAACGATCGTTTTTTGAGATGTTTTGATTGTTTTGGCCGGCATGGAAACGGNNTTTGCAGGCTTATCGCACGACGGATTTTTTCAATCTGTATACCCGCGGGACTACCAGCGCCGTCGGCTTCCAGACCGACATTTTCAAGTCACACTCAAAGGCAAAGACGATCAGCGATCGGCTGTCACTGCCCACTGGCACTGACCACTGACCACTGATCCCTGACCACTGATCTCTGTTCCCTGCCTCATCCCACTGCCGGCCGCACTTCCGCCTTCTTGGTCGTAATCACCAGCTTGGCCGGAGTCAGCTCAGGTCCGTCCCAGCCTTCCTTCACAGCTTCGATGTGGATCTCGCCCGGACGCTTGCTCGACTGCACAATCACCTGTGCCAAACCGCTGAAAAGCGACCGTTTCGGTTCCTTGTCGCTCTCCTGGCAATTGGGGTCGCCGTTGCCCACGCCGATCAGCTTGCCCTCGCCTGAGATATTGAACCCGATCAGGTTGCCGGCCGTCGGAACCGCGCGTCCTTCCTTGTCCAGCGCCTCCACCTTCAGGATCGCCACATCCTCCCCGTCGGCATTGATCTCCATCCGGTCTGAAGTCAATCGGATGGCCACTGCGGGGCCGGTCGTCTCGCGCTTTTCGGTGAGCACCACCTTGCCGTCTTTGCTCCCCCGCGCTTCAATCGATCCAGGCTGGTACTTCACCTTCCACTCCACGTGCCCAAGCTGCGGAACCTTCTTGCTTCCCTGGCTTTGCCCATTCACAAACAGCTCAACCTCGTCGAGGTTCGAGTAGACCCACACCGGAATTTCCTCCCCTTCCCTGCCCTCGAAGTTCCAGTGAGGAAACAGGTGCAGCGCCGGCTCTTTGCCCCACCACGCCTTGTAATAAAAGAAGGTGTCCTTGGGAAAGCCGCACATATCCACAATGCCGAACTGCGAGTTGATTGAAGGCCACCCGTAAGGCGTCGGCTCTCCTCGATAATCGAACCCCGTCCAGGCAAATCCCCCTGCTTCCCAATCCCGCGTCCCATAAAACTTCCACCACTCCTCAGCCGTCTCGCCCCACCGGACCACGGAATCATAGGCGTTGACGGTGTTGCGCAGCGGGTCGGTTGTATATACGCCGCGGGTGGAGATGGCGCTGGAAGTTTCCGACCCATAGATGGGCCGCTTCGGATGCTCCTGGTGATATTTGTCGGGGAGAGTCAAGCCGTAGTTGAATCCGATGATGTCGAATGCATCGGAAACGCCCTTCTCGTTGTTCCCGTTCACGGCTGCGGAGACCACGCGGGTGGGGTCCAGTTCATGCACGCGCCGCACCATGGTCGCCCCGATCTTGGCGCCCTCTTCGGCCATATCGCCCTGCAACTGCCACTCCTCGTTGCCGATGGACCACAGAATGATGGACGGCGAGTTGCGATAGCGCTTGACCATCGCCTCCAGTTGCGCCAGCCCCTCGGGGCTCGAGCTCATCTGCCGCGTCTCGCACATCATCATCATCCCCATGCGATCGCAAGCTTCAACCCACTCCGGCGTGGGCATATTGTGCGAAGTGCGCACGGCGTTGCCGCCCATCTGCTTGAGCACGCCCAGCCGGAACCATTGCAGCCGGTCAGGCAAAGCCGCGCCCACTCCCGCGTGGTCCTGGTGGTTGCAGGTGCCTTGAATCTTCAACGGCTTGCCATTCAAGAAGAAGCCTTTGTCGGCGTCGAACAACGCTGTTCGAACACCGAAGCTGGCCCGCTCGGCGTCGCGCGGCTTGCCTCCCGCCTCCACCGTCACAATGGCCGAATAAAGGCTTGGCGCATCCACCGACCACAGCGACGGATTGGCCAGCTTCGCGGTTGCGGTAAACGATGCTGAGCCGTCCACGGCAACCGGTTGCGGCGCGGCTTCGGCTGTGGCCACCGTCTTGCCCGCGGAGTCGAGAATCTGCCAGCGTACCTTGGCGCTCTCCGACTGCTTGCCCTGGTTCTCTACCACCGTGTCCAGGGTCAGCGTAGCGGAGTCGCCGCTCACTGCCGTGCGTACCGTGCTTTCCCACTTGCCCAGGTGCAGCGCGTCCGTCTTGGTCAGCCACACATGGCGGTAGATGCCCGCGCCCTCGTAAAACCACCCGTCGCCGAAGCTCGCGTCCACTCGCGCCACAATGTAGTTCTTCGCCCCGTAGGCCAGAAAGTCCGTCAGGTCGAAGCGGAACGGCGCATAGCCGTTGTCGTTGCGCCCGATGAAGCAGCCATTCACAAAGATCAGGACGTCGCGGAATACGCCGTCGAATTCGACCGTGATCCTCCGCCCCAGGTCGCTCGCCGGAATCTCGAACTCCCGCCGGTACCAGCCCACGCTGGTCTCCGGGTACCGCCTGCCGAGCGGCTTGAACCCGTGCGAATTCTGCACCTCATCGTGCACAAACGGTAACTCCACCGCCCAGTCGTGCGGCAGGTTGAGAATGCGCCACTTCGAATCGTCAAATTTGCTTTTCGAGAATCCGAAATCGCCGGTCTTGGCGAAGTCACCCTGACCGTTGCCGAAGCCCAGGTCGCGGGCCGGGTCAGTGCCGTTGCCAAACTGAAACTTCCAACCGAAATCGAAGAGCAGTTGTTCGCGCGGCGCAACCGCGGCAAGCGCCTCGGCCGACGCGGCCTCAGGATAAGCGGCCAGCAAGGCGGCAGTGCGCCCCCAGGCCGAGCGAGCAACAAGAGAAGAAGCCGAAAGTGCCACTCCGGAAGAAAGCAGGTCACGACGAGAGATAGTCGACATGGAAGTCCTCTTAAGGTTGAATTCTGGCCACACGCGATGCCACAAAAAACAATTCGCGCAGCAATCAACCCCGAACTATACATCACCCACCGTTCCCAAGTAAACGATTTCATTTCCGTTTGGAAACCCATCTTGTGCCTCAGGCTCATCTTGCGTTGGACAAGAGTCAGTCTTGACTTCAAGACGAAACGGGTATTTACTATCTAGTTGGTGTGGTGAGGGAGTTCACCCTTAACCGCTGTCCACCCAATGGGCCGGACAGATGATGACTCCTGACAGGGAATCCTGTTGCGGAGTCATATCCCGGCACGATCCCTGATCTGAAAATCTAGGAGTTCGCNNGAAATTGTGGTGGGCGCGGTGATTGCGAGCGCCGTGATTCAGCGGGTGATTGCGAATTCCTTTCTCCTGCCACGTCTTCTTCCCCAAGCGTCAGCAAGCAAGAAACCAGCACAGGCAGCGCTGTGGCCCGCCGCTGCAGCAGAGGGACACTGTTTACCAGCAACTCATCGATGTCCTCACAACTAGCGGCCTTTTGGCCGGGAAAGCGTAATCATCATGTCTGAAATTGCAAAGCTTGAAGCGCTCGAAATCCTCGACTCTCGAGGGAACCCAACCCTGGCAGTTACAGCAACCCTGTCGAACGGCGTGAAGGCAACGGCGAAGGTTCCTTCTGGCGCATCGACCGGCAAGCGGGAAGCTGTTGAACTTCGCGACGGCGACAAGGCACGGTACGGCGGCAAGGGCGTACTGAATGCAAGAGACCACGTGAACGGCGAGATTCAAAAGGCAGTTCATGGATTCGATGCAAACAACCAGAAGGTATTGGACAAGAAGCTGTGCGAGCTCGATGGCACACCGAACAAGGCGCGCCTTGGAGCCAACGCGATTCTTGGCGTTTCTCTCGCGGTTGCGCGGGCGTCCGCCGCAGACCACGAGCTGCCGCTGTATGCAAGCCTGGGAGGCGAGTCGGCCAATTTGATTCCGGCGCCGTGGTTCAACGTGCTCAACGGCGGAAGCCACGCGGACAGCAATGTGGATTTTCAGGAGTTCATGATTTCGCCGGTGGGCGCGCCTCGCTACAGCGAAGGCTTGCGAGCCGCGGCTGAAACCTTTCATGCGCTGAAGACTGTTCTGCACAAGAAGGGCTACAACACAGGCGTCGGCGATGAAGGCGGATTCGCGCCGCAACTGACGTCCAACGAAGAACCCATCGAGCTGATTCTGGAAGCGATCCAAAAGGCCGGATACAAGCCGGGCAAGGACATCGTCCTGGTGCTCGACCCCGCCACCAGCGAGCTTTTTGAAGACGGCGCCTATGTGTTCGAAAAATCAGACAAGAGCCGGAAGTCGCCGGAGCAGATGGTCGATTTCTGGAAGGGCTTGCTCGACCGATATCCCGAGATCTGGGCCATTGAAGATGGCGTTGCCGAAGACGATCATGCCGGCTGGCAGCACCTGACCAAGACACTTGGAGGCCGGATCCAGTTGATAGGCGACGACAATTTTGTCACCAATCCAACGATCTTCCGTCAGGGCATCAAAGACGGGATCGCCAACGCCATTTTGATCAAGCTGAACCAGATTGGCACGCTGACAGAAACGCTCGAATGCATTCAGATTGCTCGTGAGAATGGATACGGCGCGGTGATCTCTCATCGTTCGGGTGAGACCGATGACACCAGCATCGCGGACCTGGCCGTGGCTGCCGGCATGGGCCAGATCAAGACGGGATCGACCAGCCGCGGTGAGCGCATCGCAAAATACAACCGCTTTCTGGAGATCGAACATGAGCTTGGGGCAAAGGCTCGCTACGCCGGCGCCATCGTGTACGAGCGGTGGCACAAGACTGTGAAGGCATAGCAAGCGGCAAGCAACCGGGGGTGTTGGAGTCCACCTGAAACCGCTCAACTGGGCAGATGACTCCTCGAAGCTGAACACAACTTGGAGGAGTCATGCCCGAACCCGAAGCTGAGATCGCGAGAACACGAGAACCAGAATCGCGAAAACCGGGAGCGCTGAACGATGCCCAGCAGCGACGCCTGAGCATCACCTGCAAATACATCGACAACTTGCTGTGCGACATCGAGCACGCTCTCCATTCCGCGGCATCGCAGTCTCCGTTCCCGCGCTATGTCGTAAACGTCACTCCTGCGCAGACCCGCGTGATAGAAGAGCATATTTCCCGTCTCCGCATTCAACTTCTGCGCACATTGGATTGGCAGTACTTGAAGCCGGAATCGCCGGAGATTCCGGTCACGCGATCAGTCCTGACGGACCTTGCTTTTGTGGATATCGCGATCGAGGAACTAAAGCCCAGATATATGCGCGGCTGTGGGGCCGTGCCTGAGGACGCGGTTGACGGACTCAATGAAGTGGTGCATGAGCTTCGATCGCTGGCTGGGAACATGGAGCGCTATATCCGCCAGGAGTTGAGCACGAATCTGGAGTCACCTCTCAGCAAGCTAGTGTAGGCCACCGCAAATAGAGTCCTTTACCGATGCACGCAAATGGGCGGAATTCGCAGAAGAGACTTCCCTCAGGGGCTAAAGCCCGGCTCGTTTTGCGCCATTTATGGCACGACTGAAGTCGTGCCCTTTCAAAACATAAACGACCATCTGTGTGGCGGACACCACTAGCTGCAAAACAAAGACGCGGTGCCCAGAGGGC
>PLFY01000064.1:0-5981 GCA_003138365.1 Acidobacteriaceae bacterium
ACATCTTCATCCGGTCACGAACCCAGAGGGGTGAACCCTGCTACTTGACGGTTTTTGTCTGGCTATCGGACTTGAAGGTGAAATCGCTGTCAGGCAGGGAAAGATTGAGCTTGATGTTGGAGTAATAGCAAGTGCGGGTTTGCCCCTGGCCTTCGTCGAAGACTTGCTTCAGGCTTACTGCGCGCGCGGGGTCAATCCAGATTGTGACTTTTGGAAAGAGCTTCTTCACGTCGGGGTCTTTGGCCACCAACTCCAGCTTGTCGGTTGCGATGCTGGTCTTGCCGTCGGAGAGGGGCTCTGAGCCTAAATACTTGATGTCCCACTTATCGGCCAACTCCTTGCCGCTGGCGCCAAAGCCGAGCAGCAGGTAGCTCTCGTACTTGGCTGCGTCTTTGACGGTGACCTGGTTGGTGAGCTTTTCATAGAGGGTGACTTTACCGCCGGAGTAGATGATGTCCTTGGGCACCGGCTGGTCCTTTTCGTCTCCATTCGCCTCAAAGCGAATGTGCGCGGCCATCTGGAAGGCCTTACCGTTGCGCTTGTAGTAGACGATGCCCTTCTGGGTGTCCTTGTCATAGACAGGATCTGTCTGCACGGTGACGAACACGAAGTCGGCGGAGGTGGAGCGAAAGCCGGCCGCGGCGGTGTCGAGCTGTTGCAGGACCTCTTTCAGGTCCTTTTGAGCGGGCGGCGCCGCAAATGCGGCAAGGCCCGGCAACAGGACGAGCGCAATGGAAGAGGCGACGACAAGCTTTATTCCCAGATGCATAGGAATCCTCAGGCTATTGGATGCGTGTTTGTGCCGGATGAAGCAACAAAAGTGAGTTACCGGTGTGCCCAGACCTTCCATGCCGAGTTTCCCTGGGCGTCGGTGACGGTTTCCCAATGCTCGACGAAGACGGCGTCGCCGGTGACCGGTTCGATGGCCACGCGGAGAGCCTTCTTGACCACCGCGTCAGAGGCGCCGGCGGGGACGTTGGCATCGGAGGCTTGCACCGTAACGATGAGGCCGTGGCCGTCATTGCCGATGACCTGGATGGGATGCAACGGTCCGGCAATGGAGGTTGGCTTATCGCCGTAGCTCCAGAAGAAGGGCGTGACGAAGATAAACAGGAGGATGAGCGTGACCATGACGTCGTAGTGGAAGCAGCCACGGGGGTAGGTCCAGTAGAAATAACTCAGCAGGATCTGCTTGACAGTGCGCCGGGGCTCGGAGGCGGGTGCGGCTTGGCTTGAGGGTTCCATTAGATTTCCTTCACAATGCGGTCGAGGCCGCCCATATAAGGGCGGAGGGCCTGCGGGATCAGTATTGAGCCGTCGGGCTGCTGGTAGTTTTCAAGGATGGCGAGCCAAGTGCGGCCCACGGCGAGGCCGCTGCCGTTGATGGTGTGGACGAATTCGGGCTTGGATTTGGCGCCCTTGTCTCCGGCGGGCCTGTAGCGGATGTTGGCTCGCCGGGCCTGGAAGGCTTCAAAGTTGGAGCAGGAGGAGATTTCGCGGTAAAGCTGCTGGCCGGGGAGCCAGACCTCGAGGTCGTAGGTCTTGGCCGAGGAGAAGCCGGTGTCGCCGGTGCAGAGCAGGACGCGGCGGTAGGGCAGGCCGAGGGCTTCGAGAATCTCTTCGGCGTCGCGGGTGAGGCGCTCGTGNNTGCTGGCGGATGATGCCGCGCGTGTCTTTGCCGGCTGCTCCGGCTTCGGCGCGGAAGCAAGGGGTGTAGGCGGTGAGGCGGATGGGGAGGCGAGCGTCGTCGAGGATTTCGTCGCGATAGAGGTTGGTGACGGGGACTTCGGCGGTGGGGATGAGCCAGTGGTCGCTGTCTTTGAACTCGCCGCGAGCAACGGCGTCGGCGTCGGCGTCAGAACATCTAAAGAGGTCTTCGGCGAATTTGGGCAACTGGCCGGTGCCGTAGAGAGACTTGCTGTTGACCATGAAGGGCGGGAGGACTTCTTTGTAGCCGTGCNNACGGCGAAGCGTGCGCCGGAAAGCTTGGCTGCGCGTTCCAGGTCGAGGATGCCGAGGGACTCGCCGAGTTCCCAGTGTGGTTTAGGAGTGAAGTCGAAGTTGGGCTTCTCGCCCCAGGTTTTTACGGTGACGTTGTCGGCTTCAGAGCGGCCAGCGGGAACTTCGTCGCGGGTGAGGTTGGGGATTTGGGCGAGAGAGAGACGCATTTTCTCGACCAGCGAGGCAGCTTCCTTATCCAGCGCCTCAAGTTCTTTCTTGAACCCCCGGGCCTGATCTTCCAGGTGAGCGGTAGGACTGAGGTTCCGCCTCGCTTGCTCCACCCTTGAGCTGAGTTCGTTGCGCTCCGACTTCAATTTTTCCGACCGGGTGATGGCTTCGCGGCGCGCCTGATCGAGGGCGCGGAAATCGCCCAGCAGCGCGGCGGGGTCGGCGCCGCGGGCACAGAGTTTTTCTTCCACCAATTCCAGGTTGGCGCGGACGAATCCCAGGTCGAGCATGGCTCTACCAGTTTACTCGACGGATTTGGAGGGTTGTGGACTCCCACCCTAGCCACAAAGACAAAGTCGTGGCGAGGGTGGGGCACCCGGCAATCAGCTAAGAGCTGAAAGCTGAGAGCCAAAAGCTGATCTGCGCCCCCTGCCCACTGTCCACTGTCCACTGCCCACTGCCCACTGCTTTACGGGTGCTGCTCGACGGCGATGTTTACGGTCGCCGTATTGCCGGAGGCGGCGAGGCCGAGAAGGCTGGTGGCGACGCCGGGGAGCGAAACTGGGGTGAAGGCTACGGTGCCGTCGAGGGCGGAGGCGGCTGTGGCGGTTTGGGTGGCGAGGAGATTGGAGGGGGGACAGACGGCATGGGCGGCGCAGGGCGGGGCCCAGGCGTAGAGGGCTTGGTAGAGAGCCACGGAGCCGCCGGCCATGGGGTTGCCGTCGGTGTCGAGGAGACGCAGGACGATCTGGCTTGGCGTCCCTTGAAGGGAGAGGCTTTGGTTTGTGCCGGAAACGGCTTCAAGAGCGGCGTACTCCGGGCGGGAACCGAAGGCGGTGTAGGGGATGCACTGGCTGGTGCCGTTGAGGCAGGCGCTGATGGTGGCGGTCTGGCCCTCGGCGAGGGGGCCGACGGTGAGCTGCCTGGTGGCGATGCCGGTGGAGGTGGTGATGGCGGCGGTTGCGCCGAGGCCCGTAAACCCGGTGGCGGAGGTTTGCCATGCGACTGCCTGTCCGGCGACGGGCTGGCCGTTGGAGAGGACGAGAGCCTGGACGGTCCAGGTGAAGGTTGCGCCGGCGGCGAGGGAAAGCTGGGGCGTGAGAGAGGCGAGCACGGGGGGTGTTCCGCCAACAAACTGGGCCTGCAGGGTAGAACCGTTGGTGAGCGATGCGGTAACGATGGACCAGATGCCGTCGACCGCGGTCACGTTGATGGTGGCGCGGCCGTCTCCCGTTGCGGTGACGGAACAGATGGGCAGGCCGCAGGCCAGCGTGGCAGGGCCGCTGGTGACGGTATAGATGACGGTGACGCCGCCGGCCGGAGTGAGATCGGGCGCAAGGGCGGTTACGGTGAAGGGGATGGGGACGCCGATGGGGACGGTGTTCATGGGGGCGGTGAGGAGGGTGAGCGCGTCGCCCGTGCCGGAGTTGTAACTGACGCCGCTGGAGATGACGGCCGCGGCATAGAAGAGGGGCAGGTCGTCCACCTCCACATCGACTGACCCGGTGACGCCTGTGGCGGCCGGTGGCGCAATGGCGGTGATCTCGTTGGGCGAGATGCTGGTGACGAGGGCTGGCTGGCCGCCGACCAGGACGGTGTCCGCGAGGCGGAAGCCCATTCCGTGAATGACGATGGGGCCTCCAGAGGCGGCGAGGTGCTGGGGTTGGACGGTGTCCGCGTAGAGGACCCAGCCGTTGTATGGGTAGTCGGGTCGGCCGTCGCCGCGCTGGTCGGCGATGCCGATGCGGACCAGGTCGTCGCCGATGGAGCTTACGCGGAGCCAGCTTTCGCCGGTGGCGTAGCCGTTCATGCCGGGGCCGGCGCCGATGGCGGGCGCGCCGACGGGGTCGAATGCGTCCCATACTCCGATGGCGGGCATGGCCTTCAACTCAGTGGGTGCGCCGGTTTCGTCGAGGGCCTGGGTGACAACAGTGAATGTCCGGTTGGCGCGGACAGGAAAGCTGAACCAGTCGCTCTGGCCGACCTGGCTGAGGCGGCCGCACCAGAGGCCGCTGGAAGGCATGGTACGAGGCGAGGCTTGGGATCCGATGGCGTCCTGATAGCCGCCGACGGCGGAGTCGGCCACGTTGACGGTGAGGGTTTGGGAGCTGCCGGCCGATAGTCCGGGGACGGAGATGGACGCGAGAGTTCCGGAGGGCGTGGGCTGGCCGTCGAGATAGGGGCCGACCGAGTCAGTAAGGATGTAGAGGGGATTGATGGCCTCAAATGTGACCTGATAGTTGGCTGAGGTTGCGCCGGGGGGCAGCGGGATTCCGCTGAGATCGAAATAACCCTGCAGGCCGGGATCGTCGGAGCCCCAGAGGGTGAGGAGGTTGCCGTTCGAGTCGGCGAAACCGCTGATGGGATTGCCGTGGTTGCCGTTGAAGTAGCCGCCGGAGACGAATGTGACCGTGTACTGATAGAGGGGATTGCCGTTGGCGTCGAGGGGGCGGGCAACCACGTTGACGCCTTGCATTCCGTAGCCGGTGCGGAAGCTGACAGTCCCCTGGATAGAAACGGTGTTGGCGGCGGTGAGCTGCTTCGCGGGGAAGCTGGCGAGGTTTTGAGCGGTGATGGGATAGATGCGGTTGAGGGCGGCGATATCGTCGTAGCGAAGGACGGACGGGTCGGGAATGCATTCGCCGCCGAACTGGGTGCAGACGCCGCTGAGGGGCTGCATGACGGGCCAGCCCTGGACGCCGCCTGGAAGCTGGGCAGTGAGGGCGGTGGGGTTGACTTGCGAATAGTCGAGGTTGAGGATGCGGCCGAAGGCGCGCTCCAACTCATAACTCATCATTGCGAGGAGGTCGGAGTTGGTGGCGCAGAGGCCGTTGAGCAGGATGACGGCGTGGGCAATGGTGGTGTCAGGATTGATGTTATCCATCCAGACCCAGACGCCGTTGTTCTGG
Source organism: Acidobacteriaceae bacterium (assembly GCA_003138365.1). Taxonomy (GTDB): domain Bacteria; phylum Acidobacteriota; class Terriglobia; order Terriglobales; family Acidobacteriaceae; genus Telmatobacter. The sequence continues at coordinate 5,079 of PLFY01000064.1, forward strand.
CAACTGGTGGGCTGGCTGGCGCCGACGCCGAAGATGGTGTCGATGACCGAGCCGTCCACGTCGTAGATGACGCCGACCGGATAGTTGGTGGCGGAGGGGGTGACGTCGGCGGGCTGAGTGATTTGGCCGTTGGCGGCGGCGATGTCGGCGCCGTTGACGTCTTCATTGAGCGAACCCATGTCAGTGAGGGTGACGCCGGCGGTGGGGATGGCGGTCCAGAGAGCGGCGGCTGCATCCACCATGGCCGTGGCTTGCTGATTGCTGACGGAGCTGCTGAGAGGGCCTTGATCGACGTAGTAATTCACCTGGCCGCCGGACCAGTGGATGGGCTGGCCGAGGGCTCCGGGATTGAAGAAGCTGACGCCGGCTACATACTTGGGTCCGCCGGCGAGGGAGACGCCGGGAGTGAGAGCGAGAATTGTAGCGAATAAAGCGATCGCCACACGGCGCAAGATAGCAAAATGAAAAAAGAACACGGTAGGCGCTCCGGACCGCAGTTATGCGTCGTCTCGGAGTGTTGCTGGCTAGAGATTTCGACCCTGGCTTCGAGGCGGCCACAAGCCTTTCATCGGCTTCCGCACGCGAGATAAGAGCATTTCAGTCATTTTTGGGATTGTTGAAGTAAGTGGAATTGGTTGACGGAGATAGCCGGATATGGGTTGCGGACTTAGGGGTTATGGATTAGTGGGACGCAATGGAATCTCGCTCATGGACAAGAAGAGCAAAGGGTATAGGTGAGTGCTTGAAGATTGAAAGGCCCTAAGGAACCTGTTTTAAGAACTCGTTTTTGAGGAGGGGTCCGGGCTTTGGCCTGGGCCTGGGGAACCTCTGCACAAGTCCATATTGTGTCAGTCGTCCACCGGCTTCGCCGACCCACAGGGGATGAAACTGTGCCCCATCCAT
>PLFY01000064.1:6026-8244 GCA_003138365.1 Acidobacteriaceae bacterium
TGCCAACCCGCGAAAGGATGAAAACTGTGTCGATCAGGGGCGCAGAAGCGGAGACGAACACGGGAGTCCTCCGTGCTGGGACTAAGGCACGTAAGGAGCCGAGTAGGATTTGCTCGGATTAGAGACTTCAAGGCATGATGTGACGGAGTTTGAGGTCAGGGACGCGCAAACCGGCTCAGAACCCGATTCAGTGTGTTTACACTTAGAGTCAATCACTCGGAAAATTTCGGAGATTGCTCATGATTGAAAGTTCCCAGCGTTCGATATCGCTCAGTGAGCGATTGCGGGCGCATGCCTGGGAGTACAACGGGGCGGCAAGGCAATCCCTGGCCGCACGGCTCTTCAGTGGCAGAGCTGGCTTAGAGCGGCAATAAGTAAAAAGCGGCAGATTCTCCCACGGGCCGCCAGGATGCGGAACAAGGTGGCGAGGCATCAAAGCTGGAAACAATTGCCCTGATATGCCGTTTGCGCAGAGCATCGAGGACTTCGGGATTCTGCTCGAGCTCTTTGCATCCCTCAGCAGCGACTCTGCGTACAGATTCGACCGATTGAAGGCCCGTCTCCGTCGATCCGTGTCCCACTTCAATGACCGCAGTCACACTCAGGCCGGCGTACCTGGCCCAGTACGGATCGCGGATGCAGGCGCGATAGCCCATGCAAGCCACTTCCGATCCTTGGGGATAGAGCAACGCCAGGTCGGAGCCGGCGGAAACGGCCAGCGGGTCATATATGTCTTCCAATGGGTGGGCGCCTAACCGCTGCCGTTCCAGGTTCCATAACACCAGGCTGTACCTGAATGCGAACAGCAAAACCAGAGCTGACGCCAGAAGAACAGTTTTGTGGAGAAATGCAGGCTTTCTCCCGGAATGCTTAGTCAGTGAGCACGCCGCATAAAGGGTTCCGATCATCACAAATGAAAACGCTACATATCGCCCACACAAAAAAATTAGAGCATAAGAACCAATGCTGAAAAGGGCCAGCACAAGAACCATGGTCAGCATTGGATCGGCTTGAGATGCTTTTCGGACGGTGAAGCCAAACAAGCACAATACTCCGAGAAGGAGGATGATGGGAAGACGCAGCGGGACCCCCGCAGCAGTCGGCAGGTTTCTCTTGAGTGCCGCTACTTCCTGACTCACTACAAATCGTGGAGTCAGGCCGTCTGACCAGTAAGATGGATCGTCCCATTGCGGCGTCGAGCCATCTGCCTGGCTCCGGCTGTAGTAGCCGATTTCAGGTGTTTTCGAAAGCAATTCTGCCGGATGCCTAAAGTTGACATTGGCCGTTCCATGGACGAAGACTGTGGGATCCGCGACCGGGTTGAACTGATCTGCGCCATTGACAAGCCACGCCGAAGTCAGGCGCCCCGAATCCCCAAACGTAAAGCGTGCTTTGGCGGCTGAAATCTGCCAGATATACGGGCCGGCAACCAGCGCGAATACCAGAAGACACAAAACCAGTCGCCGCAGCACGCGAAATCTGCGAAAATTCGCCACGGCTGTGAGGAGCATCAACAAAAAGAAGAACGGGAAGGCAAATGCCTTTGCCCAGAATGCCAGACCTCCGAACACACCAGCCGCGACATAGGGCAGAAGGCTGTCTTTCGTTACACCCAGCAGGAGCGCGGCCACCGCCAGGATCATGAACGAGGAAACAAGGGCGTCTGGCGTGTACCAGGCCATCTCCGGAAAGTAGAAGAAAAACGCAAAGACGGCGACCCAAACATAGAGGGTCCGCTGAGGAAGCAATTCATCGGGGTTGGCCCCACGAACTAGCATTATGCGCCGCGCAGACGAGGCAAGCGCTATCGACGAAAGCACAAACAAGAGGGATATCAGGAAGCCAACGAGCCGTGTCGCCATCAGTTCGTACTGAATCCGATTGCCGAAACAAGCCTTCCCGGCGGCCAGCAAGGCCGGGTAGAGCGGGAACCAGTAGGCATTGAAGACGGAATGCCAGCGGTGATCTCGGATCGCATCGGCAATGTCAAGGTAAACCACAGCGTCGGGTGTCATCGGTTGATAGCCGAGGAGCGCCTGCGTCAGGCTGCAAATAACGATCCCGAGGTAGACAAGCCAGTCCATCCCGAGAGGAGTTTTCAAGGGAGTGCCCCGCTGTCCTTCTGTGACAGTTCCGGCTGGACGTGAATCCATTTGCACTGGAGGTTTCCTTTCGGCCGAGGTTCCACACAATATATCACTGAGCCTCTTGCAAAATT
>PLFY01000064.1:8308-13603 GCA_003138365.1 Acidobacteriaceae bacterium
GAATTTTGCAAGAGGCTCACTCTTCAGAGATATCACTCTTCAGAGATATGCGAATCCCCGCCCGGCAAATCAACGCATGACTGGGCAGCTTCGAGAGGTGTGCGCAACCCTCCCTGGCGGTCGGTCAGGTTGACATCTGGGCCGGTGGAGGCCAGGCGCTGGTCGACAGAGTATCCGAGTCAGATTTCGGGGTAGAAGTCGAAGAAGGCGTCGAGGCTGCGCTTGAGCTGGGCCTCGATCTCTTCGCGGGAGCCCTCGATGGCGTGCATGGTGACGTGGGCTTCGTGACCGGTGGCCAGCTTGAGCGTGGCGTCATGGATTTCAGTGACTTCGCCTTCGGGGAGGAGCCGCAGACCGTAGATTAGAGTCAGATTCGCCATAGAGTTCATCATAATGAAACGAAGTGAGGCGGGTGCACTTTGGGTTCCCACCCATTTCGCAAAGAACGCGAAATGGATGGGGCGCCAGGGCCGCGGCTTGCGGGAAGCATCTAAAATTGATGCGGGAAACCTTATGACAGAGATTCGCGATACCGTTATTCTCGGTTCCGGCTGCGCCGGGCTGACGGCGGCCATCTACACGGGCCGCGCTGGACTGAAACCGCTGGTTCTTGAAGGGCACGAGCCGGGGGGGCAGCTCTCGATTACGACGCTGGTGGAGAACTTTCCCGGCTGGCCGGATGGGATTCAGGGACCGGAGCTGATCCAGAACATGAAGAAGCAGGCGGAGCGGTTTGGAGCGACCTTCCAGTTGGCTCATTTGAACCGGGTGGAACTTGGCGCACATCCGATTCGGCTGCATACGTCGGAGGGAGAGATTCACACGCGGACGCTGATTGTGGCGTCGGGAGCGAGCGCGCGGTGGCTGGGCTTGCCGAGTGAACAGGCGCTGATAGGGCACGGGGTTTCAAGCTGCGCTACGTGCGACGGGTTTTTCTTCCGCGGCAAAGAGATTGCGGTGGTGGGCGGGGGCGACTCGGCAATGGAGGAGGCGCTGTTTCTGACGCGCTTTGCAAGTAAAGTCACGCTGCTGCACCGGCGGGAGAGCTTCAGGGCTTCCAAGATCATGCTGGAGCGGGCGATGGCGCATCCGAATATCGAACTGCGGACCAACACGGTGGTGGAAGAGGTGTTGGGCGTGGAAGAGAAGGATGTGAGGGGGCTGCGGCTGCGCGATACGATCAACGGCGAGGTGTGCGAGTTGGCGATCAGCGGGCTGTTTCTGGGGATTGGGCACGACCCGAACGCGAAGATGTTTGCCGGGCAGATGGATCTGGACGAGGATGGGTACATCAAGTCGACGGGCAACGTGCTGACGACGCGCAATGGGGTGGTGGTGCCGGGCGTATTTGCGTGCGGAGACGTGCAGGACCGGCGGTATCGGCAGGCGATTACGGCGGCTGGGTCGGGGTGCATGGCGGCGCTGGAGGCGGAGAAATATCTCGAGGAGCACGCGCATTGATCGAGGTTTGCGCCTGGGGGCAAGATGACGGTGCTGCGTGAGAATCTGGAACGGCTGGAAGAGGCGATTGGGCGGTCTTGCCGCGCGGCGGGGCGGGTGCGCGGCGAGGTCGAGCTGATGGCGGTTTCGAAGACGTATCCGACGGCTACGATGGCTGAGGCTGCGGGGCTGGGACTGAGGCTGTTTGGGGAAAGCCGGGTGCAGGAGTTTGGGGCCAAGGCGGTGGAGTTGGCAGGGCTGCGGCGGGGTGGGGCCGGCGATACGATTCGAGTGCATCTGATTGGGCACTTGCAGACGAATAAGGCGGCGCGGGCGGCGGAGTTATTTGACGCGATCGACTCAGTGGATTCGGTGCGGCTGGCGGAAAAGCTGAACGAAGCGGCTGGCAAGTTGGGAAAGCGGCTGCCGGTGCTGATTGAGGTGAAGCTGAGTCCGGAGGAAACGAAGGTTGGACTGGAGCCGGAGTCCGCGGAGGCTGGGGAGCTATTGGAGCGGCTGGCGGGGCTGGAGCATTTGGAGATGCAGGGGCTGATGACGATTGCGCCCTGGGGCGTGGCGGAAGATATAATGCGGGCGTGCTTCCGCAGCCTGCGCGGTTGGCGCGACCGTTGGGCGGCGGCGCATCCCAAGTTGGGGTTCGACGTGCTTTCGATGGGAATGAGCGGGGATTTTGCGCTTGCGATCGAGGAGGGCGCGACGCGGATTCGGGTGGGGACGGCGCTGTTTGGGAAGCGTGCGCCGTGGACGGGGCCGGAATGATGGTGCGGGCCGCGGAAGGAGGGGTGACGCTGGCGGTTCGGGCGCAGCCGGGGGCCAGGAAGACGGCGATTACCGGGGTTTATGGCGAGGGCGCGACGGCCCAGTTGAAGATCGCGGTGCAGGCGCCGCCGGTGGAGGGGCGGGCTAACGCGGCGCTGATTGCTTTTCTGGCGGAGACGTTTGGAGTGGCGAAGAACAGGGTTGAGTTGGTTAGTGGGGAGTTATCCAGGAGTAAGGTGTTTCTGCTGCGGGAGGTTACGCTGGAGCGGGCTCAAATGAAGCTGGCTGAGTGGATTTAGGCCCGCAGGAGCCCGGGAAATCCCTTAACAGTTGCCGGTATAGCGTCGCTCGCAGAGAATTATCCCGCGTCGGCGCATAATCATGTATGGAACGCCTCCATCTGTCAGGGATGCGACCGGTCCGTACCGGCAGCGTACCCCACCCCCCCCTACCCCCTGCAGCACCCATTTTTTGAGCCACCACCGCGATCTAAGTCATTTGTAATAAGTAATTTGTAATATCCACCTACTATCGAAAGAGTAAACAAAAAGGTCAAAAAGCGGCCGGATTTCATCGAAATTTGGTCTCGAATCGCGTATCCCTTGCAGAAAATCAGGCCTTTTTGCGCCGGCGGCAATCGAGTCTCATTGGTTCTGTCAGCGGCTGTGGTGAGCGAACGCGGCGGCGAGGGCTTCTTCGGGCTCGGGGCGGACGCGGAAGTCGGCGTGGGCTTCAGCGAAGAGGACGCGGCGGTCGCGGGCGATGACGTAAGTGGCGGGGATGGGCAGACGCCAGCTCTTTTCGCCGTTGACGAAGGGGATGTTGACGAGGATGGAGAGATAGTAGGCGCGGTGGTACTCGGGGACCGTGTAGACGAGGCCGAACTTTTCCGCGAGGGCGCAGCCGGGGTCGGTGAGCACAGGGAACGGCAGGCCGTGCTGGCCAGCCATGAAGTCGCTTTGGCGCTCGATCTGCGGGCCGATGGCGACCATCAGAGCTTCGCGCTCGCGAAGAGTGCCGTATAGGTCGCGCCAGGCCTCTAACTCGGTAACGCAATAAGAACACCAACGGCCGCGAAAGAATTTGATGACCAGTGGGCCGAGGGCGAGCATGTCGGCGCTACGGACCAGGCGGCCGTTCGCGTCTTTTAGGGCGAACTCGGGGGCGATGGCGCCGACAGGGAGAATGCGGTCTTCAATGCCCGAGGCGAAGAGCTCGGCGACGGCGCGCTCACCGACGGCAAGGCGCTCAGCCTGCACCAACTGGCGGGTGTTGGCGGTGATCTCGTCGAGTTGGTCCTGCAGGGGAACCATCTCTCGTATTCTCGCAGATGGAAGCTGGGTTAGAATGTGCGCATGGCCGCCATCGACTATTCTCCTCTCGGCAAGGCAATCGGGCGTTTGAAAGAAGGGCTGGAGGCTTTGCAACGCGAGCCGGAAAACTCGCTTTATCGCGATGCCGTGATCCAGCGATTTGAATTCACGTATGGCCTGTGCGCGAGCATGTTGGAGCGTTTTCTGATGCATGCAGCATCCGTGCAACCCGATAAGAAGATGACCTTCCCCACGCTGATTCGCACCGCAAGCGAAATGGGCCTGCTGCGCTCCGGATGGGATGTTTGGTATCGATTCCGGGAAGCCCGAAACCTCACTAGTCACGTATACAACGAGGATATTGCTCGTCTGGTCGTCGATAAGATTCCCAGCTTTGCCGAGGAAGCCGATTATCTATATACCGAACTCGAAAGGACGGCGGAATCCGGTGGCAGTTGATGTGAAAACCCGGCCTCTGCCGCCCATCGTGGTTGAGCCGCACGAATGGGAAGAGCTGTCCGGCCTTTTGCAGAGATACGCGCCCGGACGCAGAGTCTGGGCCTTCGGCTCGCGAGCGACGGGCCAGCGTGTGCGACGGTTTTCCGATTTGGATATTGCCGTGGAAGGCGAAGAACTGCCTCTCGACGAAATGGCAATCCTTCGCGAGGCGCTGGACGAATCGCGACTGCCCTTCAAGGTGGATGTTGTGCAGATGGCCACGCTGACGCCGGAGTTTTACGCGCGCATCCAGCCCGAACGGGTGCTCGTGCAAGGACGGGAATCATCAGGAGTTCAGTTGAGCTAGAGCGTGCGTGCGCCGCAGGTGTTGGCGGTGATCTCGTCGAGTTGGTCTTGCAGGGTCGTGGTCATCATTCTTGCGCCTCTGCTGCTATGCGGCGTTCGGGGTCATTGCGGACACGGATACCAACCTGAAAATGCGATGAAGCTCATGGCTCGATAGCCTCGCCATATACCCCAGGGGGGTACAGGGGGGGTAGGGGGGTATTAATTTTCTGGTAATGCGGAGAAAAGGCGAATCTGCATCCGTTGCCGCTCGACCAGTTTTGGCGCCCGACCCCTGCTCACGGTGATTGCTCCTGCCCACTTGTTTCCATTGTGCACCAACGGAGTGTAATTCTCTGCAAAAGCAGGGCATATCCCGGGTGTTGGCGGTGAATTCGTCGAGTTGGTCCTGGAGGGTGTTACAGGCGTCTGGGAATGAATTCCTCGAATTTTCGCTCTTCGCCATTACGGGTTGAAACAAGAAGATTGCCTCCGTGCTGACGGAAGCTCTCTATGTAGCGTTTGATTTTCAGATCGGCTCTTGGGTATTCCGAACACATAATCCAAGCCCCGATGAGTTGATTGGGTTGATATCCTTCGTGATTGCTCCAAAATGACCGGGTCGCTTCGACCTGTTCAGCAGCATGATCGACGTTCTTGCCCTTTAGTTCGACGATTACGTCCACCTTCCTGGGCATCGAGACCAATGAGTCCGCAGCTACGTGTCCGACTGGCATCAAGCAGCCATCCATCCTGATTCGGCGGACTTGCGTCTTATCCGGGTTCAAAAGAACTACGCTCCTTCCGGTTCCCGGATCGCTCAATTTGACTTTCGAATGACGGATTCTTTCGATGCATTTATTCTCGGTCTTGACTTGCTTACCCGCCATACTGAATCTCCAGCAACTGTCCAAATTCGTCTGCAATCTCGCTGGAAACATCGTCGAGATAGTCGCCATCAGTCAAGTCCTAAATGTTC
>PLFY01000061.1:0-7031 GCA_003138365.1 Acidobacteriaceae bacterium
CGATGCAAGATGTTCGTCGTCCACCGGCTTCGCCGACACGCGGAGAATGAAACTGTGCCCCATCCATCGGACGCCTTTGTTTTTGTCCGATGGGTGGGAGTCCGTAGAACTCCATGACGACGTCTTGTTTTGTTGAACTTGCATTTTTGTTTCTTTGTTAGAGGAGCGAACTTTCATCTGAAACCCCGCCCCAACTATAACGCAAGGAGACTGACCCGATTGGGAGCTTGCGGCCGGTCTGCCAGGGCCTACTCCGGCCGAACAGGCGGCGGTGGCGTGGCAACTGGAGCAATCTGCACCAGAGCCGGAGCCGCGGGCTCAGCCGGCCCCATCGCAGCCTCATGCTGCTGCCGTGCCGCCGCATCCAGATCCACAGCAATGCCACCGGGCACGATCACGGGAGCGTTATAACGGTAGTCCAGATCGCGCGTTACCCTGAAAATCGCCAGGAATGCCGCGAGAAGGACGGCGAACGCAACCCAACTGCCGTCCAGCCCAAAGCCGCCGCCGGTGAGCCAGAATGGCCCCATGGGATCGCCCTGCACCACGGGCGAATGGCTGTTGACGCCGCTCACGGCAAGTCCAAACACCAGGGCCCGGCTAGCCTTCCAGCCAAAGTTGAGCCCCCAGCTCAACCAAAGTGCCTTTGTCCGCAAATAGGCCGTGGAGAGCACCAGGCTCAGCATCAGGGAAACAGCGAAGCTGGCGTGGCTCGACCCCGGCAATAAATTCTGCACAATGGCATAGAACGCCGCGAATCCCAGCGCCGCCCCAACTGGTCCCACTGCATGAGCAAAGCGCTGAAATCCGTAGCCGCGAAAGGCGACCTCTTCGGCCAGCGCAGCCAGCGCAAAGAATGCCGCATCGGCCAACAGCCAGCCCCAGGCCGAAGGCTGGAGCACCAGAACAATGGCGATACCGCCGACCACCACCATCGGAATCGCGCACACCACCGCCAGGGACCAACCCACGGCCAGACCCAGTCCCGCTTCGCCGGGCCAGCCCTGCCGTCGCGGCAATCCCTGCGCGCTCACCGGGTGGTTCTGCCGGTCTAACCAGAATCCCATCCCTGCGTAGCCCGCCAGCAAGAGGAAAACCAGCATGGCCTGTTCCACCAGCGGAGACCACTGCTCGCTGGTCAGACCTTGCGCCCCGTGCCGGGCAAGCGCCCGCGCCATGAAGAAGTAAAGCACCGCGACGATGAACTCCAGGTAGGCGCGGAACCGGCCGCCGCCAGTCTGCGGTGTGCTCATGCGCATCTCCTAACCATGGCTCTGCTTACGCCTGCGATGGCCGTCCTGTCGCCGGGTTTCATCGCAACGCCCAACGTCTGAATACTATTCACCTCAAGCCGTTTCGCCAGCCTATGCGCCACCGGGACTACCTTCCGTGTAGAACTGCGCAATATTGCGGAACTTATGTTGTCGCGCGGCCACCAAAGCTTCGATCGGTATCCCCTTCAGCTCGGCCAGATGCTTCTTGAGCGAGCTGCCCAGCAAACCGGCCCCCGCCTCATGGTCGGCGTGCGCGCCCCCTGGAGGCTCGGGAAGAATCTCGTCTACGCAGCCCAGCGCGGCAACCTCCGGCGCGGAGATCCGCATCGCCTCGGCCGCCAACTGCTTTTGCGACGCATCGCGCCACATAATCGCCGCGCAGGACTCCGGAGTGATCACAAAGTAAAGTGCATTTTCCAGGATCAGCACCCTGTCACTGACGGCCAGGGCCAGCGCGCCGCCCGATCCGCCTTCGCCGGTAATCACCGAAATCGTGGGCACGCGCAGCCGCGACATTTCAAGAAGATTCCGCGCGATCGCCTCAGCCTGGCCTCGCTCCTCGGCGCCAAGACCGGGATACGCGCCCGGCAGGTCGATAAAGCTGAAGACCGGCCGCGAAAATTTCTCGGCAATTTTCATGCACCGCAGCGCTTTCCGGTAGCCCTCTGGGTGCGGCATGCCGAAGTTGCGCCGCACGCGGTCCTTGGTGCTTCCGCCCTTGCGGTTGCCGATCACCAGCACTTCTTCATCGCCAAGCCGCGCCATTCCGCATGCCACCGCCTCGTCGTCGCCATAGGCGCGATCCCCGTGAATCTCGCTGAAATCCGTGAAGACCCGCTCGATAAAGTCCATGGGGTAGGGCCGCTGCGGATGCCGAGCCCGTTCGATCCTGATCCACGCCGGCGAAACCGCCGGCGTCTGTATAGGTGTCCCTGTTTCCTGTTCGCTCATCGGTTGAGGTTGCCGCTCCGGGCTGCTTCGCCGCCTCTTGTGATTCTACGGGTCGCAAGCGGTTGGGACAAATTAGCAAATGCATAAACCCTAACCAAGCCCCAGAAACACTGCCAGCGCCCGGTTGACTGCGGTCATCGTCCTCGGTTCAAGCTCGCCAAATGGATCGCCGGCCTTATCGCGCGGGATGGTGTGCGCCTTGTCCACCATGATCTGCGACCGTGCATGCAAGCCGTTTCGCGTGCTCGGCTCCACGGGAATTCGAAATGTCTTAATTGGACGCAGCTCACTGGTGACGGGCAGAACAGTGACGGACGGATGCAGATCGAACAGGTCCGACTGAATCACTAACGCGGGCCTGGGCTTGCCGTAGGCGCCGGCCAGAATCACCGGCACAAAATCGCCGCGCTTCATACCCAGCCATCCGTATCCGCAACCTTACCAATCCAATCGAGTATCTCCGCTTCGTGCGGATCGGACGCGACCAGAAGCGATTCACGCTCACATTGCTGCCGAAAACTCTCCGATCGGGTGTCGGGAATCCAAATCTGCAAAGGCTTGAGTCCCAACTCGCGCAGGGAGTCGCGGTGCTTGCGCACACGATCTGTTGTGGCTGTTCTCACGCTTTGAACCTCTGTTTCATGAAACATTCTATCCCACCCGCATGTTTCATGCAACGTCTCTGTATGACTCACTTCTAAGCCGAATCAGCTGCTTTCATCGTCGATACCGTCTGCGGTTCCAATTCCTCTGTATGCGGCTCCTGCTGTTCAATTTGAGACTTTTCCGGCTCGACAGCCTGAGATTCGACCTCCGGTTCATCCATTTCGTCAGCATTGGGATCGGCCGATGTTCCCAGCAGTGCATCGATCCGATAACCGGCAGCCTCGGCAGTCGCAAGAGCCTCTTCGATCGTCTTGCTCATCTGCTCCACCGCGGCGCGGCTCGGCGCGGTCTCGCCTGCCAGACGGAGAAGAGACGGCATCAGCAGCCACCACAGCAGTTCTTCATACGATTCGCGAACCAGGTAAGCGTGGCCCTCTGCTTCATGGACTCCTGTCAGCCAGCGCACGTCGGGATCAAGCCACAAGTCCGGCGAGAGCGCCACTCTTTCGTCCGCAACCGCTGCCGGCTCGCCTGAAGCCGGAGTTGGGTCCGAAGCCGAGGACGCAAGTTCAGCTTCAGCAGCCGTCGCTTCGTACCCGTCAACAGGAGCATCGGCAACCGCCGGCGACTTTCCTCCAGCGGATGCGGACTCCTCCAGTCGGCCTGCGCCGCCGCCAGTCAGCAGAACAACCTTGATGCGGGCGGCCACGCGCCAGCCCTCCTCGCCCTCGAATCCGAGAGCTGAGAAGGCCTGAGCGAACGGTTCGCGCAGCCGAAGCCGGTCGAACAGGTCTAGCGCCACATGGTCTGGGTTCTCAGCGTCGATCGATTCGGCCAGCAACCCAAGCACGCACCAGCCGAGCACCGGTCCCCACATAGCCGTCGCCGTGAACTGCGGACTGGGACTGGGCAGTACGCGCCGGGCAGCAGCGGTCCAGGGAGCCGGAAACAGCGCCTCGATCGCCGGAATGCGCATGGCGGCCCGAAGACGTTCGCGGAAGACCGGGGCCAACGATGCCGGCTTGTCGCCTTTCTCCGGCTGACCAGTGTTAGCTGTGTGAAGTTCTTGAGCGGTGCGTGAGGCATAGGCCTTTTGCGCCACGCGCAGGAAGGTCTCGCAGCGTGTCCACGCCAGCTCAAAGAACTCGCTGCGCTCCTGCTCGATTTTCTTGTCTTTCCCTGAGGCAAGGGCGCGAGGATGCTCCGCGAGGTCGGCGAGCAGCCGCACGATGGACGAATCCAGTTGCAGCTTGAGCGCAATGTGCACAGGCCGCAGTTCCAGGTTCACCAGCGCGTCATCCAGGTTTGGAACCCCACTCCCGTTGAGCTGTTCGCAAAGCCGGTCCCAGGGTTGTTCCGCCGTGGCCCGCAGCTCACGCCAATCGAGAAACACGTGGCACTGGTAAGCATGAAGATCGAGCATGAGGCCTCCGTCGTTCAAATCGGAGGCCCGCCGCAGGTAATTCAGCCCGGTGAGCGAGTCGCGGAATGCCAGAATGGCGCCGGAATCGCCGCTCAGCCCGAGGCCCTCCCGCAGACGCTGCTGCCTGAGTTGGCCTGCGCCCTTGTCGGCGTACGCCGCGGAAAAATCGATCGTGCCGTGCGCGGAGCCGTAACGGTTGTTGTAGACCACCAGGGCTCGCTCGCCGCCGTTGCGGTTCGAGTAGGCAAAGACGTTCTCTTCCACCAGGCCCGAAGCCTCGAAGAAGTCGTAGAGCAGAAAGTTGCTGCTTTCGGCGAAGAGAGAACGACGCTGCAGCAGTGGAGCGATCTCCCGCTCGTGACGCTCGACCAGCCAGTGATCGAGTGTTTCATCGTAGCGAGGGCGCTGGTACTCCATCCCATATTTCTCGGTGAAGCCCTCGATCTGGCCGTGCCCGAACATCGGCAGTCCCGGCAGTGTGGCCATCAGCGCGGCCACGCCGAAACATTTGTCGCCCTTGCCAAACTGGTCGATGGCCGTGCGTTCGTCGGGATTGCTCATGAAGTTGACGTACCGCTTCATGATGTCGGGGTCGAACTCCAGGGTGTTCTTGATCACCGAGCGATACTTGGCATTTTCCTCGTCGCGCATCATGTTCATGAAGGCGCTGTTGTAGACCCGGTGCATGCCGAGGGTGCGGACGAAGTAGCCCTCCATAAGCCAGAAGGCCTCAGCCAGCAGCAGCGTTCCAGGGACTTCGGCGGCCACGCGATCCACAACCTCGCGCCAGAATTCATGCGGCATGTGCCGGTCGAATTCGGCTTGGCTCATGCCGTATTCCGCCCGCGAAGGAATGGCGCCGCTGGCCCCTGGCCCTGGGAACCACAGCCGATGAAAATGCCGCTTGGCCAGAGTCATCGCCGCATCGAAGCGAATCACAGGAAACAGCCGCGCCACGTGCAGGATGGTCTGGATCACCTGCTCACGCACCGCCGGATTCAGGTAGTCGAGCTGCGCCGTGTCGTTCCAGGGAAAGCTGGTGCCGTCATTGCCGTGGTACACATAGCGGGTGTCGCCGCTAGCCGTGTCTCGACGGCGGAAGACCACAGCGGCGTCCGACTGCTCGAAGTAGTGATCTTCAATTTTGATCTCCACGCGACCATCGGGCGAGAGATCGGGGCCTTCAAAGCTGTAGGCCGGATAGGGCGAATCCTGCCGGGAGATGAACCACTCGGGATGCTCGACAACCCAGGGCGAGTCGATGCCCATGTGGTTGGGCACCATGTCGCTCGCCAGCCGAACCCCCTGCCTGTAGGCGCGGTCTCGCAGGTTGATATACGCCGGCTCGCCTCCCAGATCCTCGGCAATCGCGTAGTCGAAGAGCGAATAGGCCGAAGCGACGGCGTCGCGGTTGCCGCAAAGCTGCTTGATGGTCTTTGACGCGCGGCTGCGCTCCCATACGCCGATCAGCCACAGCGAATTTAGCCCCCGCCGCGCCAGGGCTGCAAGCTCCTCATCGGGAATCTCGTCGAGGCGACCAATTCTACGGCCGTACTGTTTGCTCAGTTGCGCCAGCCACACATACGTGCTCTTCGCGATCAGTACCGTGTTGGGCATCCATGCCGTGTCCGGACTGAACTTCTCGTATTCATGCGCCGGATCGCCGAAGACCGGCACGTCGGAATGGCTGACCACGGACGGCCACTGCTGCTCGCCGGTCTGCCGGCGGCGCTCAGCCGCGGCCTGTGCGGCGGCGTGAGCTTGAGCGGCGGGAGGATTGAACTGCATCCAGATGGCCAGCTCTTCTTCGTGGAGAATTTCACCGGCCAGTTGGAGAAACCGCTCCAGGCTCTCGCCCAGCAGCGGCTTCCAAAGCCGCCGAATCAGGGCAAGCTGCTCGCTGAGGGAACGCGGCGAACCTGTGGCCGGCGCACGCAAAAGCTCCAGCAGGTTGACGGCTTTGGCGCCTTCAAGCGGAATCAGCGGCCGGGTGGCAAAATAGTCCGGAAACTGCTGCGTCACCTGGCGGTAAACGGTCTTTTCGGCCAGGGATTTATCCTCAAAAAGCTCCTCAAACGGCTGAAAAGCTTCGTTCTTGTTGGCGGTCCACAGCAGCAGCAACTCTTCCAGAGCAGCGGCCTTGTGAGGAGTCCCATCGGTGGCGCCATCCAGCCATTGCCGGGGCGTCTCAAGGCCGCGGATCACGCTTGTGCCCGGGAAATGCTCCACAAACGTCACCAGCATGGTGTCAAGCGCCTCAGCCCCGACTTGGGAGGAAAACCAGTCGAGAGCGCTGGTCATGACTTCGCGGTCGAACTGCTCGCGGTAGCTTGCGATCAAGATGTGGCTGGCCTCGTCGATAAGGCCCATCGCGTACAGCGCCCCTGCATGAACAGCCCGGTCGGGATGCTTTTCAACGTCGCGCACCTGGTTCATCCGATGAGCGAATGCGCGGCATGCCGCCATATTGGCAAAAACAACGTTTCCGTTATAAGAGAAAAGAGACTCCGCAAACTGGTAGCGTTCACGTGCATTCCGCGAAATGTGGAATTCCATCATTGAAAACTTGCTCCCGAACTCTTCCATCCAGCAAGAAACCTGCCACCGCATCCCGCTGCATCTTCGTTTCCGTCCGGCCCGACGCGGTTCAAACTGCTTCTGCTGGCCGGTTCCGCTCGCCGATTCATTGAGAAAGCAGCCAAAAGGTAAAGTAACACCAATGGGGGCAATGCCGCTGAAGCCTCTGATTCCGCTAGGTCTCTGACCGTCTGGTTATG
>PLFY01000061.1:7068-17043 GCA_003138365.1 Acidobacteriaceae bacterium
TCATCCGGTCACGGACCTAGTGGACCAGTTTGAAGGGTACGAGCTTTACAGGCTGCGGAAAAACTCATTCCGGGGCGCAGGAAGCGTCAGGGCACGACTTTAGTCGTGCCGTAAGTGCCGCAGAATCAACGCGGGCTTTAGCCCCTGAGGTATGCTTTTTGCCGCTTTTGACCCAAAAGAGGCCTTTTCCCGCAGCCTGTTTAGCCCCCTGAGAGATTGCTTTTTCAAACTCACCCACTTCCCCGATTTTAGCTCCCGCGTGGCACAGTTGGCAGATCGGCATCTGGAACCGCCGGAAGGTTTAATATGGCTTTCAGCCTTGCGATCTCACAATTCTTGGGACCTGTTGAATGGCAGCCTCGAACCCTCCTGATCAACCCGGCATCCATCCGATCGAAGTTGCCCCTTCGCGTGCTCTCGCCTATTTGGTCAGCCGGTACCCCACCTTATCGATGATTTTTGTTCTACGGGAAGTGCTCCAACTTCGAGAATTGGGTTTTCGCATTGACACGGCGTCCATCAATCCGCCGGATCGCACGCTGGATCGCCTGACGCCCGAGGAAGCGGCAGAAGCAGCGCGCACCTATTGCGTGAAGACCCACGGCGTTGCGGGTGCTGCCAAGGCTCATGTGCGGACAGTCCTCCGGAATCTCGCCGGCTACTTGCGAGGCATTCGGCTCGTGTTCGCTCTGGGCGGCATCGACCTCAAGAGGCTGTGGCTGAACTTCATGTATTTCACTGAAGCTTTGATGGTAGGCCAATGGATGCGGCGAAACCGGCAGTGCCACCTTCATGTCCACCTTGGATCGCAGGCCGCGAGCGTGGGACTGTTTGTGCGCCGTGTCTTCGGTTTTGGCTATTCGCTCACCGTCCACGGGCCCGATGAGTTCTACGACGCGCAAGGCCAGTATCTTGCGCAGAAAATCGCCGCCGCCGACTTCATCGTCTGCATCAGTTCCTACGCCCGCAGCCAACTGATGAAGTTATCGCCAGTTATCCACTGGAATAAGTTGGTTGTATCGCGTCTAGGCGTCGATCCCCTGCTCTTCTCGCCCCCGTCTGCCCGGCCTGCGCCGGATATCTTTGAAATCCTTTGCGTCGGCCGCCTCACCCCGGCAAAAGGGCAGCATCTCCTGATCGATGCGCTGGAACGCCTCGCTCAGCAAGGGCGTCGCGTGCGGCTTCGTTTGGTCGGCAGCGGCCCAGATGAATCGTCTCTGCGGGAACGCGCCGCAAACAGCGAGTTTCCCGAGTGCGTGGCGTTCGAGGGCGCGGTCAATCAGGATCGCATTCGCTCTCTTTATGCGGCAGCGGACATCTTCTGCCTTCCCAGCTTTGCTGAGGGCATTCCGGTGGTTCTGATGGAAGCCATGGCCATGGGGATTCCCTGCGTCTCGACGCACATTAACGGCATTCCGGAGTTGATTCGCAACGGCATCGATGGCCTTGTTGTAGCGCCTTCTGACCTGGACGCGCTCGTCCAGGCCCTGGCAAAGCTAATGGACGACAAGCCGCTGCGCGAGTGCCTGGCGGCGGGTGGGCGAACGCGCATTCTGGAGCAATACGACCTGCGCCGGAATGTTGTGGAACTAGCCCGCATCTTCGTCGAACGCATGAGGCCGTGACCGTTGTGGCCTTAGCAGCCTGTGGTAAAAATCGTGTTTTGAAATGGCACGACTTTAGTCGTGCCGTAAGTGGCTGAAAATAAATGCGGGCCCCTGAGGGAATATTCCACGTTCAAACCCACCCTTTCGCCCTTGCAACGCCGCCTGCCGGAACAAGATTGATATTCATCTTGCAGAATTTAACGGTCGCCCGGCGCAAAATGGTTCATAGAGGACAAATGGAGAAGCCACGCCAATTCCGGACCGCGAAATCTGCTCGATATGTCCCCGGTCCAAGCTGTCAGGCATCTGCCCGGTAGTTACCATTTAAATAACTCCCCCACCCCCTCCCCCCTACCCTCGGGGGTTTACCTTTAAACTCTCAAACCCTGAGCTTCTTGGAGAATAACAGAAGCAGAATCAATGGATTGCGCCTGAAATCCATGCAGAGAAACGCTACCCATCGTATCGCAATGTGGAACTCTTAGCCCGTCTGCCCGCTCATTTTCGGCGTCGCAGCCAAGCTTGCCGGAACAAGATTGATATTCATCATCCTCAATTGCTTTGAAAGGGGGCGGCTTCAGCCGCGCCGCAAACGGCCACAAGATGACTGGGCTTTACAGGCTGCGGAAAAACCCGTTCGGGCGGTAGGCCAGGGATTTATCCCTGGCACAAAGGCAGCATAATCAATACGGGCTTCAGCCCCTGCGGTATGCTTTTCGGATATTTCGGTTGAATTCGGCCTTTTTCCGCAGCCTGTTTAGCCCCCGAGGGAATGTCCTTACACTCAAACCGTTTCCTCGCTGAAGGTGATCGGGGCCTTCCAGAGGCCATCTGGACCGCCCCGTGTCAGTCCAGCGCCTTGTGGAAGCGGAGAATCGCGATCGTAAGCAAGCTGAATCCGAGGACTGCCATGGCCGCCATCTGAGGCCACAGGATCTCCATCCCCACGCCTTTCAGATAGGTCCCGCGAAGCACGATCAGAAAGTAACGTAGCGGGATGAGATAGCTGAGATATTGCATCCATTGAGGCATGGTGCTGATGGGAAATCCAAACCCGGAAAAACTGATCGCAGGCATGATAAAGAAGAAGGAAGTCACCATAGCCTGCTGTTGCGTTGACGAGACCGTTGAAATAAGCAGACCTACGCCAAGCATGCACAGCAGGAATAGGACTGACCCCGCCAACAATACCAGAATGTGACCGCGAAATGGCACCTGGAACCAAAGTGTTCCGACTACCGCAATCAGCGAAACGTCAAAAAGCCCAATCAGAAAGAACGGCAGCGTCTTGCCCAGAATGAATTCGGCCGGACGGATGGGCGTCACCATGATCTGTTCGAGCGTCCCGATCTCCCGTTCGCGAACCACCGCAAAGGCCGTGAGTGTGATCACCAGAACCAGCGTAAGGCTGCCGACAATTCCCGGAATGAAAAACCAGCGGCTGCTCAATCCTGGGTTGTACCACGGCCGTTGTTCCAACTCGACAGAAGGGATCGCTTCCGTCAGTTGCGGCGCAATCCGGTAGACGCGATCCTTTTCATAGTCCTGCGCAAAGCCAAGTGCTATCTGCGTAATGTAGCCGGAAGCGATCAGTGCGGTGTTTGAATTGGTCGCATCCACAATCACCTGCAGCGGTGCGGTCTCGCCCGCGCGCAGCTTCTGGGCAAACCCGGCATCGATCTGCAGACCCACCGTAGCCTGTCCCCGATCGATCAGGTCGCGGATCTCGCGCGAGTCAGTCAGGTGCCGCTGCACGTCGAAATAAGGGCTCGAAGTAAACCGCGAGATCAGGTCACGGCTCTCCTCGCTGTTGTCCATATCCAGCACAACCGTCGCAACATGATGAATATCGTAGGTGGCCGCGTATCCAAACACCAGCATCTGGATAATCGGCGGCCCGAACAGCAAGAAACGCGTCCGTTTATCGCGGAAGACTTGGATGAATTCCTTGATCAACATCTGCTTCAGCCGCCCAAACATAAGCTCTCTCCTTTACTCCAGCCGCTTGTGGAATGCGTGTGTAGCCAGCAGCGTCAGCACCATCGCAAATATACCCAGGGGTATCAGGTCGGCATAGAGCATTGCTGTGGGCGTCCCTTTCAGGAATATCTTCTTCAGCACTGAAACATAGTAGCGGGCCGGCAGAATGCGCGTAATCCACTGTAGTGCAATGGGCATTTGGTCAATCGAAAACAGGAATCCCGACAGCAGAAAAGCCGGAAGAAACGTCACAAGCAGCGCAATCTGACTTGCCGCAAACTGGCTCTTGGCCATTACGGAGATAAAGAATCCCAGCGAAAGCACAACCACAAGGAACAGCGCGGAACTGACAAGCAGCGTGACATACGAGCCGCGAAACGGAACATGGAACCAGTAGATCGCGATCGCGGCACAGACAATGACGTCGAACATTCCAAGGACAAAATAGGGTGCCAGCTTGCCCAGCATGATCTCCATCGCGCTCACGGGAGTCGAGATCAACTGTTCCATGGAGCCGCGCTCCCACTCGCGCGCTATCGTGAGAGAAGTCAGGAATGCGCCGATCACTGACATCACCAGGGCCAGCACGCCGGGAACGATGAACGCGCTGCTCTCAAGGTCCTCGTTGTACCATGTGCGCGTTTCCACGCTCACCGGCGCAGGCTGGATGGACTGGCCGTGCTGGCGAAGCCACTTGATTTGAATCTCCGCTGAATATCCCTGCACGACTGCCTGGACGTAGCCGATGAGCACATTCGCCGTGTTGTCGTCTGTGCCATCGACGAGCGCCTGAACCGGAACAGGACCGCCGGCGCTTATCCGCGAAGAAAAATCCCACGGGATCACAATCCCCATCTTGGCGTGACCGTCATCGAGCGCCCTGGTAATTGCGGCATAGTTGTTCACCACACGCTCGACCTTGAAGTATTCGCTCGCCTGGAAGTGCTTCAGCAGGTCCTGGCTTTGCTGGCTTCCGTCGCGATCGAATACATAAATCGGCAGCCCCTTGAGATCGAGATTGACGCCGTAACCGAACAGCAGCATCAGAGTTACCGGCATGATGACCACGATCATCAGGCTTCGCGAATCGCGGAGAATCTGAATCACTTCTTTCCTGGCCACGGCGAATAGGCGCCTCAAACTCATGCTTTGCGCTCCTCTCCAGCATTGCTTTCCGTTGTCAGAGAAACAAACACATCTTCCAGGCTGGGACGTATCCGCTCGATCCGGTTCACAGCGACTCCCTGATCCGCCAAGTACTTCTCAACCCGAGGTATGGCCGCGGCGGCATCGAGTACAACCAGATGCAGAGCGTTTCCGAACACCGCCGCATCCATCACATCCGGAGCCGATTGCAGAGCTTCAACGGCCTTGCCAAGCGGCTCGCACTCAATCAACAGCAGATCGCCTTTCATCGAGTCCCGCTTCAATTCGGAGGGCGTGCCGAGAGCCACCATCTTGCCGCGAAAAATCAGCGCCAGACGGTTGCAGTATTCAGCCTCCTCCATGTAATGCGTGGTCACGAAGACGGTCACGCCCTCGTCCGCCATCTGGTGAATGAGATCCCAGAACTGACGCCGTGAGATAGGATCGACGCCCGAGGTCGGCTCGTCCAAAAAGAGGATGCGCGGCTTGTGCAGCACTGCGCATCCAAGCGCCAACCGCTGTTTCCAGCCGCCTGGCAGCGTGCCGGTGATCAGATTCTCCTGGCCCTTCAGGTTCGCCATTGTAAGCGCCCATTCAATCCGTTCTTTGAGCTTGTCGGAGGGCACGCTATAAAGGCCGGCAAAGAGCCGCAGGTTTTCGATCACCTTGAGATCGTTATAGAGAGAGAACTTCTGCGACATGTAGCCGATGTTTTGCCGCACTGCTTCCGGCGCACGGGCCACGTCATACCCAGCAACCACCGCATGACCGGAGGTAGGCTTCAGCAGCCCGCAGAGCATGCGAATCGTGGTGGACTTGCCGGCGCCGTTGGGCCCGAGAAATCCAAATACCTCGCCTTTGCGGATCTTGAGATTCAGCCGGTCCACGGCGACAAAGTCGCCGAATCGCTTCACCAGGTTCTCCACCACGACCGAGTCGTCTTGTTCTTGTTGCTCAAGCATGGCGGGACGCTCCCGCGCCAACCGCATCCACAAAAAGGTCCTCGATCGATGGCGCCACCTGTTGAATCGCGTCGAAGGGCACGTTTGCGCTCTTCAAGCGTGCCTCAAACTCCGGAATGCGCCGCGCTGCATCGTCCACTACGACGTGCAGGCCGTCGCCAGTCAGCACCAGGCTTGAGATTCCGTCCGCGTGTTCCAGTTCGCTCCGCAGTCTACGCGGCTCCGGCGACGTAATGGAAAGGACGCCTTTGCTCATGCCTGCCTTGAGGTTCGCGGGCGTGTCGCAAAACAGAAGCTTTCCCTGGTCGAGCAGCGCGACGCGATGGCAGCGCTCGGCTTCATCAAGGTATGCGGTCGATGTCAGGATCGCTACGCCTTCCGAGGCCAACTCATAAAGGATGCGCCAGAAGTCGCGGCGCGAAACCGGGTCCACGCCCGTGGTCGGCTCATCCAACAGGATCACCTTCGGCCGATGAATGAGCGCACAGACCAGGCCGAGCTTTTGCTTCATGCCGCCGGAAAGTTTGCCGGCAAGCCGCTTGCGGAATTCGCTCATTCCCGCTGCCTGCAACAATTGCGTTGAACGCTCTTCACGTTCCGCCGTTCTCACTCCGAACAAGTCGGCGTAGAAGCGAATGTTTTCATCCACTGTCAGGTCTTCATAGAGGCCGAAGCGTTGCGGCATATAACTGAGACCATGTTTGGCTCGCTCCGGGTCGCGGATCACATCGAAGCCCGCCACACTTGCTTTGCCTGCGTCGGGCGACAGGATGCCCGCGAGCATTCGCAAGGTGGTCGTCTTCCCTGCCCCGTCGGGTCCAACCAGACCAAAGATCTCTCCGGCGCGCACATCAAAGCTCAATGCCTCCACGGCGCGCACGCCGGGAAAACTCTTCGTGAGCCCTTCGGCAACGATTGCGGGCCTGTTCGCGGATTGGAGCGGGTCCGTCATTGCTTTGCCGGCGCCGCTCCCGAAGCCTGCGGTTGAGGCTTGGCCGGGGCCAATTCAAGATGAGCGTCCGCGGGCATGCCAGGTTTCAGTTCGTGATTTGGGTTGTCGAGGTCGATCTTGATCCGATAAACAAGCGTCACTCGCTCCGCGGTTGTCTGAACGCTCTTGGGTGTAAATTCCGCGTCGGGCGATATGAACGAGATGCGACCGTGGTATTGCTTGCCTGGATAGGTGTCGGTAGTGACCGTAGCCTCCTGTCCCCAATGAATGCTGCCCAGATCGGTCTCGGCGATATAGGCGCGCAGCCAGAGGTGATCGAGATCGGCGAGCGTAACCACCGGAGAACCCGGAGCGACCACTTCTCCCAACTCCGCCTGGCGCACCGTAATTACCCCGGTGGAAGGCGCGTGCAGGATCGCGTACCCAAGATTCACCTGGCTCAGCCCAAGGTTCGCATTGGCTTCGTTGAGATTGGCTTGCGCTATCGCGACATCTTCCTTGCGGCTGCCCTCCACGGCTTCGTTGTAGCGCTGTTGGGCCGCCTTGAAAATCGCCTCGGCGCGCTTCAATGCAGTTGCTGCCGTGTCACGATCCTGCGCGGAAATCTCGTCTTTGCTGAACAGGCGTTGTGCGCGACCGTTGTCAAGCCTCTTCTCTTCCAGATCGGCCTGCGCATCGATCGTCGATTGCTGCGATGCCCTGACTTCCTGTTCGCGGGTTCCGGCCAGCGTGAGCGCAAGGTCCGATTCGCGCACGCGAACGCTGGCCTCGTCAATGCGCACCTTCTGCCTGGAGTCGGCATCTTCAACGCGCGCCAACAGCGCCCCTTGCTCCACCTGCTGGCCTTCCTCCACCGCCAACTCCACGATGCGCCCCGGCACCTTGAAGCTCACCAGGCTCTCATGCGCCTCAATATTGCCGGAGAGCGTGAGCTGATTCACGGGCGCGGGCTTCTTGATCAGCCTCGGATAGAAGTACACCCCGGCTGCAATCGCCGCAGCCAACAGAATCACAATCGGAATGAGTCGTTTCATAGCATCAAACCTCGTGAGCAGTAACAGTGATTGGGTCGAAATCGAAAAACCCGCTTAAGGATTACTCATATATTGCAGAATGTTCTTCTCGGTGTTGCCCATGGCGCGAGCGAGCGCAAACTTCGCATCCACATGGCTGGAAACGGCAAGAATGTAGTTCTCCTGCGCGCGGGCCAGTTCGTCCTGAGCAGTAACCACCTCAACATTGTTAGTTGTTCCCGATTGAAAACGATCTTGCGATAGCTCCAGTTCTCGCTGCGCCAGATCCTGGCCTTCCCTGGCAACAGTCACCTGCTGGGCCGCGGAATCGAGATTCAGCAGCGCCTCGCTAATATCCTCTTCAATCCCACGCCGCAGATCGGCGATCTGATCGTCGACGCGCTTGACTCGGCTGGCAAGCTCCTGCGCCTCGCCGTTGCGGTCGCGGTCAAAAACCGTGAAGTCGATCTGGCCTTGTATCAAGCCCGTGGGCTGCACACCGCCAATGCTGCGTCCAATCTCGCCGATGTTGCCATTGATGCTGAGCTTGGGATAGAGGCGCGCGCGGTTGGCGCTCTGCTGCTCGACCAGGCCCTGACGCTGGCGATCGAGCGAAAGGTAGTCGGCGCGTGCCTCCAGCGCCGCGGACACAAGGGTCTCGGATTCAGGCTGGTCCAGGGACTGGTAACGGAGCGGCTCGGCGAGTTCCAGCGGCGTTTCGGGACTCATGCCCAGGTTTCTTGCCAGAACCAGCAGCGACTGCTTGTACTGGTTTTCGGCCACCAGCGCAGCCTGCCTATCGTTAGCAAGTTGAACTTGAGCACGCAGCACATCCACGCCCGTCGCCGTCCCCGCGTCGTGCTTGTCTTTGGCCAGCTTGAACAGTGCATTTGAATCGTTCACCCGCGACTGGGCCGCCTCCACGCGCGCCGAAGCCGACTGCGCGTTCAAATAGAGTCCGGCAATCGCGCGCACGATAAGATCGCGAGCATCCTGATCGTCCATCTTCCCTGCGTCGAGCGCCCGCTCGCTGGCCTTCAGGCCGCGATAGCTTTGCAGATCGACGATGTTTTGCTGCGCATAGATCCGGAAATCGTAGTTCGAGAACGGGCCCACCACGTTGGGGATTGGAATTCCTGGCAACGAGAGCCCGAAGGCGCGCAGGTCGCGGTTTTGCACGTTGGCGTAAGTTTGCGCAGTCACCCGCGGAAGCAGTGCGGCCGCCAAACGGCGCTCGCGAGTGCCCGCGGCTTCATCTACGCGCGTGCCCGCAACCAGCACGTTCAGGTTGGCCACGAGCGCCTTCTGAATCGCATCCTGCAACGTGAGCCGATAAGGCGAGGGTTGTTGCGCCTGAGAGATAGCGCTCGGGATCAGCCCCGTGAATAAGCTCGCAATCAGGCTGGCCAGGATGAGAAAAACGGCCTTGCGAAAATCGAATTTCATGGTTCCTACTTTGTGCCGGAGATTGCGACCGATCTCCAGAAATGCTGAAAGCTGTCTTCGATCCAGGCTCCGAGCGCGGGCTCACCATGCAGCGACCACAACAGAATCGTTCCCATCACCGACTGCATAAGCTGAATCGCTACCTTTTCTTTGCTCAAACGCGGGTTGATCTCTCCCCGCACCTGCCCCGCGGCCACAATCTCCGCCGCGGTTTTCCGTCCCTCGCGCATGTTGCGCTCGATGATAGCGCGAACGCTCTCGCTGGCCAGGAACGATGAGATCATCGCGCGGGCCAGGCTCGGACTGCGTCCAGGTTCTTCAGCGAGGCGCAGTACCAGCCTGTGCAGCACGGAATGAATCGTCTGTTTGCCTTGCGCTGCAAGCAAAGCCGCTTGCCCCACTTTGCCGAGCTGAATCTCAGCCATCACGCCAAGCACATGATCCTTGGTTTCGAAGTAGTTGAAGAAGGTCCCCTTGCCCACGTCCGCGGCTTCGGTAATGTCTTCCACCGTGACGTTGGAAAAACCCCGCTCGGCAAACAACTGAAGCGCGCACCGGAACAGCCGTAAACGGGTCTCCGCAGCTCGGCGCTCGCGCCGCCCCGCGCCTGCAATCCGGGGCGAGAAACCGGCAACGGGGGCATTGCCGGATGTGTGCAGGGTCGATTTGCGACTTGTGCTCATATCTGACTTCTGCCCGTGTCTGACTTGCAGTCATATATTGATCCAGGCATTCGAGTTTGTCAAGACCTCATTTTCCAGAGCGACTTCATGGTTCGCGTAAGGCCAGGGCTGTCCCACCCTCGCCGCGTCTTTTTTGCGGCTAGTTCTTTGGCCGTATGAAAATGTTCCTTTTGGAAATGTAGCGCC
>PLFY01000061.1:17057-38188 GCA_003138365.1 Acidobacteriaceae bacterium
TGTCAAGTGGCCCTTCGCTCAAGAAAAGACTTCGGCGTCCCGCAGCGCAACACCGCCGCGATCTTTGTCCGAGACGATTGCGCTCTCCGCGGCGATCGGCCATGGGATGGCAAGCCCCGGATCGTTCCATAAGATGGTTCGTTCCCCTGCGGGAGAGTAATAATCCGTAACCTTGTATGCGAACCCGACAACATCTGTGAGTGCAAGAAAACCGTGGCCGAAGCCCTCGGGAATCCATAACATTTCGCCGCTCTCGCCGTCCAGCTCGATGACCACATGTTTTGCAAATGTCGGAGAGCCGCGCCGCAAATCAACGGCTACATCGAATACGGAGCCATGAGTCACCCGTATCAGTTTTCCTTGGGGCTGGATGACCTGGTAATGAATGCCGCGCAGTACATTCTTGCTGGAGAGTGAG
Source organism: Acidobacteriaceae bacterium (assembly GCA_003138365.1). Lineage (GTDB taxonomy): Bacteria > Acidobacteriota > Terriglobia > Terriglobales > Acidobacteriaceae > Telmatobacter. Next base: position 17,476 of record PLFY01000061.1, read on the forward strand.
AAGTTATCCTGCGGCCATGATGAGGGCAAGCCCGCATCGACCATTGCACGCTGATTGAAGGTCTCACAGAATGCGCCCCGGTTATCCCGGTAAACTGCCGACTTGAGCACCAGGACTCCAGGCAGCGATGTCTTTGTGACCTTCATAGCAGCGTATCCTTGGCCGCGAAGTGCGGCTCCCGAAGCAGGGCCAGCAAGTATTGCCCATATCCGCTCTTGATGACGGGCTGAGCCAGAGCCTCCAACTGCTCCGCCGTGATGAAACCCTGGCGATAGGCAATCTCTTCCGGACAGGCTATGTTCAGTCCCTGGCGCCGCTCGATGGTGTGAACGAAAAGCCCAGCCTCGAGCAGCGATTCATGCGTTCCCGTGTCCAGCCACGCCATGCCGCGGCTCATAATCTGCACATTCAGGTTTCCGGCTTCAAGATATCGCCGATTCAGATCCGTAATCTCCAGTTCTCCGCGAACGGATGGCTTGAGGGTCGCGGCAATACTCGCAACGTTCTTGTCGTAGAAATACAGCCCGGTCACCGCATAACGCGACTTAGGCGTCTCTGGTTTCTCTTCCAGGCTGATCGCCCGGCCCCCGCTGTCGAATTCCACAACTCCGTAGCGTTCGGGATCTTCAACCGGATAAGCAAAAACCGTCGCGCCCTGTTTGAGCTGTGCCGCCGACTGGAGCTGGCGAGAAAACCCCTGCCCGTAGAAAATGTTATCTCCCAGAATCAGTGCGCTCGATTCATCGCCGATAAACTCCCGGCCGATGAGGAAGGCCTGCGCCAAGCCGTCGGGACTGGGCTGGACAGCATAGCTTATATGGATGCCCCAGTTATGCCCATCGCCCAGCAGTTCGGCAAAGCGGCCCGTATCCTGAGGCGTGGAAATGATCAGGATGTCGCGCAATCCGGCCAGCATCAGAGTGCAAAGCGGATAGTAGATCATCGGCTTGTTATAGACCGGTAGAAGCTGCTTGGATACCACATGGGTCACGGGATAAAGACGCGTGCCCGATCCTCCCGCAAGAACGATGCCCTTCATATCGCCAGCCGCTCCGTATAGTTTTGCGTGATCCATTCGAGGTAAGCACCGGTCTGAACACTCTCAACCCACGAGGAATGGTCGAGGTACCAGCGGACGGTCTTGCGCAGTCCGCCTTCAAACTGTTCCGCGGGTTGCCATCCCAGTTCCCGAGTGAGTTTTGAGGCATCGATCGCATAGCGCCGGTCGTGCCCTGGCCGATCTTTCACAAAGGTGATGAGATTCCGCCGTGCTCCGGATGATCGAGGGGGACGCATTTCGTCCACAAGATCGCAGATCAGGTTGACGACCTCGATATTCGTGCGTTCGCTGTTGCCGCCGATGTTGTACGTCTCCCCAACTCGGCCACGCTGCAAAACCGCGCGTATCGCCGCGCAATGGTCTTCCACAAAGAGCCAGTCCCGCACGTTCTTGCCGTCACCGTAAACAGGCAGCGGCTTGCCCTCAAGCGCATTCAGAATCACAAGCGGAATGAGCTTCTCGGGAAACTGAAACGGCCCATAATTGTTCGAGCAGTTCGTGGTGAGAACCGGCAGGCCCCAGGTGTGGTGATACGCCCTTGCCAGGTGGTCCGATGCTGCTTTTGAAGCCGCATACGGGCTATTGGGAGAGTACGCCGTGGTTTCTGAAAACGCCGGATCATGCGCCCCAAGCGAACCGTAGACCTCGTCGGTGGAGACGTGAAGGAATCGAAACGCCGCTTGATCGGCCGCATTAAGCTCCGACCAATAGCCCTTCACCTGGTCAAGAAGAACAAACGTCCCCTGAACATTGGTTCGTATAAACGCGCCTGGAGAAGCGATAGAGCGATCCACATGGCTTTCCGCCGCAAAGTGAACGATGCCCCGAGGCTGATGCTTCCGCAGCAAGGAACCAACAAGGTCAGCGTCGCAGATGTCGCCGCGGACAAGAAGATAGCGCGGATCTCGATCGAGCGAAGACAGGTTGGCAGGATTTCCCGCATAAGTCAGCAGATCCAGGTTAATGACTTCCGAGCCCGCAGTCTCCATCCAGCTCAGAATGAAGTTTGAGCCGATAAATCCCGCCCCGCCTGTGACGAGTATGGTATCCCGCATGTGCTCGCTCCGAATCAACAGTATAGGCTACAGAACGCGCGACTTGCGGTCGCGGGAGCGCTGGGAACGCCCAAACCGGCTGCCCCGCGAAAGGAAGTTTAGCGGCAAAGCGAAATTTTCGATAATATAGAGTTGTTCAGCTAAGTCCCAGAAGAGGCCGGGTCTGCTCCGGCAGGCCTTTTGATGAAGGATCAGGCGAATTCCCTCGACAGGAATCGCGCTGCGTTTGTGTCTTTCCGGCCAGGCAATTCATTCTGCACTGAAAAGATTCATTGAAAAGGTTGCCATGAATACATCGGATTATCCTCTCCGCACTCCTCAACCGCAGGGTCTCTATCATCCACGGAATGAGCATGATGCCTGCGGTATGGGACTGGTCGCCAGCATTCGCGGCGAAAAGACCCACGAGATTATCCGCAAGGGCCTTGAGGTCCTGATCAACCTTACGCACCGAGGCGCAGCGGGTTGCGATCCGGAAACCGGCGACGGGGCCGGAATCTTGATTCAGATTCCCCACGCCTTTTTTGTGCGTGAGTGCGGCGAACTGGGAATCCGCTTGCCGGAACTCGGCGCCTATGGCGTGGCCATGTGCTTTCTGCCTGTGGAAAAACACCGCCGATTGCAGTGCGAGGGCGTCTTCGAGCGCATTGCGCAGGAGGAGGGCCTGACCGTGCTCGGTTGGCGCGATACTCCCATCAACGGCGACGCCGTCGGCCGTGAGGCGCGCGCATCCCAACCGTACATCGAGCAGTTGTTCGTGGGCCGCCCCCAGGGAGCGGATCAGTCCGGACTGGACGAGGACGCCTTCGAGCGCCTGCTGTACCGAATCCGCCGCCGAACAGAGAACGAGATTGCGGCTTCTGAAATCGAGGACAAGGGCACTTTCTATGTGCCCTCTTTCTCCTGCCGGACCATCGTCTATAAGGGACTGATGCTGGCTCCGCAGATTGAAAGGTTCTATTACGAATTGGCCAATCCCCTTGTCACCAGCGCACTCTGCCTGGTACACCAGCGTTTTTCCACCAACACGTTTCCCAGTTGGAAGCTGGCACACCCTTACCGCTATGTGTCGCATAACGGCGAGATCAATACGGTTCGGGGCAACATCAGTTGGATGAACGCGCGCCAGTCTGTCCTGGAGAGCCCCCTCTATGACGGCCAGATCGACAAGCTGTATCCCGTCATTTCGCCCGGCGGCAGCGACTCCGCTTCGCTGGACAACGCAGTGGAATTTCTCTTCCAGTCGGGCCGCTCGCTGCCCCACGTGATGGCCATGCTCATCCCCGAGGCCTGGTCGGGCAACCCCGACATGGACGAGGACAAGCGCGCCTTCTACGAGTACCATGCCTCGTTGATGGAGCCCTGGGACGGGCCGGCGGCTATCGCATTTACCGACGGCCGCGTCATCGGCGCTACGCTCGACCGCAACGGTCTGCGGCCCGGCCGCTACATCGTCACCAAGGACGATCTGGTCGTGCTGGCCTCCGAAGCTGGCGTTCTGGAAGTTCCGGCGGAAGACATCCGCAAGAAGGGCCGATTGCAGCCTGGGCGCATGTTCCTGGTCGATACCGTCAAGCAGCGCATCGTCTCCGACGCTGAGATCAAGAAGGAACTGGCCGGCCGCCAGCCTTACGCGGCGTGGCTCAAGGAGCAGCAGGTCACTCTCGACCACTTGCCTGAGCCCTCGCGTGTGATCGCTTCCAATCCAGAGACCCTGCTGCGCCGCCAGCGCGCTTACGGCTACAGCGAAGAAGACCTGAAGGTGCTGCTCGCCCCGATGGGAGTCAGTGGCGCGGAGCCGATCGGCTCCATGGGCACGGACGTCCCGCTGGCCTGCCTCTCCGACCGTCCCCAGCCGCTCTTTAACTACTTCAAGCAGCTCTTTGCGCAGGTTACCAATCCGCCCATCGATCCCATCCGCGAAGAACTGGTGATGTCGCTCATCAGCTACATCGGCACCGAGCGCAACATATTGGACGAAGCGCCGGACAACTGCCACACGCTCAAGCTGCCCCATCCAATCCTGACCAACCGGGACCTGGAGAAGCTGCGCCGCGTCTCCTCCGGCGACCTGCTGGCCACTACGCTGCCGGCTCTCTTTCGTGCCGCGGATGGCGAGGCCGGTCTCAAGCACTCGCTGGACGATCTCAGCTCCCGCGCCGCACACGCGGTGCATTCCGGCTATACCCTGCTGATTCTCTCCGATCGTGGCGTCGATCCTACCTATGCACCCATTCCCAGCCTGCTCGCCATGGCCGCCGTCCACAACCGCCTGGTGCGCGAAAAGACCCGCACCCAGGTGGCCCTCATCATTGAGAGCGGCGAGCCGCGCGAGGTCATGCACTTTGCCCTCCTCATCGGCTACGGCGCCAGCGCCATCAATCCGTATCTCGCCTTTGAGACCCTCCACGATCTAAAACGGCGCAATCTGCTGCCCGCCAAGATTACCGCTGAATACGCCGAAAAGAATTTCATTAAGGCCATCAACAAGGGACTGCTCAAGACCTTCTCAAAAATGGGCATCAGCACGCTGCAAAGCTATCGCGGCGCCCAGGTCTTTGAGGCCGTGGGACTGAACAGGCATCTCGTCGACAGCTACTTCTCCGGAACCGAGTCGCGCATCGAGGGCGTGGGACTGGACGTGCTGGCCCGCGAAGCGCAGATGAAACACGCGTACGCCTTCCAGCCGCTCACGGATTCTGAAACCAGCCTGGTGGTCGGCGGCCAATATCAATATCGCGAGGGCGGCGAGTATCACCTGCTGAACCCGCTCACCATCGGCAAGCTACAGCAATCCGTGCGGCAGAACAATCCAGCCACCTTCCAGGAGTACACCGACCTCATCGATGACCAGAACCGCAACATGTCTACATTGCGCGGCCTGCTCAAGCTGAAATACGCTGAGACGCCCATTCCGCTCGACGAAGTGGAACCGGCCAAGGAGATTGTCAAGCGATTCACGACCGGCGCCATGAGCTTTGGCTCCATCAGTAAAGAAGCGCACGAAACCCTGGCTATAGCGATGAACCGCATCGGCGGCATGTCGAACACCGGCGAGGGCGGCGAAGACGAGTCCCGCTTCAAGCCCGATCCCAATGGGGATCTGCGTCGCAGCGCCGTCAAGCAGGTGGCCAGCGGCCGCTTCGGCGTGACGACCAATTATCTGGTGAACGCCGATGAGCTGCAGATCAAGATGGCGCAGGGCGCCAAGCCCGGAGAAGGCGGACAGTTGCCCGGTCACAAGGTGGATGAGATCATCGCCAAGGTGCGCCATTCCATCCCCGGCGTAGGCTTGATCTCGCCGCCTCCGCATCACGACATCTACTCCATTGAGGATCTGGCGCAACTGATTTACGACCTGAAGAACGTCAATCCCCAGGCGCGCATTGCCGTCAAACTGGTCTCTGAAGTCGGCGTGGGAACGGTTGCCGCCGGAGTCTCCAAGGCACATGCCGATGTGGTGCTCATCTCCGGCGATACGGGCGGCACCGGCGCTTCGCCGCTCAGTTCCATCAAGCATGCCGGCCTGCCCTGGGAACTCGGCCTCGCGGAGACTCAACAAGTCCTGCTGCTCAACGACCTGCGCTCTCGCATCACAGTACAGACCGACGGCAAACTGCAGACTGGCCGCGATGTTGTCATCGCTGCCTTGCTGGGCGCTGAAGAGTTCGGCTTCGCCACCACGCCGCTCATCGCCATGGGCTGCATCATGATGCGAAAGTGCCACCTGAATACCTGCTCGGTCGGCATCGCCACGCAGGACCCGGTCTTGCGGGCGCGCTTCACAGGCCAGCCCGAGCACGTGATCAACTTCTTCTTCTTCCTTGCCGGGCAGGTGCGCGAGCACATGGCCAAATTGGGCTTCCGCACCGTCGATGAGATGGTGGGCCGCGTGGACAAGATCGATGCCGCCGTCGCCGATGTGCATTGGAAGGCCAAGGGCATCGATCTCTCCTCGATCCTCTACGCGCCTACCCTGCCCTCGCGCGTCGCCCGCCGCTGCGTGCAGTCCCAGGACCACGGACTGGACATGGCTCTCGATCACGCGCTGATTGCCAAAGCCGCGCCCGCGCTCAGGTCCAAAGTACCGGTCATCGGCAGCTTTGCCATCCGCAACGTGCACCGCACCGTGGGCGCCATGCTGGGCGGCGAAATCGCCCGCCGCTTTGGCTCCGCCGGACTGCCCGACGAGACCATCCACTTCCGCTTCCAGGGCTCGGCGGGCCAGAGCTTCGGCGCCTTTGTTCCCAACGGAGTCACCCTCGAACTCGAAGGCGACTCCAACGATTATTTAGGCAAAGGCCTTTCCGGCGGGCGCATCATCGCTTACCCGCCCAAGACCTCCAGTTTCCTGCCCGAGGAGAGCATCCTTGTCGGCAACGTCGTCCTTTATGGCGCCACTGCGGGCGAAGCCTTCCTGAACGGCATCGCCGGAGAACGATTCGCCGTCCGCAACTCCGGTGCTACAGCGGTTGTGGAAGGAGTCGGCGACCACGGATGCGAATACATGACCAATGGCGTCGTGATCGTGCTGGGCTCAACGGGCCGCAACTTTGCCGCCGGCATGAGCGGCGGAATCGCCTATGTCTACGACGATCGGGGCGACTTCGCGACCCGGCACTGCAACCTGGCCGGCGTGGATCTGGAACCGCTGGTCTCTGCCGAGGATGTGGACCGCGTTCGCGGCCTGCTCGAACGCCATCGCGATTTGACCGGTAGCCCGCGCGCGGCATGGGTTCTTGAGCACTGGGCCGGCGCGCAGCCAAGATTCATCAAGGTCTTCCCGCATGAATACAAGCGGGTGCTGGGCTTTGCGCGTGTCGAATCGGTCTATGGCGTGAACTTTGCCGCGGTCCAGGCTTCCACCACAACTTCGTCGCCCATGGCGGCGGCCACGACAGAGGTGCAGCATGGGTAAGGATACCGGCTTTCTTGAGATTCAGCGCGAACAACCCACTCGGCGCAAGGTCGAGGATCGCCTTCAGGATTGGTTCGAGATCTACGAGCCATTTCCCGAGGAGAAGCAGCGCGAGCAAGGCGCCCGTTGCATGGATTGCGGCGTGCCCTTCTGCCACACCGGCTGCCCGGTCAACAACCTGATTCCCGATTGGAACGATCTGGCTTACAACGGCCGCTGGGAAGCTGCCATTCGCCGCCTACACGCCACCAACAACTTCCCCGAGTTCACCGGACGAATCTGCCCGGCTCCCTGCGAGGCCGCCTGCGTGCTGGGCATCGATCAGCCGCCCGTCTCCATCAAGCTCATCGAGCGCAGCGTCGTCGAGCGCGCCTGGGAGGAGGGATGGATTCATCCCGAGCCTCCCGAGCAGAACACGGGCAAGCGCGTCGCTGTGGTAGGCAGCGGGCCCGCTGGTTTGGCAGCGGCACAGCAGTTGCGCCGCGCCGGCCATTCCGTCACTGTGTATGAAAAGAACGACCGCATCGGCGGCCTCATGCGCTACGGCATTCCCAACTTCAAACTGGAAAAGCACGTCATCGACCGTCGGCTGGAACAGATGCGCGCCGAAGGTGTCACCTTTGTCACCAACGCGCATGTGGGCGTGAATGTGCCCGTGGAAGCCTTGACCGACCACTATGACGCCATCCTGCTCGCCGGCGGCGCTGAACAGCCGCGCGACCTAAAGATTCCCGGCCGCGAACTCAAGGGTATCCACTACGCCATGGAGTTCCTGCCCCAGCAGAACCGCCGCTGTGAAGGCGACAAGGACGAAGACTTCCTATCCGATCCCTCTCTCGCGATCCTCGCCGAAGGTAAGCGAGTGGTCATCATCGGCGGCGGCGACACCGGCGCAGACTGCCTGGGCACCACCCACCGCCAGAAACCCCTCAGCGTCCACCAGTTTGAGATCATGCCCAAGCCTCCGGCCCAGCGCGCCGCCTCCACGCCCTGGCCCATGTGGCCCCTGCAGTTGCGCACCGAAGGTGCCCATGAAGAGGGCGGCATCCGCGACTGGAGCATCAATAGTCTCCGATTCACCGGCGATGAAAACGGCAACGTCAAGCAATTGCACATGGTCCGCGTCGGGCCGCCGCCGTCCTTCGAGCCCATTCCAGGTTCCGAGTTCACCCTCGACGTCGATCTGGTCCTGCTGGCCATGGGGTTCCTTGGCCCGGTGCGCTCGGGCATGATCGAGCAGTTGGGCCTTGCTCTCGACAATCGCGGCAACGTAGCTACCAAGGATGGCTACATGACCTCAGTCGAAGGCATTTTTGCCGCCGGCGATATGCGCCGAGGCCAGTCGCTGGTGGTCTGGGCCATCTCTGAAGGCCGCAAGGCCGCAGCCGCCATCGACAGCTACCTCACCGCAAACGCCGACGTCGAGCCGCAGTTCCGCCGCGCGCTGGTGTAGATCGTTGATGGGCCAAGTATTCTGCAAATACAAAAGCCCCACGTTATCAATATGGGGCTTTTGCCAATTGGGTATCCGTGGAACCGGACGCCGCCTGAGAAACTGAAGACAAGGTAGCACATCGGCTACAGCCGGTCGGATCGTGAACCGCGAAATGCGGCGTTTTGTCTATGTTGTTTGGCATGTTATTGGCTGCCCCCCAGGGATTCGAACCCCGATAGGCTGCTCCAGAGGCAGCTGTCCTACCATTGAACGAGGGGGCAGCAAGCGCGAAATGCGCGGCTCGACTTGCAGCCGTATTGGCCTGGGCTGCGGCAGGGCGCCCGGCGCCAGAAGCCAACTTTTCCATCATAAGGGGATTCCGCGGCTCGGTCAAACGAACACGTAGCTCCGGAGCCGTGCCTGTATGCATCCAAATTTGGTCTTGGAAACACACCGGGAGACAGAAGTTTGTTAGTCTCTCATGATTTCCTTGCCCCCCGCTCATTTTCTTGCCGGCAACATTGCACCCAGAAGGCCCATCGCGCTGGCAAGCGCCCCTGTTGTAGAATCCGCATTGAGCATGGAACTTTTCTTGAATCTCGTCTGGGCTTCGCTGGCCGCGCTGTTGGTTTGCCTGTGGCTGCGATTTACTCCGCCCATCGGCCCAAACCGGCGAATGCAGGACCGCCGCTTGCAGTTTGTCGCCCTCGCGGTGCTCATCCTGATCCTGTTTCCGGTCATCTCTGTAACCGACGACCTGCAGGCCGCTCAGAATCCTGCCGAGGCCGACTCCTGTCTGCGCCGGGACCATGGGTACTCAAGCCAGCACTCCATCCTGCCCGCGGTCGCCGCGCTCCCACTGCCTGCGTTTGCCGGCCTTTGCTTTGCCTTTCGGAGTTTGGCAACCCCGGACGGTCTCTCCGCCCCGGTTGTAGCCAACCCTGCCTTGGCTCCCGTCCAAAACCGCCCCCCGCCGGTCGCCTGACCCTTCGCCTGCCTCTTGCATTTCTGGCCTCTTTCCATCTTGTGATAGCCGTGCAACCCGCGGAATTAAGGCTGCGTATGAAGCGATTCTTCCCTCTGTTCTTTGCCTCGGCAATGACCGCGCTGCTTGTTCTGCCGCCGGCTCTGGCGTCGGCCCAGCAAGCCCTTACCTGGGATCAGGTCAAGGCAAAGTTTGAGGCCGCCAATCCCGCGCTCAAGGCCGATGCGCTGGGCGTGGACGAGATGAAAGCGGAGGAAATCACCGCCTTTCTCCGTCCCAACCCCAATGTCGGACTGTCCAGCGACGGGTTGCAACTTGCTCCACACACGGTCCCTGGTTTGGGAACACACTGGCTGCCGTTGACCGGCAATCAGCTTGTCCCCAGCATCAACTATCTGCATGAACGGGAGCACAAACGGGAGCTCCGTCTGGAGAGTGCGAAGGAAGGCACGCAGATTGCCGGGTCGCAGCATGAGAACCTCGAACGCAATCTCCTCTTCGACCTGCGTTCGATGTTCGTCCAGACGCTGGAGGCCAAAGCCGTCCTCGACCTGGCGAAAGCAGATCTGGTCTACTACGACAACATCATCGAGATCAGCCGCAATCGCCTCCGCGCCGGCGACCTTGCTCAGATCGATCTCGATCGCATCGAGTTGCTGCGCGTGGAATACGAGTCGGAGATTCAGGCGGCGATCGTCAACCTGCGCACCTCCAAGATTCAGCTTCTGCAATTGCTTGACGACCGCACGCCGGTCGAGCAGTTCGACGTGACCGGCCCCTTCGACTTTTCAGAGGAACTGAAGCCGCTCGAAGATTTTCGTCAAATAGCCCTGGACGCCCGGCCCGACCTGCGCGCCGCGCTTGAGTCCATTCAGCAGGCCAACACCAATCACAAGCTGGCCTTCGCCAACGGTTCCACCGATCCGACCTTTAGCACTTGGTACTCCTACAACCCCGCATTCAACAACGCCTTTGGCCGCTATACATTGGGCGCCAGCGTCAACATTCCGCTCCGCATCTTCGACAGGAACCAGGGCGAGAAGCAACGCACTCAGATCGATATAGGCCGCGATCAGGAGTTGACTGAAGCCACGCGAGCGCAGGTCTTCAGCGACGTGGACTCGGCCTACGTGCAGGTGCAAAGCAGCGTGGCCTTGCTCAAGCCATACAAGGCGCAATACAACGACCAGGCGCTGCGAGTCCGCGACACCGTGACATACGCGTACGAGCACGGCGGGGCATCTCTCATGGATTTTCTCAACGCGCAGAGCGACTTCCGGGCCGTGCAACTGGCCTACGTGCAACTCATCGGCTCCTATCTGACCGCTGCCGGACAACTGAATCTTGCCGTAGGACGCGAGGTAATTCAATGATTTCGTATTCCTTCCTCAGACAATTTCTAAAGGCCCCGCTGGCTCTTGGTCTGGCCGCATCCGCGGTCCTGCTTCTCGCCGGCTGCAAGGCAAAGGAACAGGGCGACGGCGCACCGCCTGCAAACCAGCCGGTGATTCAGGTCGCCGACATGAACCTGATCTCCATCGACAAGGATGATGTGGCGAAGTTCCCCCTCACGTCCGTAGGCCAAATCGAAACCGCCTCCGATTTGACAGCGACCGGCAGCGTCTTTCCCGACATTAATCGCGAGGTTCCAGTCATCTCCATGGCGAATGGTCGCGTGGTCGATATCAAAACCCGCCTCGACGATAACGTGAAGAAGGGCCAGCTCCTGATTAAAGTCCAGAGCCCCGACATCACCAGCGCTTTCGACACCTACCTCAAGGCGGCCAACGACGAACAGCTCGCCAACAAGGCCTTTGTCCGCGCCGGCGATCTCTTCAAACACGGCGCCATCTCCCAGGCCATGCTGGAGCAGGCAGAAGACACAGAGAAAGACGCAAAGGCCGACCTCACCGCCGCTGAAGAGCAACTGCGGACTCTCGGCGTGGACAAGAACCACCCCAGCAGCGTTGTCAGCGTGTTTGCGCCCATCTCCGGCGTCATCGTTGCCCAGAACGTGACCAACGCGGCTGCCGCTGGCGTTAATCTCTCCGGCTCGGCCACCGCCTTCACCATCGCAGATCTTTCCGTCGTGTGGATCGTTTGCGATGTCTACGAGAACGATATTCCCAGAATCAAACTTGGTCAGGAGGCACGCATCAAGCTCAATGCCTGGCCCGATCGCACCATCACCGGACACATCAGCGACATTGGCCCCATTCTTGATCCCTCCATCCGTACCGCCAAGGTGCGCATTGAGGTTCCCAATCCCGGCTTCCTCAGGCTGGGGATGTTCGGCACGGCAACCTTCACCAGCCGAACCAGGGAGACGCACGCAGTTGTCCCGGCCGATGCCGTCCTTCACCTGCATGACCGCGACTGGGTCTATCTCCCGGCAGGCGGCAACCAATTCAAGCGCGCTGAGGTCCATGCCGGAAAGATGCTCGACGGCAACCGGCAGGAGATTCTCTCCGGCCTCGCACCCGGCCAGCAGGTCGTCACCAACGCGCTCCTGCTTGAAACGGCGGGAAACCAGTAGGTAATTCGAACCCTTGGCCCGCTTGGAGGGCCGGGCGCCCCAGGTCTCGATTTTGGAACCTGGGAGTCCACCAAGCCTCGCATCGGTTGCTACTCCTCGCGCAGAACCTCGAGCGGCCGCAAACCAAGAATCCGATAGCTCGCGATCCAGCCCGTCGCCGTAGCCAGCACCGCCGTCCCCACCAGCGCAATCAGCGTCGCGGTCCACTCGATGTGGAAGCCCACTTCAAGCCTGTGCAGCAACACTCGCGTCAGCAGATTCGCAAACACCACCCCCACCGAGCCGGCAAGCAGCCCGAGCACGCTGAACTCCACGCTGAAAGTGCGCACAATCCGCATCCGCGTGGCCCCCAGCGTCTTCAGCACCACAGCCTCCCGCATCCGGCGGAAGCGGGTGCTGGCAATGCTCGAAGCCAGGATCATCAGCCCCGCAAAGATCGAGAACCCCGCAAGAAACCGCACCACAAACGTCACCTGATCCACCACGCTCTCAATCCGGTCCAGGACGTCGGCAAGGTTGACTACCGTGATCGAGGGAAAAGCCACAAACAGCGCCCGCTCCATCGCCGCCACCTGCTTCGGGTCGATGTGCGCGCCGCCGTACCACGTCGCCGCCTCATCTTTGAGCTGCCCTGAAGGCAGGATAAACGACACTTGCATTCCCAGGTGCTGTCCGTCGGCGCGATACACCGCCGCAACCTTGAGCTTGCGCTCCGTCCCGCCCACTTCCAACTCCACCGCCGAACCCACGCCCAGATGCAACCGCTGCGCCACGCCTTCACTCACCGCCAGCTCATTCGCGCCCGCATCCGTCCACCACTTGCCCTGCGTCACCTTGTCGCCCGCCGGAGGCGCATCGGACCAACTCAACGCGGCGCTCTCCAGCATTCGCCGCGGAAAATGCTGCCCCTTCAGTTGCTCCAGCGTCTGGCCATTGATCGAAACAAACCGTCCCGTCACCACCGGCATCAGGTCGAGTGCCTGGCTCACTCCTTGCTGGTGCTGGAAGAAGTCCTTCACGCCCGCAATCTCGCCGGTCGTGATGTCCACCAGGAAGATATTCGGCAGCTTGGGCGAAGCCGTCTCGCGCAAATCCCGCAGCAGCGCCGCTTGCATCAGGAAGACCGCCAAAATCAGCATCACGCCCGTACCCAGTGCAGCCATCACCGCCGCCGACTGGTTTCCCGGCCGATACAGGTTCGACAGCCCGTGACGCACCGACGAAGGCAGCCGCAGCCGGACGCGATTGAGAAGGAAGCGCAGCGTCCGCAGCGAAACCCACGCCAACACCAGCAGAACCACCAGCGCAATCGTAAACAGCACGGCAAACCACGTGCCCACCTTGGCGGAGTCCGAAAGCGCCCACGCAATCCCGCCCAACGCCAGCACCACCACAACCGAAATCCCAAGCTGTAGCCGCCGCGCCCACCAGCGGGCAATCCATCCCCCAATGCCTTCAGGCCCTTGCTCCACCAGCCGCCGCAACACCAGCACCGGCCTCACCGTTCGCACGTCAAGCAACGGCGGCAAACAAAACAGCAGCGTCGTCAGCAACCCTGTTCCCAGCCCAGCCAGTGCCGACCGCCAGGGAAATTCGAGAGCCGCATGAACCGGAAGCAGCTTGCCGAAGACCGCCGGCAGCGCAGCCATTACGCCCACGCCCGCGGCCACGCCAAGCACACCTCCGGCCAGCCCCAGCCCCAGCGTTTGCAGAAGAAAAATGCGCAGCAAATCAGCCGATCCAGCGCCCACTGCCTTCAGAATGGCCAGCATGTCCATGCGCTGCTCCAGGTGAGCATGCATCGCCATGGCCACGCCAATCGCCCCTAGCACCATCGCCACCAGGCAGATCAGGCTCAAAATCGCAGTCGAGTTGTCCAGCCCCTGGCTCAGCGCCGGATTGCCCTCGCGGAAGTCCATCACCTGCGCGTCCGGCAGCGCGTCCTCCAGTTGCTTGCGCATCGCCACCGGATCTACCGCAGCCGAAGCCTTCCCCGCAACCCCACTCGGAACACTGTCCGGCAGCTTGATCAGAAGCCGCTGGCTGGCCCGGCTTCCCGGCGCAAGCAGCCCCGTCCGCTCCAGCGCAGCCTGCGATATCATCACCCGCGGCCCCATTCCCGCCCCGGCAGTCATCCGATCCGGCTCCTGCTCCAGCACAGCCGCAATCCTGAAGTTTCTGCCTCCCAGCCGCAGCGTCTGCCCCACCTTCGCATTCAGCCGGATCAGAAACTCCTCCGCCACCACCGCCGAGTCGCCATCCAGAGCATGCGCCAAGCTCATCGCCGGCGCCAGCTCGGCCTGTCCGTAGTAGGGATACTCCGCCGGGTCAACAGCCTTCAGCGACACCAGCAACGGCGCCGGGTCCGGCGGCACTGAAGCCATGGAAATGGTCTCCGTGGTCCACGTAGATCGAATCCCACCGCTTCCCTGCCGCTCAATTGCAGCAATCTTGTCCTTTTCCTCGGCTGTCGGCTGGTGAAAGAGTCTCGCGCTCAGGTCTCCTGCCATCAGCGACCGCGCTTCCGCTCCAAGAGTCCGCCGAAAGCTCTCGCTGAACCCTCTCACTCCCACCAGCGCCGCAACCCCCACCGCCACCGACAGCACCACAAACCCAAACTTGCCCGGCGCGGACTTCAAATCCCGCCAGCCGATGGCCCCGGCGCGTTTCCAGCTCAAGGCTCGCTTAGCCATTCTGGACCTGCTCCGAATTCGGCTCGACAACCGCAGTTGGCGCAATGAACGGCAAAGTGTCTTCCACCACCAGCCCGTCCCGCAGCACAATCTTTCGATCCGCCCTGCTCGCCACTTCGGGGTCGTGCGTCACCAGAACCAGCGTCGTCCCCGCCTTCTTATTCCGCTCCAGCAGCAGGTCCAGCACCAGCCGTCCGTTCGCCGAGTCCAGGTTGCCCGTCGGTTCATCGGCCATGACAATCGGCGGCTCAACCACAAAAGCCCGGGCCAGCGCCACACGCTGCTGCTCCCCGCCTGACAGTTGCACCGGGTAGTGATCCACCCTCTCCGTCAGCCCAACCTCATCCAGCAGCCGCCGCGCCTGCTTCAGGCCGCTGCCCTCCACGTTCAACTCATACGGAAGCAGCACGTTCTCCAAAGCTGTCAGCGTGGCAATCAATTGGTAGGACTGGAAGACAAACCCGATCTTGCTGCCCCGCACAGCAGCCAGTTCCGCCTCGGCCAGGTTGTGGATCGGCACGCCATCCAGCCAGATCTCACCGCTGCTCGGCGTATCCAGACCCGCCAGCAGGCCAAGCAGCGTACTCTTCCCGCTCCCGCTCGCCCCCACAATTGCTATAAACTGCCCAGCCGGTATCGTGAGAGAGATCCCTTTCAGAATCTCAATCCGCCGCGATCCGTTCTGAATCCACTTCTTCGCATCCCGAACTTCAATCACCAGCAAGCCTCCGTATATTTCCTAGTCCCTAGTCCTCTGTCCCTTACACTATCCATGTGGACGTTCGCCGCAAACTCATCGTTTCAATCTGCCTGCTTCTAATCGCCTGCCCACTTCTGGCCGCCGGCCGGCCCGTGCTCGTCTGCTTCGGCGACAGCATCACCGCCGGCTTGGGCCTTCAGACCGGGCAGTCTTTTCCTGACGCGCTACAGCGGGATCTCGACAGCCGAGGCTACCACTACAAGGTGAACAATCAGGGTACCAGCGGCGCCACCACCAAGGACGCCGTTGCAAGCCTTCGCTCCATCCTGCTCCTGCACCCCGAAGTCGTCATCGTCGAATTCGGCGGCAACGACGGCCTCCGCGGTCTGCCCCCCGACCAGACCCGCCGCAACCTCGACCAAGTGCTGACCACGCTCGAAAGCGCGCACATTAAAGTCTTGCTCGCCGGCATCACCCTGCCGCCCAACTATGGCAAGGAATACATCGATTCCTTCGATCGCGTCTTTGGCGACCTGGCAGCCAAGCACCACGTCGCCTTTGTCCCGATGATCTACAAAGACCTGGTCCATGTCCCTGGCACAATTCAACCAGACGGCATCCATCCCACCGCCAAAGGCTCCGAGATCATCGCCAACACCCTGCTCCCCGTTCTCAAACCGCTGCTGCACAAGTAACAGAAATCAGGGGACAGAGATCGGTTGCTCTTTCGGTGATGCGAGCTTCTACTACAGCAGCGTGATTCTGGCCTGGCGATGGCCAACTCTTTGGCCAGAACAAGAGCGAAACAATGCGGCGCAGTGCGGTATTTGCCGATCTCTGATCTCTGGCCCCTGATCTCTGATCTCTGGCCCCTGATCTCTGATCTCTGACCCCTGACCCCTGATCTCTGACCCCTGACCCCTGATCTCTGTCTCTCACCCCATCACCACCACCGGCTGAAACAGCGTTCCCGCCACGCGCTTCGCAATCCCAACCAGCTCTCTTTGCCCCGCAAATACCTTCACCATCGCCGCACCCGAAAACTCCGGCAGATTCGCCTGCGCCCCATTCCGCAGCCTTCCCAACGCCATTGCATCTCCTGTTACGGCAGGCATTTCCGGTAAAAGGCTGCGCGGATGCACGCACCGGGCCTCCAGCGCCTCCACATCTCCGGCCAGCAGTTCCAGTTCCTCCAGGGTGTACGCCTCGTCGAGCGTGAAGACTCCAGCCTGCGTCCGCCGCAACCGGCTCAGATGCGCCCCGCAGCCCAAATCCTGCCCAATTTCGTGTGCCACCGAGCGCACATACCCCCCGGCGCTTATGCTCATCGTAAAGCTGGCCTCCGCGCCCTCCAGCCCGGTGATTTCAAATGAGCTAATACGGACAATCGCCGTCTTGAGTTCCACCGGCTTGCCCTCCCTGGCCAGCTTGTAAGCCGGCTTGCCGGCAATCTTTTTTGCCGAAAAAGCCGGCGGCATCTGCTCCATCTCCCCACGGAAACGGCTGCCAGACGTACGCACCTGGGCGAGCGTCAGCGCTGGGTTCACATCCGGCCCATCCGCCTCGCCCTCTGCGTCATAGGTATCTGTTGAAAATCCGAAGTGGATCACCCCGGAATAGCTCTTCTCAGCGGAAGAGAAGTACTGTGCCAGCCGCGTAAACTTCCCCAGCACCAAGGGCAGAACGCCGGTCGCCATGGGGTCCAGCGTGCCCAGGTGGCCAACGGATCGCTCTCCTGTAATCTTGCGCAGCCGCCCCACCACATCGTGGCTGGTCATCCCGCCCGGCTTGTCGATTACCAGCAGTCCGTTCACGCTAGCGCCCGTTCACCTTACCACTGTAGCCGACGGAACCCGCAGCTTACAGACTCCCCGCTCCCGGCTGACGCACCAGCGAGAGGAATTCCAACCGCGTCTCTTTCTGACGGAAGCAGCCCACCATGGCCGAAGTGACCGTGGACGAGTGCTGCTTTTCAATCCCGCGCATCATCATGCACATGTGCCGTGCCTCGATCACCACCCCCACACCCTGCGGGGCAATCGCTTCCTGAATGGTGTCGGCAATCTGCCGGGTCAGGCGCTCCTGCACCTGCAGCCGACGCGCAAACACATCGACTATTCGCGGGATCTTGCTCAACCCAATCACTTTACCTTGAGGTATATACGCCACGTGCACCTTGCCGAAAAACGGCAGCATGTGGTGTTCGCAAAGCGAAAACATCTCAATATCTTTCACGATCACCATCTCGTCGTAGTCCACGTCGAACAGCGCCCCGCGCAGAATCTTGGCGGGGTCTTCCCGGTAGCCCTTGGTCAGGAATGCCATCGACTTTTCAACGCGCCCTGGCGTCGCAACCAAACCGTCGCGGCTCGGATCCTCCCCCAACCGGCTAAGAATCTCGCGATACATCTCCTCGGTGCTGAACTCCCTCAGCCCCTCGTCAATCCCTACCGCCCTGCGAATGCCCTTGCTCACTGCCATCGGTTGCGCCATCGTCCAAGTTCCTCCCGCCCTGGGGAATAGGGCGTTCTCTATTCCTTACTCTGATACCTGCCGCATCTCGAGCCAACTGTCATCGCCCGCGCCATAGCACTGAAAGAAGTTATTCTCGGTCTCTTCTACCCGAACATACTCGATATCACCGGCCGGCAACGAGTCCTTCAACAGCCCGAATACCGCCCTACAAAGATTCTCCGTGGTCGGCACGCGATTCACAAACAGTGGGTCCAGATTCAGATTTGCGTGGTCAAAGCGCTCCATCACCTGTGCTCGCACCACCGCATCCAACGCCGCCATGTTCACCACCATGCCCGTTTCCGGGTCCACTGCGCCGCCGGCAAGCACTTCCAGGACATAATTATGCCCATGTCCATGAGGATTGTTGCACTTGCCAAATGCCGCCCGGTTCTCGTCCGTTGTGAGCGCATCGCTATGCAGCCGATGGCTGGCGCTCAGCGTATAACGGCGGCCAAAGTAGGCCTTCCCAAAGTCGGCGCTCATAGCCCGCCCCGGTACTCGGCAAAAATCTCCGGCGTCTCATACACGCGAACCCGGCTCAACCGCGCCCGGCTAGAATCCGCCTCAGCAGCAGCCGTCACCACAGGCTCCAGCCGTCTCCACGCCGCAATCGCAATGTTTTCAGTAGTCGGAATCAGCTTCGATGCAGCGAACTCCGGCACTTCCAGGTTCAAGTGGCGATGGTCGTACGCCGCCAGCACCTCCCGCTCGATCACATCTTTCAACCATTTTAAATCGACAACAAAGCCGGTCACAGGGTCCGGCTCGCCAGCCACCGTGACCTCAAGGGTGTAGTTGTGCCCGTGCCCGTTTCGGTTTGCGCAACGCCCAAAGACCTCTTCGTTCTTCTCCGCCGGCCACGCGTCGTTCCAGTAGTAGTGCGATGCGGAAAACGTCGCCCGCCGCGTCAGGAAGATCATGAGACCCCTTCTTCCAACAAGATGCGCCAATCTCCCTCCGGTTTCATGAAATCAGCGCAAATCTCAAGCGACCACAAAACGTGTTGACACGGATTGTCAAAGGTGCCATCCTGATATTACTGAAAGGTTGAGGCTTGGAAGGAATACGCTACCCAAGCACACATATTTTTCATTAGCACCTTGAAAGGGTCACTCTTCGAGTGGCCCTTTCGCTTTTTTGAGCCTCGGCCTTCCGTCTCCCTTTGGGATTACTGAAAACAGATCCGCGTATGGATATCTGCCAGTGCATTCAAATACCGCTTCGTCATGTACCAGGTTTCCATTGTGGTCCATTCTCTTATTGGGATTGCGCATGACCGACGAAGAAGCCGAAAAATCAACCGCGGAAGAATCCGAAAAGGCGCTTTGAATCTGCTCCAGAACCTGCTCGATCGTATAGCCATCCTTTGCACATCTGCTCCGATAAAGATGCACGCCGTGGAACACGATTTCAGGAAGCAGAACCGGGAGCCGCCTCGCTGCCCTGGCTTCGTTAATGTGGGTGAGCTGCTCGGCCGAAAAGAATCCAATCTTCACGGCTCTCGGTCTCAGGCCAGATTGAGCCTGGGCAAGATTGCGGCGTATCTTCCTGAGACCATCGGCATAGAGCGGCAAAGTGAGAATCAGTTTAACCCAAATCCCCTAGCCCCTGTACTCCCGCCCCTTCCAGCTTACGCGCTTCAGAATCCGGTGCTGAAACCAGCTGCGATAGAGCAGCCCCACAAACAGCGGCAGACCCAGCGGCGAGATGGCGCAATCCAGAAAGGGAAAGTTCGACTTGGCCACGCGCATATAAAAGCGAAAGAGCGTGCGCAGCCACAGGAGCGCCAGAATCCATCCCGCGCCCAGCCACTCCAGGCCGTGCGGGCCCAGCCGCGCGTTCCACAGCTCGAAAGCCAAAACCGGCAGTCCAAAAAGAAGAAAAAGATCGATGGCTCGGAAGATCGCGAGGGCGAGCGCGTTGTCGAAGAGCAGCTTCAGATTCTTGGTCCAGCCCTCGACCATCGCCACGGTGCTCCGATACATGTGCGCAGCGACGATGTCGTCCGCGTACCGAAAGCGCAGTCCCACCCGGCGCCGCTTGGCCAGAACCGCCAGTTCCACGTCTTCAAGCACCTTATCGGCGACGCTCGTGTGTCCGCCGAGCTTGCGGTACGCCTCGCGCTCCACCAGCAGAAACTGCCCGTTGGCGGCCGCGATACGCTGCGCGGGATCTGAAACCTTGGCCGGCGGATAGGCCAGCGCCAACTCACAAAACACCAGCGGCATGAGCGAGCGCTGCGCCAGCCCCGTCACAATCTGCCGCGGCGAGTAGCTCAACATGCCCACCTTGTGCCGTTCCGCCTCGTGCATGGCGTGGCGCAACCCGCCCGGCTCGTGGATCGTGTCCGCATCGGTGAAGAGCAGCCAGCGCCCGCGCGCCCGCCGCGCCGCCGTCCACACGGCGTTGGTCTTGCCCGTCCATCCCGGCTCGAGCTTGCCCGCTTCCATCACAGTCACTCCGGCGGAGCCGCGCGCAATCTCGGCCGTCCGGTCGCTGGAGCGATCGTCCACCACGATCAGCTCCCAATCCTTGCCGAGCTTGAAGATCTCTTCCGACTGGCCGGCCAGCGATTGGAGGCAAGCGCCCAGGCAGTCCTCCTCGTTCCGCGCNNCTCCGGCTCCGGCTGGTCGAAAACCGTCCCCGGAACGGTTTTGGCCGCCCATTCGCGCCAGTCCGCCCGCACGGACGCGCCCTCTCTCGGGTCGCCGATGCCCAGCACAGGTTTCCAACTGTCCGATCCGCGCAGTCCCGACTTATCGCTCGCCATCGTATCCCACCGTTTTCTTCCTGCCCTCTCGCTCCGTATTATAA
>PLFY01000177.1 GCA_003138365.1 Acidobacteriaceae bacterium
GGACAGACCGCCGACCGTGTGCTCATTCATGTAGACACGGAGCTTGGCGCGAAGGACCTCCTCAACAACCGCATGGTCTACGTGTCAGTTTCGCGCGGGGCATACGACGCGCAGCTCATCACAGATAGCCGTGAGAAGCTCGGCTCGGCGCTCGGGCATGATGTTTCGCACCAGAGCGCCCATAAGCCCGACCGGAAGCCGCCGCAACATGAGATAGCCGAGACTCCCAAGCAGGAAAAGAGCCAGGGTATGGATATAGGGCTGAGCCTCTGAAGGCTCCGACGACGGATGCGATTATCCGTTGCATGAAGCCCATGGCTGAGACCTCGACTGGCGATTGCGGCATAAGCATTCGGTTTCATCGCTTCTGACCACTGAACATGCGGCGAAGATGCGGCCATTGCTGCGATGATTTATCGTTAGCAGTATGAACAGCAGGAACCGACATCCCGTATGGACATGGCTACTCTGTGCGCTGCTGTTCTGGCTTCACCTTCGGAAGAAGGGGCGACGCACCCCGGTTCCTCGCGCCCGAAGAACCTGTAGCAGCCAAAATTGGCTGAAATTTGCACAGTTGCCCTGCACAGTTTCTACACAGCAGAAAACTTCCATATTATTCACAATGAAACCAATGGTATGCGAATGTTTTATCATTTGCTCAGGACGACAGATTTCAATTTCAACGAATTTACCGGATACAAAACCAGATGGAAACATTGATCGCTGAGGGAATCGGCAAGACGTACAAGGGACGTCAGGTTGTGCGCGGAGTGGACCTGCGGATCTCCCGTGGGGAGGTGGTGGGGCTGCTCGGTCCGAACGGCGCCGGCAAGACGACCAGTTTCTACATGATCGTGGGACTGGTTGCGCCGGAGACTGGGCGGGTGATGGTGGACGACACCGACATCACGCGCGTGCCGATGTATCTGCGGGCGCGCAACTTCGGCATCAGCTATCTGCCGCAGGAACCTTCAGTCTTTCGCAAGCTGACTGTCGAGGAGAACATCCTTGCGGTGCTGGAGGCGCAGCCGCTGGGCAACCGGGAGCGGCGCACGAGGACCGAGCGGCTGATTCATCAGCTCAACCTGGGACACATCCGCACCACGCGGGGTTACGCGCTTTCAGGCGGGGAACGGCGGCGGGTGGAGATTGCGCGCTGCCTTTGCATTCAGCCCAGCTTCATCCTGCTTGACGAGCCCTTCAGCGGCATCGATCCCATTGCCGTGCTTGAGCTGCAGAAGATCATCTTCGAGCTGAAAGCCAGCGGGATCGGGATTCTGATCACCGACCACAATGTGCGCGAGACGCTGAGCGTGACCGATCGGGCGTACATCATCGCGGAGGGACAGATTATTTTTGCCGGAACGCCGCATGAGCTGGGCAACAATGTCGAGGTGCGGCGGCTCTATCTGGGCGAGGGGTTCTCGCTGGGTTGATGCCGGTAGTTTGGGCGAGTGGTGTGCGGTCGATGCTTTGCAAGACGTCGTTTTCCCGTTCTTAGGATTTGTCAATGTGCCAAAGGTGTATGGCAAGGAGCGGTCTTCCAGTCAGAGATTCCCGAATTGATAGTTGCTCAATCTGGAACGAATGGATTGAAGCGCGGCAATTTACCCTTTAGCCGCTTTCTTACGCGATTACACTTACGTTAAGTTCAAACGGGGAACGAGTTCCATTTATGGCGCTGCTGCAACCCAATCTAAGCCTCAAGGTGTCTCAACGCCAGGTCCTGACTCCGGGCCTGATGCAGATGGTCAGCGTGCTGGCGCTGAACAAGCTGGAGCTAAAGGAGATGATCGATGCCGAGATGGTGGAAAATCCCGTCCTGGAAGAGATTGACGAGTCGGTGCCGATGCTGGATCAGGTCGCGGGGCGCGAGGAACAGCTTGGGCGGGGAGCGGAGGAACCTGCGGCTCCGCCAAAGGACTCGTTTGAGGAGATCGATTTCGGATCGTACTTCCGGGACTATCTTGACCCCGGCTATCGCACGCAACCGGAATTTGACGACAGCGAGAAGCCCTCGTTCGAGCACTTTCTCTCCCAGCCAACGACTCTGTCCGATCACCTGGCGTGGCAGTTGGGCGCTCTGACGCTGGAGCCCCTTCTGCACGATGCGGCGGAGTTCGTGATCGGGAATCTGGACGAAGGCGGTTATCTTGCGGCCAGCGAGGAAGAACTGGCCGCGGCATTCATTCAGTCCGCAAAAGACGACGGGCCGGGTGAGGACTCAGATGAGGAAATGATCGTCGCAATGGATCTGATTCGGCAGGCCATCGACCTGGTGCAGCATCTGGACCCTGCCGGAGTGGGAGCCCGGGATCTGCGTGAGTGCCTTCTGATCCAGATTGTGGCCCAGCAGCACGAGTTCAGCCAGTTGTATGCAAAGCACCCGGCCGATGCCGATGAGGATCCGCATCGCAGCTTCCGTGCCGAGGCCGAGGCGCACCTGGAGGTGCGGCGGCGCAGCATGGAAGTGGCGGCGCTGATTGTGGACCAGCACTTGCAACTGCTGCAAAAGCGGGATGTGAAAGATCTGGCGCATGCGGCTCACATCACTCCAACCGAGGCCGATGCGGGTGTGGAGTTCATTCGCACGTTGGATCCCCGGCCTGGCCGCCTCTACAACCGCGAGCAAACGCGGCTGATCGAGCCCGATGTGGTGTTCGTCAAGCGAGGGGGCGAGTGGGCTGTCTCAATGAACGAGGAGGACCTGCCCAGCCTGAGGCTCAGCCAACGCTATCGGCGGATGCTGGTGGCGGAGGGAACCGACAAAGAGGTCAAGGACTACGTGAAGGAGCGGTTCCGCTCCGCAATGCAACTGATGCGCAATATTGCCCAGCGGAAGAGCACGATTCTACGCACGTGTGAGGTCATCGTTCGCCGCCAGCAGGATTTTCTGGAGCAGGGTGTCGAGGCGCTGCGGCCGATGATGATCAAAGAGGTCGCGGAGGAGATCGGGGTTCACCCCTCGACGGTGAGCCGCGCGGTGGCCAACAAATATGCGCACACTCCGCAGGGCGTCATCGAGCTGCGCTTCTTCTTCTCCGAGGGATCGAACGGCCCGGAGGGGGCCGACACGCCGTTGCTCGTGCTGAAGCGCAAGGTGAAGAAGCTCATCGAGGACGAAGATGCGCGCCATCCGCTCACCGACGACCAGCTTGCCGCAATGCTCGGGGCGCAGGGCATCCAGCTCACCCGCCGCACCGTGGCCAAGNNGGCCAAGTACCGCGAGGACATGAGCATTCCATCCACCCACCAGCGGCGGAGGCGGGATGGGTAGGGAAGAACAGGGAACAGGGAATAGGGAATAGGGAACAGGGATCGGTTTCAATACGGGAGTCGACCTTC
The DNA here is from genome assembly GCA_003138365.1 of Acidobacteriaceae bacterium. Taxonomy (GTDB): domain Bacteria; phylum Acidobacteriota; class Terriglobia; order Terriglobales; family Acidobacteriaceae; genus Telmatobacter. Next base: position 3,346 of record PLFY01000177.1, read on the forward strand.
AACCAGGTACGAGTGAAAGGCAGCACTTGACAACCGTTCGGCTTCGCCGACAATTCAACTGATCTCTGATCTCTGATCTCTGATCTCTGATCTCTGATCTCTGATCACTGATCACTGATCACTGATCACTGATCACTGACCACTGACCACTGACAACTGACAACTGACAACTGTTCCTGTAGAATCCGAATTTCCTCAGCAGAAATCTCAAGCTGAGAGAACGTAGAGCGGAGGCTGACCATGGAAGTGGAGTTCACCGCGAGACAAGTGAAGATCTCCAAGGCGCTGCGCACGCAGGCTGAGGAGGGGATGGAACGCATTGCCCGGATTTTGGGCAAAACGGCGCGCGCCAGCATCACTTTTGGCGCGCAGAGGCATGTGCAGATCGTGGAACTGACGGTGCAGGCGCGTTCGCAGACGATCGCGGCGACCGGCAAGGCGGACACTCTGGAAGCGGCGCTTCGCGAGGCGATGGAACACGCCGAAAACCAGGCGCGCCGGTACCGGGACAGGCGTCTGGAGGGCAAGCGGCTGCCCAAAGGAGAGAAGGTGCTCACCGCGCCCCCTGTGGCCCGGCCCAAGGCTCGTGCTGCGCTCGTGATTGCAGAGCCTGGGGATGGGATGCCTGCCTCCGCACGCGCCAAGGCCCGCGCGTCGATCGCCGTCCATTCGTTTCCCAACCGCGCCACGGTGGTCGAGCCGCACATCCTCAAGAGCGGGGAAGCGATTGTTCTGCGCCCCATGACCATCGAGGAGGCGGTAAAGGACGCGGAGTTCCGCGACCGCGACTTGCTGATTTTCCGCAACCCCGGCGGAGATATGTTTGTGCTCCATCGCCGTCGCGACGGCCAGATGGAACTCGTGGAAATCCCTTAGCGCGAGTCCAGAAATGGGGGCGGTGAAGGGGACGGGCTTCAAAGGCTGCGGGAAAGCGCTTCTGAGCGTGTGATTTTACTACTTTGAAAGGGCGCGGCTTCAGCCGCGCCACCAGATTGCCCAACGATGAAATGGGGCTTTAGCTCCTGAGGGAATGTGTTTTCAACAGCTTGCATTCCCTCGGCGGCTAAAGAGGCTGCGGAAAAAGGCATGTTTTGGGTCAAAAGCGGCAAAAAGCATACCTCAGGGGCTAAAGCCCGCGCTGATTCTGTTGCCTTAGTGCCAGGGATAAATCCCTGGCCTACCGCCCGAACGAGTTTTTCCGCAGCCTGTAAAGCCGATCCCGCACTTGGTCTTCTCTCGGCACGGCTAAAGCCGTGCCCTTTCAAAGCTGGGGTGGAAAGCGAAGAGTTTTTTCCGCAGCCTGTAAAGTCCACACTCTTCATCGAAGAACAAGTGATCGAATGGACGTTACTTCTGCGCCACTCTTCCCCCCTGAACCGGTCATTGCCGCGGCGATATCGCATTTGCGCTGCGCATGTAAATGCGACATAGGACAGACTTTGGTTGCACCCAATGGCCGATTTAGGGGATGGATACAGTACGCTCCGCGGCTTACGATTCTGGCATAAGCTTTCCCGATTGGGCAACGCAGTGGAGCCGTAAGGGAAGCGAGCGAGGATGGGAAATACGTCAATTCCTATGGAGACTATGGGTTTGAATCTTCCGGAAAACTCGGACTCCACTCTGCAGCAGGAGATCCTCGATGCATTGCCGGTTCTGGTTTTTCTTGAGCGGGCGGGCAACATTGTTTTTGCCAATGTGGAGGCGCGGCAGATGCTGGGCCTGGCCGACGGGGAATGGGTAGAGCGCCCTGTCGAAGACGTTTTGTGGGGCCTGTTTCCGGGGACGGCCGAGCCGCAGACCCTGCTCACAGGGACCAAACGGGGCAGCCCGTTTCATGCCACGCTTCCGTCCAAAAGTGGGCGTTTGCTTCCCGTCGAAGGCACCTACTGCCTGCTGAATGCAGAGCTTCGCGAAGCGGTGATTGTGGCCCATCCAGGGGGACGGGAGCAGGCGCCCAAGTCCCGGCTGATTGAGGATGTGCTTGCCAGCCTTCCCGAGGCAGTGGCCATCGTCCATGACAACCATGTTCTGTACACCAATCCCGTGTTTACCAGAATGTTCGGATACACCGCCGATGAAGCCAGCGGCGAAAATCTGCGGGAACTGATTGTGCCGGAGACGCGCCAGAACGAATATGCGCTGCTGGAAAGGACGGTGGATCAATATGGTCGCGCCACAATCGAAACGGTGCGCGTGAACAAGGATGGGGAACTGGTGGATGTGGCCATGCTGGCGGGGCCATTGCTGGTGGACGGAGCAAAGGTGGGCTACGTATTTACCTACCGCGACATCGGCGACCGCAAACAGACTGAAGCCAAGCTGCAACACGACGCGATGCACGATGTACTGACAGAACTTCCCAATCGGGCACTCTTTCTGGATCGGCTGACCTTGGCGCTGAGCCGCCGGTTGCGTCGCCGGGATCAGACCTGCGGCGTGCTTTTTCTTGACCTGGACCACTTCAAGGAAATCAACGACTCCATGGGCCACGCCGCGGGCGATGTATTGCTGAAAGCGGTGTCCGAACGGCTCCGCACGGCGTTGCGTCCGCAGGACTCGGCGGCTCGCCTGGGCGGCGACGAGTTTGGCGTGCTGGTGGAAAGCATCCTTACGGTCAGCGATCTGGACACTGTGGCCACCCGTGTCTTGAGCGAGATGCAGCGGCCATTTGAAATCTTCGGAAACCAAATCCAGGCCGGCGCCAGCATAGGCGTGGCCATGGCCGGACCCGACCACACGGCGCCCGAGTTGCTGATCCGGGATGCGGACTTCGCCATGTATACCGCCAAGCAGGCCGGCGGCGGGCGCTATGAAATCTTCGACAAGCAGATGGAAGGACACGTCACAACCCAGCAGGAGCGCGAGCGGGAGCTGCGCAGCGTGGTTGAGAGGCGGGAGTTCGAGGTCTGGTACCAACCGATTTACCGCCTGCAAACGGGAAAGCTTGAGGGTTTCGAGTCGCTGTTGCGCTGGCGCCGGGCAGACGGCTCGGTAGACAGCTTCAGCGAACTGCTGCCCGTGGCCGAGGATACCGGCCTCTCCATCAGTCTCGGCAGGGAGACGGTGGAAACGGTATGCAGACAGTTGCGGAAATGGACCGAAGAATTGCCGCAGGCGGACCTGACCCTGACCATCAACGTGTCTCATCGGCAGTTTTACCATCCCGATATGGTTGCGCAGTTGATGATGGCTCTGGCGGCAACCGGCGTGGACCCGACGCACCTGTTGTTTGAGGTTCCGGAGGCCACGCTGAACGAGAACCCGGATGCGGCGGTGGCGATTCTACAGCGGATGGTGGACTGCAATGTGCGCATCGCGGTGGACAATTTCGGCTCCAACCTGGCGCCCCTCAACCTGCTGTCGCGCCTGCCCATCGACGTTGTGAAACTGGACCCCAGGCTCACCGTGGCGGCAACCTCGACAGGCCGCCAACTGGCGGTTCTGGAGTCGGTGATTCATCTGGGCCACACGCTGGGGATGCAGGTGATAGGGCAGGGCATTGAGACGCCGGCGCAACTGGACGCGATGTGCCGCATGGGTTGCGAATTGGGCCAGGGACACCTGCTTTCGTATGCGGTAGATCCGGTGCGGGCGCTGCATTTGGCGGGCGTCGGTTATTGGACGAAAATTCCCGGAGCCTGATTCTGGTCCTTCGGTGTAGCATGTGCCCATGACGTCTTCAAAACGTGCGCCCCGTGTGGTCTTGCCACGGAGAGGCACCAAGCTTGCCAAGACATTGAAGAAGCCGGACAAGGAACTGGTGATCGTGACCGGAATCTCCGGCGCCGGCAAGGCCTCGGCGATCAAGTCGTTTGAGGACCTTGGTTTCCACGCCGTGGACAACCTGCCGCTTGAATTGCTCCCGGATTTTGCCCGGCTGGTGCGCAAGTCCGCCGAGATCGAGCGTGCGGCTATCGTGGTAGACATCCGCGAGGGAGCCACGCTGGACCGCCTCCCGGAGATCCTCAAGAAGGTAAAGAAGCTTCTTCCCACGCGGGTCGTTTTTCTGGATGCGCAGGATGCGGTGCTTGTCCAGCGCTACTCCGAAACGCGGCGGCCTCACCCGCTGGGCCGGTCGGATACGGTGTCGCGCTCGATTGTGGAAGAGCGGCAACTGCTTGACCCCATTCGCAATGTGGCGGACACGCTGATCGATACCTCGAACTTCAACGTGCACGAGCTGCGCGCTCACATTCAGGCGCGGTTTGGCCAGCAGGACGAGACCAGGCAACTGCTGGTCTCCTGCCTGAGTTTCGGCTTCAAGAACGGGGTGCCGCTGGACGCGGATATGGTCTTCGATGTGCGCTTCCTTCCCAATCCCCACTTTGTGCCGGAGTTTCGCAGGAAAACCGGGCAGGACCCCAAGGTGGCTGCGTACATAAGAGGGTTTCCGCAGACCGTGGAGTTTCTTGACCGGGTGACGGACCTGATGCTTTACCTGCTGCCGCACTACGTCGAGGAAGGCAAGAGCTACCTGACGGTGGCCTTTGGCTGCACCGGAGGCCAGCACCGCAGCGTGATGATGGCCGAGGAGATCGGTAAAAGGCTCAAGAAGGCCGGCTATCAGGTGAAGACGCTGCATCGCGATATGCCGAGATGACAGCAGCAAGTTTGCAAGTCAGCGGGTCAGCACGCGAGTCCATTTCCGAGCTGACAACCTGGAAGGGTGCGACCGTTACTGGGCAGATCGTCGAGCCAGCGCGATAAGGAGTTCTCGAAATCCTTATTTGCATTGGGCAAAGGTGCGAGCCAAACCAGCATCTTGGGCGCTGTGACCTTCTTGAAGGCGCCGAGATGATCTGGCGAGGCGACTCGTCCCGGCGTCGGGCTCTGAAGAAACCAGAGCGACGGAATGCGCAGGGCTGTTGCCGGCGGGATCGCATCGAATCGATCACGGACCAGCAGATGAGCCGGTACAAGGCGGGCGCGCGGGTCGTTGAAGATGGCATTGACAGGGGCATCGAGCGGTTCCTGCAGAATGATCCCTGCCAGCTCGGGGTGCAGTGCGCCTATCTCCAGCGCGAGGTTGGCGCCCAGGTCTTTGCCATCAAGAACAATCGTGTTGGCGGCCAGGTGGCGGGTCCCTGTCAGGTACTGGAGCGCCCAATCCGTGTCTTCGCGCCAACGGGCTTCGCAGGGGTGGGCGAACTGGCTCTGGCCGTAGCCTCGATAGTCGAAGGCCAGCACGTTGACCCCTACGGCGTGCAGGGCTGCCAGATCGTCCACAGTGTCGCCCAGGTTGCCGTTTTGACCGTGCAGGTAGAGGAAGGTGTAGCGGATATAGCGCGCGTCGGTCGCGGCTGGAATCCACCATCCCTTCAGCAGGGGCTGGCCGGCCTCAGTGGTGGCGAATCCGACGGGATCGAAGGCCAGGCCCACGCTGGCCGGGGTGCGGGTTACAGCGGAAGTGGGATGGTAAAGCAACTGCCAGCTCCCTTGCCAAAAGAGCAGGCAAAGCGTGCCCCAGGCGCAGGCTCCAGCGGCCAAAACTGCCAGGCTTGTCGCGATGAGCAGCCACCGAGCTGAGACGGTGGGATGGGGCGCGGACGGGGCGCGGAGGCCGCTCCAGGCCTGTTCGAATGGAGAGGCAGACAGCGGAGCAACGGGCTTGGGTTGGGCTTTCTTGCGCGGCATGAGGTTCGTTGTGGAATCGGGTCCGCCAACATCTGGCGGGACACATCTATCCTAACCGCGTCGGCCGCGAGGCGAGGCCCTAACTGCTGGCTTCGGATCGCGGCCGAATGTTGGCACGATAAAGGCTAGTATTTGACGATCGCGGCGAAGGAGTCGGGCTTGAGGCTGGCGCCGCCGACGAGTGCGCCGTCAATCTCTTCTTCGCCGAGGAGGGAGGTGGCGTTGTCGGGCTTGACGCTGCCGCCGTAAAGGATGCGGATGGCGGCTGCCACATCAGCGCCCAGCAGCTTGGCCACTTCGGCACGAATGATCTTGTGCGCGTCAACGGCGATCTCGGGCGTGGCCGTTTTGCCGGTGCCGATGGCCCAGACGGGTTCGTAAGCGATCACGATGGGCCCGGCGGCTGCGGCGGTGATGCCCACGAAGGCTCCGGCGATCTGGGTCTTGAGCACATGAGCGGTCTGGCCGGCTTCGCGCTCGGCCAGGACTTCGCCCACGCAGACGATAGGGACAACGCCGTGCTTGAGCGCTGTGTGCAGCTTCTTGTTGACGATCTCGTCGGTCTCGGCAAAGTACTGGCGGCGCTCGGAGTGGCCGATCAGCGTGTGCGTACCGCCAACGGCCTGGAGCTGGCCTACTGAAGTCTCGCCGGTGTAAGCCCCCTCCTCGGCAAAGTGGATGTTTTGCGCGCCGACGGCGACGTTGGAGTCCTTTGCGGCTTCAATCACCGTGGGCAGCAGCACGGGCGACGGGAACAGGGCAATCTCGTCGCGAGTGTGGCCGGCAACGAGGGGCAAAAAGGCATCGACGAAGGCCTTGGCTTCAGCAGGCGTCTTGTACATCTTCCAATTGGCGGCAATCAGGGCTTTACGGGACATTTTGTTGGGTTCCTCAAGGCGATTTTAGTCGATGGAATTCGCGGGAACGGGTGACGGCGGGCACAACGCGGGGAGAAGAGACGTAGCGCCGCATCAAAGGTCTTACAGATGCAGCACTTCAGCGCAGAAAGCGCTCGCACTCAGAATCTTCGTCCGGCCAAGCTTGTCGAGCTGTAGGAGTCCAGAGCGCTTGTCTCCGGTAACCGCGTAGTCGGGTTGCGCCACTTCGATCAGATCGAGAAGATAGCTGTCTGCCGGGTCGGCAGCATGATGCCTGCGCGGCAGTGGACCCTCCCAGACGGTCGCACTATACAAGTGATTCAGCATGTCGCCAACATGGTGAGGTTGGAACAGATTGCGGAACTTGGGGCTGCGGCTCGCCGCGCGAATCTCGTCGATCTGCTGCTTGCAGGTGAGCAAATAAAACCTGCCATTCCTCCAGGCGTGGACGATGCGCGCAGGGGAACCCAGCGGAGAGATCAATGCGCTGAAGTAGATGTTACTGTCGAGCAGTACAAGCATCAGCGCTTCCGCGCCCGTGCCCATGCGAGGGACTCTTCAACAGCTGCCTCAATCTCTTCCAAAGGCACATTTGCGTTGTGCTCGTGGACCGCCTTAAGCGCAGAGTCGAAGATGTGCTTGTTAACGGCCTCTGTGACAAAGCGGGAGAGGTCGCCTTTCTTACCTCTGCCTTCATTGGCGAGGAACTGGCGCAGGGATTTGTCGAGTTCTTTGGGGACGACTAGGTTCCAGCGGGTGGTGGCAGTGGACATGAGGCTCTCCAGCCTCAATATACACCTAAACACCTAAACACACAAACACCGATTGGGGCTATTCCTGTGGGCCAGAGGACCGCGCCGCGGTCAAGTCGTCCGGCACTTCACCTTCAAGGAAGGCAGCGCGATGATCGGGGTCGCCCAGGTCCATCTTGAAGTGATGCCAGGCGCCGTCCTGAAAGACGCCCATGTTCCAGGGGCCTGAGACCGAGTCGGAAAACTGCCAGACGATATGGAAGCCTTCCTCGTTGGTGAACCCTTCGCCGTCGGCCTGGATGATCGCGTCTCCGCGCTCCCACAGAGCCGAACGCAGCGCATGGAGGGCGTTGCCGCCTTCCTCCGTTTCCGATCCCTGCAGGTGCTGAAACGCGTAGACGGTTTTGACCTCGCCCAGGTACTCCGCGAGCCATTGAACGCCGCTCTCCGGCTTGCAATCCTGCGTGTCCTCGATGAAGTCGGCGATCTGGTCCTGGCCGGTTGAACCATTGCTCACGGGATTCCGCTCGATCACGGCGACTTCGACCTCATCATTGCCGACGAGCAGAAGAGTCTCCCAGTCCTCTTCATCTCCGCTTTCGACTGCGAGTTTGTAGTCGGGATGCGTATCGCGAATCAGCTGCGCGAGTTCATCGAAGGATGGGAACTCATCTTGTTTCGACAGGACACGCGTGTAGTAGCCCATTTGCCTCCTCCAGCGTTTTCGGGTGAGCCTTCTGTACTTGAGTCTAGGGCATTTCCCGCATCGCTGTATCGGGACGCTGCACGGGTCTCTGTTGGAGATGGCGTTTGCGGGAAGAGCACTCATCAAGGCCGGATTATTGGCAAAAATCGCCCATTTTGACCATGAAATGCCCCTCAAAAGCCTGGTTTTCAGGGGTCTGTGTTTACCGATGAGTTAATGGGTCTATTTCTTATGTTGTTCATGTATAAGACTTTAGGTCGATAACCTGATTGAAAAGGTGGCTCTCGCAGGGTGGGGGGGGTGGGGTCAGAGTTCCGCGGCGGCGGAAATCGAGGCTGTCGAGGTTTCCCATGTAGGTATTCTGCGCTGCCGAAGCATAATCTTCTGCAAACGCGTTGCGGAAAAAGGAAGGCAGGCTGTGCAGCTCCAGGCGCTGGACGCCACAGCTTAGGCTGTGGGCTGGCGAGTGGACGAGGCTTCCGCGTCAGGCTTGACGTGTTTCTCCCCGGAGAGCAGCTTCTGCAATTCCAGGGGGCAGACCGGAGAACGGGACGGCCCGGGCAAACATTTCGTCCGTCCATTCCGGGTTTTCGTCGTCAATTAACTCGGGGTTTGGCTTTTTCGTGTCCATTTCGCTCCTTGCGGTTTGCCCTTCGCAATCGGAAACTACAGATGCAGCACGTGCAACGAGAAAGCAGTTGCGCTCAGAATCTTCGTCCGCCCCAGCTTTTCGATTTCGAGCAAGCCGGATCGCTTATCCCCAGTCACGGCATAATCGGGCTGCGCCGCTTCCATCAGGTCCAACAGGTAGCTGTCTGCCGGGTCGGCGGCCTGATGCTTGCGCGGAAGCGGACCGGGCCAAACCTCTGCGCGATGGAGGTTGTTGACCAGGACGCCAACGTCGTGAGGATGGAGAATTTTGCGGAACTTCAAGTTTCGTGAGGCGGTGCGTATTTCGTCGATCTGCGCGCCGCCGGTAAGAAGATGAAAGCCGCCGTCCAGCCAAAGGTCAACGATCCGAGCGGGCGGACTTCCCGCTTTGAGCAGGGCGCTGAAAAATATGTTGCTGTCGAGAAGAACCAGCATCAACGCCGCCGAGCACGAGCCCAGGCCAGAGACTCTTCGACCGCCGCATCGATCTCTTCTTGGCTCACGTTCGCATTCTTCTCGCGAACGGCTCTGAGTGTCGTCTCGAAGATGTGCTTCTTGACCGCCTCCTCAACGAAAAGCGAGAGATCGCCGTTCCCGCTTCCTTCCTGGGAGGCGAGAAATTGGCGCACCGACTCGTCGGTCTCTTTCGACACGACGAGATTCCAGGATGTGGATGTCGTGGCCATGACAGAAATATACGCCAGAGCCGCTCACCGCACAATAGACTGGAAATCGGCGGTCGTGCGCCAGTTCCCAGGTTTCAAAGGCGAAACCCTGGGGCACCCGGCGAGTTAGCCCCCGCTGAAGCGGGGATGGCGAGTTAGCAGGTTAGCGGCGGCAGCGTCGGACGCAGTTTTCATCTCCCGTGGGTCGGCAACGCCGGTGGGGAACTGACAACTGACCACTGCTTTACTTATCCGTCAGCGCCTCCACGCCGGGGAGTTTCTTACCTTCTAAGAACTCGAGCGAAGCGCCGCCGCCGGTGCTGATGTGGGTGATCTGGTCGGCTACGCCGGCTTGGTTGATCGCGCTCACACTGTCGCCGCCGCCGATGATGGAGATGGCTGTCCTGTTGGCGGCGACCGCATGGGCGATGGCGTTGGTGCCCACGGCGAATTTGGGAAACTCGAAGACGCCGGCGGGGCCATTCCACACGATGGTGCGGGCGGTGGAAACCACTTCTTCAATGGCCGCGATGGACTTGGGGCCGATGTCCAGACCCTGCCAGTCGGCGGGGAAGTTGACCGAGCAGTCCCACAACTGGGTATTGGCGTCGGGAGAGAAGCTGTCGGCGAGAACGTTGTCTACGGGGAGCAGAAGCTCGACGCCCTTGGCCTTGGCCTTGTCGAGGGCCGCTTTGGCCATGTCGATCTTGTCCTCTTCGACCAGCGACTTGCCGGTGGTGACGCCGAGGGCGCGCTGGAATGTATACGCCATGCCGCCGACGATGACCAGCGTATCGACCTTGTCGAGCAGGTTGTCGATAACGTCGATCTTGCCGGAGATTTTGGAGCCGCCGATGATGGCGACAAACGGCTTTTCGGGCGATTCCAGGGCCTTGCCGAGGTAGGTGATCTCCTTTTCCATGAGCAGGCCGGCGACGGCTGGCTTGAGGAAATGCGTAATCCCTTCAGTCGAGGCGTGGGCGCGATGGGCTGAGCCGAAAGCGTCATTGACGTACAGGTCTGCGAGCGAGGCCAGAGCCTTGGAGAAGGCCGGATCGTTGGCCTCCTCTTCCGGATGATAGCGAAGGTTCTCCAGCAGCAGCACCTGGCCGGATTCGAGCTGGCGGGCCATTTCGCTGGCAACTTCGCCGATGCAGTCCGGAGAGAAGGCCACGTTGATGGATTCGCCCAGCTTTTTGTCGAGCAACTCGCGCAGCCGGACGACGACAGGGCGCAGCGAGTATTTTGGATTGGGCTTGCCCTTGGGACGGCCGAGGTGCGAGGCCAGAATGACCTTGGCCTTGCGCTGGAGGGCGTAGACGATGGTGGGCAGAGTGGCCACGATGCGGGTGTCGTCGGTGATGGTCGAGCCGTCTTCAGTGAGCGGCACGTTGAAGTCGACACGGATGAAGACCCGCTT
>PLFY01000151.1 GCA_003138365.1 Acidobacteriaceae bacterium
GGTCAGGAGACCGGCGCTACATTCCATCCATTACCAAATCACACGGTCACAGAACTAGAAAGAAACAAGATTTCGATTGTGCTCCATCTGGGAGCGCAGTAATCCAAAGTTTCTCCTCCTTCCGCGCCAAACCCAGGTAACCGTTACCGTGCGCCCTTCATCTGACCTGCCCGTTGCAAGGCCAGGCGGGTAACGGAATCGCTCTGCTTCACCATTTCGTGAACCGAAAAGCCCTTTTCCGCCAGCGCGCCGGTGGGACACGCCTGGACGCATTTGCCGCAGCCGGTGCAGTTCTTCGCCTGTCCCCAGTTGTCCTTCAGATCGCTGACAATCCGGGAGTGGATGCCGCGCGACGCTACCTCCCACACATTCGCTCCTTCCAACTCGGCGCACACCCTCACGCAGCGCGTACACAGGATGCAGCGATTGTGGTCCAGGACGAAGCGATCGTGCGTCATATCCACGGGAAGGCGCGGATTGTTGTAGGAGTAGCGCACATGGGTGATGCCCAGCGATTGCGCCATCGACTGAAGTTCGCAATGGCCGTTCGACACGCACGCCGAGCAAATATGGTTGCGCTCCACCAGCAGCAGCTCGACAGCCATCTTCCGGTAAAGCAAAAGCTTGGCCGAGGAGGTCTTGATCGACATGCCCTCCTGGATGGGAGTGGTGCAGGCCGGCAGGAGGCGATCGGCGCCGGCAAGCTCCACCATGCACACGCGGCATGCTCCCACCGCGCTCAGTCCCTTCAGATAGCAGAGCGTCGGGATCTGTTTGCCGTTGGCGCGGGCCGCTTCAAGGATCGTTTGTCCCTCGGGAGCAGTGACCAACTCGCCATCAATTCGAAGGGAGATTGTTTTGTTCGGCAATGGGGCTCTCCTTTCCATTCANNCATTCAATTGGCGCTGACGGCGACTCTCAGGTCACAACGAAGGCACCGGCGGCATTCCTCAAGCGCCTCTTGCGAACTGAGACCGGCAACGACTTCTTCCTGGGATTGGACGCGGACCTTTGCGGGCACATCGTGCGCCGTGTGACGACGGCTGAGGCTGGGCTCACCCGGCGCCTGGCGGCTGTATGCGAACTCCGGAAAGAGCTTCTCCCACCGCTGTTCGCCCATCAGGCGTTCGTCGATCTTGCGCGCCGCCTGCTTGCCGCCGCCCATGGCGTTGGACACGTTGGATGCGCCGGTGATGACGTCTCCGCCCGCATAAAAACCGGGACGGCTGGTCTCGAGCGTGAAGCGATCCACCACGATGGTTCCTTCCTCTTTGAGCTCCAGGCCGGAGGCGCGGCAGAAGTCCAGATCGAAGGTCTCGCCCACGGCAAGGATCACGCTGTCGCATTCGAAGCGCTGCACTTCATCGGTAAGAATGGGGCGTTTCCTTCCAGACTTGTCGTACTCGCCGAGGCGCGTCTTGACGATTTCAATCGCCTTGACGTTTCCGTCTCCGCCGCCGAGGATGCGGTGGGGCGCGGCCAGAAAGACGAAGCGCACGCCCTCCTCTTCGGCCGCCTGAATCTCCTCATCGATGGCGGGCATGTCTTTGCGCTCGCGTCGATAAAGAATGGTGGCGCTTGAGCCCATGCGCAACACAGTCCGCGCGGAGTCGATGGCCGCGTTGCCGCCGCCGACGATGGTGACCCGCGAGCCGGGAAAGACCTGCTCCCGTTTAGCCACCGATTCGAGGAACGGCAGAGCGGTATAGACGCCTTTCAGCTCCGTTCCGGGAAGATGGAGCCATGATTCCTTCCATGTTCCGATGGACAGGAAGACGGCATCGAACCGGCTTGCCAACTCGTTCAACGGAAGATCGAATCCCACCCTGGTGTTGAACACCGTCTTGACGCCGATTCTCTCGATAAGATCGAGCTCACGCCGCAGCACGGATTTGGGCAGCCGATACTCGGGGATGGCAAAGCGGAGCATTCCTCCGGCCTCGCCGTGTTCCTCAAAGATGGTTACGTCGTGACCCAGCATGGCCAGATAGAAGGCAGCCGTCAGCCCCGTCGGGCCTGAGCCCGCGACGGCAATCTTGCGGCCCGTCGGCGGGAGCTTGCGCGCCGCGATCCGTTCGACCATCGGCTCAAAGCGATCCGATTGATAGATCGCATCGGCAATATAGCGGTGCACTTCGCGCATATTCACCGACTCATCGAACGACTGGCGGCGGCAGCGATTGTCGCAGGGATGCTGACAGATCCGGCCCGTCGAGGCAGGCAGCGGATTGTCGAGAATCACCGACTCGAAAGCATCGTCGATCCGGCCCTCCTGATAAAGCTCCAGGAAGCGCGGAATGTTCATCCGCAGCGGACAACTGTTTTCGCAGGGAGACAGCGCCAGTTCCTGGCAAACGCCGGCTCGGCAACGCCTGGCCACAATATGGTCTTCGTATTCCTCGCGGAAGTGGCGAATGGTGGTGAGTACGGGGTTCGGCGCCGTCTGACCCAGTCCGCAGAGCGAAGTTTCGCGAATCATCCGCACCAGTTCATCCAGAAGACCCAGGTGCTCCGGAGTTCCGTTGCCCTCGGTGATCGCATTCAGGATGCGCAGCGCCTTGTTCAGCCCCACCCGGCACGGCACGCATTTGCCGCAGGACTCGGAGTGGGTGAACTCAATGAAGTAGCGAGCCACATCGACCATGCAATTGTCTTCATCCATGACCACCATGCCGCCGGAACCCATGATGGAGCCAATCTGCGCCAGGCTCTCGTAGTCCACCGGGGTATCGAGCATCTCCACGGGAATGCAACCGCCGGAAGGTCCGCCGGTTTGCACAGCCTTCACGCGGCGTCCGGCCACGGCGCCTTCTCCAATGTCGTAGATAAAGCTCTTGAGCGGAGTGCCCAGCGGCATTTCCACCAGCCCGGTGTTCTGGATCTTGCCCACCAGGGAGAAGACCTTCGTACCAGGACTCTTCACGCTGCCGGTCTCGGCAAACCATGCCGGGCCGCGGCTCACGATGGGAGCAATGTTGCACCAGGTTTCAACGTTGTTGATGTTGGTCGGCTTGCCCCACATCCCTTTCTGTGCGGGAAACGGCGGGCGAGGACGCGGCCTGCCTGCAAAGCCCTCCAGCGACGCGATCAGGGCCGTTTCTTCTCCGCAAACAAAGGCCCCGGCGCCCTGCACCAGTTCGATATTGAAGTTGAATCCGCGGTCCAGGATGTTCTTGCCCAACAGTCCGTACTCCCGTGCCTGTTCGATGGCGCGGGTCAGGCGGCGGACCGCCAGGGGATACTCGGCGCGCACATAGACGATGCCTTCGGTTGCGCCGGTCACGTACGCGCCGACGATCATCCCCTCCAGCAGCGAATGAGGATCGCCTTCAATCTCGTTGCGATTCATATAGGCGCCGGGATCGCCCTCATCGGCATTGCAGATCATGTACTTTGTGTCCGCCTTGGCCTTGGCGAGGAAATCCCACTTGTTGCCGGTAAGGAAGCCGGCGCCCCCGCGTCCGCGCAGCCGGGATGCCTTGATCTGCTCGATCACGCTCTCGCCGCGTCCGTCGATCAGCACCTTATAGAGGGCCTGATATCCGCCCACAGCGATGTATTCCTCGATGTCTTCGGGATTGATCAGCCCGCAATTCCGCAGGACGATCTTCTTCTGACCCTTGAAAAAGGGGATCGCATTCCACGGCGCGATCTCGGGATAACCCTGGCCGTATTTCACGTACCCGGTGATGTGATCCCATTCCTCGATCTTGCAGTAAATGAGGTC
>PLFY01000156.1:0-10524 GCA_003138365.1 Acidobacteriaceae bacterium
TTACACCTTTGCCATGGGGGCCGGAACCAATTCGGCCACTCCCACGACCGGTGGAACCTGGTACAGCGACAACTTTGGCGGCAACGCGAACCTCACCGACCTGGCGGCAGCCATCACCTCCGTCGATAGCAACCTCGACCTCAACGTCGCTGTCAGCGCCACAGGCGGCACCTTAACGGTAACCGACAGCACAACCGGCGCCACCACCGACAACCTCACTCAAAGCGCAGACACCCTGGTAGACACAGCCAATCAGGTGCTGGCCTCCGCGACCGGCAACCCGACAGTCACATTCGCCGTTGGCGGAACAAACTCCGCCAGCGCGGGAGTTGCCGGCTCCATCATCCTTGCCAACAACGGAGGAACCGCGGTAACGTTCAGTGTGGGCAACGGCAACGACACGGCCACCCAATACTTTACCAATGCGCAACCGGCGACGATGAGCGGCCTTGCCGCCACCATCACCGCCGCCCACACCGCTCTGCCGTTAGACTACAAGTTCACCGCTGCGGCCGGGGCTACCGGCCTGATTGTGACCGCAACTGGCGGCACCAACGTAACCACAGCTACCAGCACGCTGGTCAACCAGTTCAACTCCATGACCGGCGATCTCTCCGCTTCGTACGGAAACACAGCGACTTACAGCCTAAACTCAGGTGTCGAGACCAATGTAACGGACATCAACAGCAACCCGATTGTCCAAACGGGCGATACCCTGACCGGAACCATGGTGCTCTCGAACATGGGCGTCACAGATACCTTTGTGATGGGCGGGCTTGCCGCCAACGACCAATACAGCGGCCAGACCTATAACACCGTTGTTGCCACTAACAACGTGTTTTACACGGGCGGCACCACGGGCGTTTCGACCTTGGCTTCGCTGGAGTCGACGATCACTGCAGAGGGCCAGGATGGTGTGCACGCCGGTGTTGCTGATATTAACCTGTCAGCGGCAATCAACACCGCCGGTACCGGGCTGGCTTTCACAGACTTGGAAACACTGGGTAGCCAGACTGGAAGCATCGCCGTCACCTCGAGCGCTCTGAGCGACGTTTCGACGATGAGCTTTACCACACCGGCGAACGGTAACATCAGCCAGAACCTCAGCGGCGTGATCGCGCTTACCGATTCCGGAAAACTCGCCGGCACCGGTACTCTCAGCGGCACCGTTACCGTCACCAACGACGGCGTCACGGATACATTCGTGATGGGCGCCGGCAGCGCCTCCAGCACGTATGCGACGGGCGGCGGCACCTTCAGCATAACCGGCACAAGTATTGCCGCTCTGGCGACTGCCATCAACACCGAAGGCAGCGACGCCTCGAACAGCGGCAAGGCCAATCTCGGCCTTACCGCCTCGGTGGATGCGGCGACAGGTGGAGTTTATCTGGAGTCGTCGACTGCGGGCGCAACCGGCCTGACCGCGAATTCATCGAACTTGACGATGACGCTGGCCGAGACCGGAACCAGCGGCCTGTCCGGCGCGGCCAACTCTTCCTATACCGCGGCGACCCTCAACTACAGCAACGGCGGAATTAACTCCGGCAGCGATCCAATCTCCGGCTCCATCGTGCTGACCAACACCAGCTCACTGGGCCATGTCTACGGCACCGGCGGGGGCGCGGTCACCTTTAGCGTAGGCGCCGGCACCGACACAAGCACCAACTACTACACCGGCACTGCGGCAGGGGACGAGACGATGGCAGGGCTGGCTGCGGCTATCAACCTGGCCAACACCAACCTGGGCACAGACCTGGGCGCCACGGCGGCGGGCACCGGAGGCCTGACCATCACCTCCACTGACAGCCAAAGCGTCATCACCGTTGGTACCGGCGCGCTAGTGGATCAGTACGGAGCGCTGCAAGGTACTCAGGTGGCAGGAACCGCATCCACAGCGGCCACCCATGCCAACGCCTCGATCGGCACCTCCGGACAGATCGGCGCAACCGACGCGCTTAGCGGCAGCATCGTGCTGAACAACGGCGGGACGGCGCAGACCTTCACCATGGGCGCGACGTCCGGCGGCTCAAGCCCCAGCTTCACCACCGGCGGCTTTACGCTCCAGGACCTGGCAACCGCCATCACCGACGACACGGCCCTTGGCCTGAATGCATCCGTGGCCAACGGCGTTCTCAATCTGCAGTCGGGCGCTACGGCCACCACCATCACGGTGGGTTCCGGCGCGCAAGACACGCTGATTGATACAGTGACGTCGGCAACGGTTGCCGCCAGCACGGGAGGCCCCGGCTCGAAGTCGGCTGGTTCGCTGAATCTGGCGGGCGGGTTGACCACGGCATCCACCGGCGACCAGGTCACCGGCAGCATCAGCCTCACCGGCTCCGGCGGGACTGAGGTCTTTACACTGGGCGGCGCCTCGAGCACCGGCACCATCGCTGTGGGCAGTTCAGCCGGCGGCGAAACCCTGGGCGCTTTGGCGACCGCGATCAGCAATAGCGGCATCGGCATCAACGCCACCGTAACCTCGTCGGGCCTGTCTCTGACGGGGGCCACGGATAACCCCACCGCCATTACGGAAGGGTCCAACACGCTGCACGACACCACCACCACGGCGGCACTCTCCTACATGGCGGCCAGTGCATACAACGTGGGGGTCTACAACTCAACTGGAGCGAATAGTCTCTACGATTCCTCCACCGGGCAGAGCTCGTCATCGGTAGCTTCACACCCGAACGCGAACTTCGCGGCCAACTCGAGCGCATCGAGCGGGATTGCAACGATGAGCTATTCCGACGGCGCCGGGCAGTCGCTGAGCGCAAGCGATCTGTCCAACCAGACCGATGCGGAATCCGCGCTGACCAGCATCAACCAGGCGATTACCGACGTGGCCGCGCAGGACGGCTACATCGGCGCTCAGATCAACACGCTGAACTCGGTGAGCTCGGTGCTCAGCACGCAACAGGAGAACGTGATCTCGGCGCAGAATGCGGTGCAGGCGACCGACTATGCGATGGCCACGTCCAACATGTCCAAGTACGAGATCCTGAGCCAGACCGGCATCGCGGCGCTGGCGCAGGCCAACAGCATCCAGCAGGAAGTGACCAAGCTGCTGCAGTAAGACAGCTTCAAGCAATTCACTTGGAGGGGCGTCCGCGAGGGCGCCCCCATTTTTTGTGCTTCAGAGAGGGAGGCGCCGAATCCACGGCTTTTGAATCCGTGCGGCTAAAGATGAGACACTCGGCGCCGATGAAGTGTTGGGCAGGCAGGGTCTTGGAGTGGCGCGGCAGGCTGCAATCGTTCAATGCCATGAAGTTTTTCCAATCCGGTGCGGGGCCGGGTGGTTACATGGCTGCTTCAGTTTGCCACGGAGGGCTTGATGGGCACAGTGGGGTTGAGTTTCGGGTCGCCAACCAGCGGGGCTGGATTTGACGTCAGCTCGACCGTGGCCGAGATCGTGGGCAACCTGCAGAATGTGGAGACGCCGTGGAAGACGCAGTTGACCGCATTGCAGGCCCAGGACACAGCGATATCGAGTCTTGGGACGCTGTTCTCGAACCTCTCGAACGACATAAGTTCTCTGACCGATTTTCAGGGAATCATGTCGGAGAAAGAGGGTTCAAGCTCGGACCAGAACGTGTTGACGCTGACCGCGGCCAACTCGGCGGCGATTGCGGGAACGCATACGGTGGAGGTGACGAATCTGGCCCAGACATCGAGCGGGTACCTGACTGCAATCGGGAACGCCTCCGATACGATAGCCGGCTCCATCACGCTGCAGGTTGGNNCTGGCGGCGGCCATCAACTCGTCCGGGGTGGGCGTGAGCGCCAGCGTATTGACCGATGCCACGGGTTCGCGGCTGAGCCTGGTTTCCGGCACGTCGGGCGCCGCCGGGAATGTCATCGTGAGCTCGAATTCGATTGTGGATACCAGTGCGCTGTTGAATTACACGGGCACGGCGGGCGCCGGCAGCACGGCCTCGACCGGCACGCTGGCTGGAATTACCAACCCCAACGATACGCTCTCAGGCTCCATCGCCATCCAAGTGGGCAACGGCACGACGGAGAACGTCGTCATCGGAGCCCAGCCGGCGAGCAATGTTCCGGCCCACACCGTTTACACCGGCACCGGCGCCGGCGCCAACACGCTCTCTGGGCTGATGAGCGCAATCAACTCGGCAAGCCTCGGCGTCACGGCATCTATTGTGACCAACAGCGATGGGACTTCGAGTTTGTCCCTGCTGTCTGGAACCACGGGGACCACGGGGACGTTGACTGTGACTTCAAATGTTCTCGATACCAGCCAATCGTTGGGCTTTACGTCCTCGGTGCCGGGTACGAATGCGAACTTGACCGTGGACGGCATCGCCCTGACCAGCGCCTCGAACACGGTTGCCAACCTGATTCCCGGCGTGACCTTCCAACTGCTGGCCCCGAGCGCCAAAGAGTCGGATGGAAGCCTGGAGCAGGTGCAGGTGGTGATCGCCAACGACAATGCCGGGGTCGAGAGCACGATGAACCAATTCGTCTCCGACTACAACTCTCTGGTCAGCGCCATGAACACCCAGGAGGGGAACGACAGCTCAGGCAATCCGGAGCCGTTGTTCGGTTCTCCCACGCTTTCGCTCCTGCAGCAGCAGATCCTGGGCGGTTTGAATGCGGCCGATCCGAATGGGTATCTGGCCGCGATCTCCAACAACACCGGCACCACGCTGGCAGGCTCCGTTTCCATCGCGGTGGGCAGCGGTCCGGCGCAGACCTTTGTGATGGGCAGCGGCGCCAACGATCCAGGGACCAATACCTATTACACCGGCTCCGGAAGCGATTCCAATTCGCTGGCCGGTTTGGCATCCGCAATCGACGCAGCCGCCGCTAACACAGAGCTGACCTACTCCGGCACGGCGGGCAGCAGTACGGTAACCTCAAGCGGCACTTTGCATGCGACCAGCATCGCCGCGCTCTCCGGCATCATGTCGGTTCAGGTGGGCGCCGGCACAGCAGAGAAAATCGTGATCGGCAGTGCGCCGAGCCCGCCGGCGGCCAACACCATCTACACCGGCTCCGCGACCGGCTACAACACGCTCTCCGGAGTGGCCTCGGCGATCAATGGCACACCGGGCATCGGGTTCACGGCCGATGTGACGACCACCGGCGGCGTGGACACCCTGACTCTGACATCTGGAACCAGCGGGTCCGCGGGGACGTTGTCCGTGACCCCCACCATGGTGGCCTCCGGGATCGGGGTTACAGCCACAGTCGTTACCAGCGGTACGCAGTCCACGCTTTCGCTCCTATCGCAGACGGCAGGCGCAACCGGGGCATTGACGGTGAACTCCGGCATCGTTGCCACCAGCGATACGCTACTGAGTTCATCCGTTACGGCGGGTACCGACGCGAATGCCTCAACCGGCGCCGGCGCGGTGGCCTCGACCGCGACTTTGACTCCGATTGCCGGTCAGGGCGATACGCTTACGGGATCTATCTCCATCCAGGTGGGCAGCGGCGCAACGCGGACCATACAGGTACCAACTTCCAACAGCACACTCTCGGGTTTGGCCAACGCCATCACCCAAGCCAACATCGGGGTCTCGGCATCGGTTGTCATCGATAGCAGTGGGTCCTACCTCTCGCTCACCTCCGGCACTGCGGGGAGCGCTGGCGATTTGACCGTGACCTCAAGCATTCTGGATGCAACCAACACCAGCNNGATTCGGTGCTGAACTCGGACTACAGCGGCGTGGTGGGGTTCTTTCAGAACGCGAACGGATGGGGCCAGAGCTTCTCCAACATGCTGACCAACGCCGGGACCAGCGCGGCAACGGGCGTGCTGTCGCTTGTCTCCAGTTCCAACAGCAACATTGAGTCCACACTGAACGCGGACATCTCCAAGGAGCAGAGCCTGATCTCCGTACAGCAGACGAGCTTGACCGCGGAACTGACCAGCGCCGACCAGATCATGCAGCAACTCCCTTCGCAGTTGGATGGGGTGAACGAACTTTACTCCGCGATCACCGGTTATGACCAGCAGACAAACGGCTAAGGAGCAATACCCAGATGGGAAGTTATCAGGAACATGCGCTGGAAGGCGCTTCGGCAGTGGATCTGGTGGTGGCACTTTATGACGGCATTCTGCGTTTTCTTTACGCCGCCAGCGCGGCAGTCGAGTGCGGAGACCAGGCTGGCCGGCGGAATGCCGTGAAGCGGGCTCTGGATATCATTATTCACCTACAGGCGCGGCTGCGCATGGATGTGGGTGGGCGGCCGGCGCAGGTGCTCAGCGAGTTCTACGCATCGATCTTTGCGCAGATCCTGCAGGCATCCCAGTCGGCGTCGCAACAGAAATTCGAGCACGTGATCGATTGCGTGCGGAATGTGCGCGATGCATGGCGCCAGGTGGCGAAGGACCCCGAAGTCAATCCGGCTCCGGCCCAGATTTTGGCAAGGACCTCGGGGCGCAGGCAAACGGGCTTCGAGAACGACGATTACGGCGCGGATGCCGCAGTCGGCTCAAGTTGGAATGCGTAAGGCAGGGAATAGGGACTAAGGGACTAGGGAACAGTCCGCAGCGGTGCTCATTAAGGACGGAATGTTTGCCCGCGGCGAGAGAAGACAGGGTGCTGCTTCTAATCCCTAATCCCTAATCCCTAATCCTTAGTCCCTAGTCCCTAGTCCCCGCTTCTGTCATCCAGCGACGGTGAGCTCTTCTTCGAGTTGCTGCTTTTGGTAGAGGCCGGCGTAATAGCCATTGCGCGCGAGCAACTCGTCGTGGCGGCCCAACTCTACGATTCTGCCGTGATCGAGCACGGCGATCTGGTCGGCATCGCGGACGGTGGAGACGCGGTGGGAGATGAGCAGTGTGGTGGAGGCAGAAGTGTAGTTGCGCAACCCGCCGAGGATGCGCTCTTCGGTGTAGGTGTCCACGCTGGCCAATGCGTCGTCGAGGATGAGGATGGCTGGCCGGCGCAGCAGTGCCCGGGCGATGGCCGCGCGCTGTTTCTGTCCGCCGGAGAGCGTAACGCCGCGCTCGCCTACCATGGTCTCAAGGCCTTGCGGGAACTCCTCGAACTCGAGGCGGATGTGGGCGGCTTCGGTGGCTTGCACCAGGTCGTCCGCGGTGGCATGAGGCGCGCCGACCATCAGGTTTTCGCGGATGGTTTCGCTGAAGAGGAAAGTCTCCTGGGGCACCATGCCGATGTTACGGCGCAGCGTGGCGAGCGGATAGTCGCGCACGGGCCGGTTATCAATGAGCAGTGAACCGTCGGGCGCCTCAAAGAGCCGCGAGAGCAGGTTGACCAGCGTGGTTTTGCCCGAGCCGGTGGGGCCGACGATTGCCAGGCTTGAGCCGGCGGGAACATGCAACGAAATGTCGTGCAGTACCGGAGTCTCGCCGTAGCTGAAGTCGAGGTGGCGGAATTCGATCTCCCCGCGAAGGATGGTGTCAGCGGGAATCGCCGGATCGGCCGCGGAGTCGTCGATGGCCGGTTCGGCCTTGAGCAACTCGTCAATGCGCACCATGGAGGCGGTGCCGCGCTGGAACAGATTCACAACCCAGCCCACGGCGATGATGGGCCAGATGAGCATGACCATGTAGGTGCTGAAGGCCACGAACGCGCCCACCGTGATGCGATGGGCGAGGACCAGGTGGCCGCCGGCCAGCAATGTAATCACCATCGACACGCCGAGGATGAATTCCAAAGTGGGCCAGAGCATGCCCATGAGCTGGACCAGGCGAAGAGCGCGGGCAATGTACTGGCGGTTGAGCTTCTCGAAGAGGCCAATCTGCGACTCCTCGCGGGCAAAGGCTCGGATCAGGCGCGCGCCCGAATAATTTTCCTGGGCCTGCGCGGAGATGTCGGAAAAGCTGGCCTGGATGCGCTCGAAGCGGTCGTGGATTCGGGTTCCGAAGTACTGAACGAGGATGCTGGCGATGGGCATGGGCGCCAGCGCGACCAGGGTTAAATACGGGCTGATGCGGAGCACGAAGAACAACGCGCCGACGGTGAAGAAAATGGTATTGGCGGAGTACATGAGGGCTGGGCCGAGCAACATGCGCACTGCCTGCAGGTCGTTGGTCATGCGGGCCATGATGTCGCCGGTGCGGTAACGCTGATAGAAGCCCGAGTCCTGCTTTTCCAGGTGGATGAAGAGGTCGTTGCGCAGGTCGAACTCGATCTCGCGCGAGATGCCGATGAGAATCCATCGCTGGGCGTAAAGAAAGACGCCTTTGACCAGCGCGATTCCCACCAGCAGCCCGGAGAAGAGCAGAATCCCGTTGCGAGTGATCCCGTGGCTCATCCCGTCGATGGCCTTTTCCAGCACCTGGGGAAAGAGCACCCAAACGGCATTGGTGGCAATGCACGAGAGACAGCCCCACACGTATCCCCAGCGGTAGCGGCGCATATAGACGAAGAGCGGGCGCAGATCGCGAAGCATGGTTTTATTGTACGGGGCAAAGTTAAAGAAGGGCGAAGCCGTTGTTGGCCTCACCCTTTCCGTTGCGGTGCTGAAGTTACTTCGCGATCGGCACGCGCAGGTCGCCGCCGGTCATCTGTTTGGGCTCTTCAAGCTTCAGCAGGGCCAGCAGCGTGGGCGAGATGTCGCGCAGCGAGCCGTCATTGCGGAGGCGGTAGTGGGGGCCATCTTCTGCGACATAGATGAACGGCACGGGGTTGGTGGTGTGCGCGGTGTGCGGGCCGCCGGTGACGGGGTCGACCATCTGCTCGG
Organism: Acidobacteriaceae bacterium; assembly: GCA_003138365.1. Classification (GTDB taxonomy): domain Bacteria; phylum Acidobacteriota; class Terriglobia; order Terriglobales; family Acidobacteriaceae; genus Telmatobacter. The sequence goes on from PLFY01000156.1 coordinate 8,680, forward strand.
CGTTGCCGTGGTCGGCGGTGATGAGCCAACTGCCGTTCTTCTCTTTGATGGCCTTGTAGACGCGGCCTAGTTGCGCGTCGATGGCCTCGCAGGCTTTGATGGTGGGCTCCAGCTTGCCGGAGTGGCCCACCATGTCGGCGTTGGCGAAGTTGGACACAATCAGGTCGAAGGCTGTGTCGTTGACGGCCTTGATGATGGTGTCGGCGATGGCCTCGGCGCGCATCTCCGGAGCCAGATCGTAGGTGGCAACCTTGAGCGAGGGAATCAGAATGCGCTCTTCACCGGGGAAGGGTGTTTCGATGCCGCCGTTGAAGAAGTAAGTCACGTGGGCGAACTTTTCCGTCTCGGCTACGCGCAGGTTGCGGAGATGGTGCTGGGCGAGCACGTTGGCCAGAATGTTATCCAGCGACTCCGGCGGCATGATGAGCGGCAGCTGGAATTTCTTGTCGTACTGCGTCATGCACAGGTAGAGCAGATTCTTTGGAATTTCGGTGCGGGGGATTTCCTGGTCGAGCGACTCCCATCCGTCCAGGTCGCGGCCGCCTTGCTTGTTGAGGCCGCTCTCACGGGCCAGCACGCGGGTGATCTGGCGGGCTCGGTCGGCGCGGAAGTTGAAGTTNNTCCTCATCGCGGATCTGGGCTACTGGTTTACCTAAGGCGTCCACCACGACAAAGGGAATGAGAAACTCGTCGGTGATGCCGTTGTTGTAATTCTCCTTGATGCGGGCCACAGGGTTGGGGTATGCGCCGCCCTCGGCCTTGCCGTTGACCATGGCGTCAAAGGCCTTGCGCTCGCGCTCCCAGCGCTTGTCGCGGTCCATGGCGTAGTAGCGCCCGCTGATGGAGGCGATTTTGCCCACGCCGTACTCGCGCATCTTCTGCTCGAGCTGCGCGATGAAGCCTGCGCCGGAGGTGGGGCCGGTGTCGCGGCCGTCCATGAAGGCGTGGACGAAGACGCGCTCCAGGCCATATTCGCGCGCGGTCTTGAGCAGCGCGTAGAGGTGGTTCTGATGCGAGTGCACGCCGCCGTCGGAGACCAGCCCGAAGAGATGCAGTTGGCGGCCGCCCTCCTGCGCACGTTGCATGGCTCCCACGATGGATGGGTTCTTGTGGAACTCATTCGCTGCGATCAAGGCGTCGATGCGCGTAATGTCCATCTGCACAATGCGGCCTGCGCCAATGTTCAAGTGGCCGACTTCGCTGTTGCCCATCTGCCCGTCGGGCAGGCCGACAAAGTGGTCGGAGGCATGGATCAGCGTGTTGGGAAACTCGCGCAGCAGCTTGTCGTAGGTGGGTTTATTGGCCAGCGCGATGGCGTTGTTGGCGGTTTGGGGGCTGTAGCCCCAACCGTCGAGGATGGTGAGTACGAGAGGACGCTTGGAGATGGACACGGGCGGCTTCCTTGGAGGTCGGGTTCGGGGAAGGGAACGATCAGTGCAATTCTGTCGGACGTGAGGGCATCCCAGGTCTCAATAGCGAAACCTGGGATACGACAAAGCCTGCGCGAGCGAATAGCGAGCGTCTGCCCCACCGCAGGTGGTTAGTCGTTGTAGTTGAGGCCTTCGAGCCCAAGAAACACCGCGCCGGAGCCGAGTTCCTCTTCAATGCGAAGCAACTGGTTGTACTTGGCGATGCGATCGGTGCGGCTCACTGACCCAGTTTTGATCTGGCCCACGCCGGTGGCGACGGCCATGTCGGCAATGNNCGGCGGCCCAGCTCGATGGCTTCAAGAGTCTCAGTGACGGTGCCGATCTGATTGAGCTTGATGAGGATGGAGTTGGCCACGCCCTCGTCAATCCCGCGCTGCAACCGCTTGAGGTTAGTGACGAAGATGTCGTCGCCGAC
>PLFY01000156.1:10557-20337 GCA_003138365.1 Acidobacteriaceae bacterium
CTGGAAAGCTCACGCTTGTCGCTCTTCTTGAAGACGTACTTGCCGGTCTCCTTGTTGTAGAACTCGCTGGAGGCGGGATCGAGCGCAATGGCGATCTGCTCGCCGGGCTTGTAGCCGGCCAGTTCGATGGCCTCAAGGATCACCTCGATGGCCTCGGTGTTGGACTTGAGCGAAGGAGCAAAACCGCCCTCGTCGCCCACGGATGTGTTGTAGCCCTTTTTCTTGAGCACGCCACGGAGGGTGTGGAAAGTCTCAGCGGCCCAGCGCAGGGCATCGGAGAAGCGCTCGGCGCCCACGGGCATAATCATGAACTCCTGGAAGTCCACGTTGTTGTCGGCGTGTGCTCCGCCATTGAGAACGTTGAGCATCGGGGTGGGCAGGACGCTGGCGTTTACGCCGCCGAGGTAACGGTAGAGCGGCAACTCCAGGGTCTGGGCCACGGCGCGGCTGGCGGCCATGGAGACGGCGAGAATGGCGTTGGCGCCCAGCTTGGCCTTGTTCGGCGTGCCGTCCAGGGCAATCATGGTCTGGTCGATCAGGCGCTGGTTGGCGGCGTCCATGCCCTCCAGTTCGGGAGCAATCACGGTTTCAACGTTTTCGACGGCCTGCAGTACGCCCTTGCCCCCGAAGTGGGTTTTGTCGCCGTCGCGCAGTTCCACGGCCTCATGCTCGCCTGTGGATGCGCCCGAAGGCACGATGGCGCGGCCCAAAGCCCCGCTTTCCAGAATTACGTCCGCCTCAACGGTCGGATTGCCGCGCGAGTCCAGGACTTCGCGGGCGCGAATGGCAACAATCTCAGTCATATGATTCCTCACAATGCGATGCATTAGCCGGTCATTCAGTTTGGGACGGCGATCTACCGCAAGAGTCTCTCCGGCTGCGCTTTGAATCGTTTCCAGAAGCTCATGCACGGATCGAATCTCCTCGCCTTCCAGCACTCAAGAGCAGGTGTCTTCCCTAGGGATTCTAGCAAACCAGGGGGTGCTGACCTGTGTGGCAGCGGTCACACTGCGGCAAGTCGTTCCAACCATGAACGATCTGCCGAATTGGGTACCGAAGGAGTCCCTGGATGCGGCGGTGAAGCGGGTTGCCTTTGCTGATTCGTACCGTCAAAGGAACCTGCAACGCCGACACGGGCGAACTCCAGGCCGGGCTAATTTAGCCTTGAATTGGGTAGTCTGGCGGGGTGAATTGTCGCAGGGCTGGCAAGGGTGTGCTCCGCGAAACTCTTCGGCCCCGATGGGGTTTGAATCATCGGGGAGATTTGTACCCGGGAAAAGGAGTCTTGGATGAATCGGCCGATTCTGATGTGCGCCTTGTTTGTTGCAGCCACTGCCGCTCTGGGAGTGCGGGCGGCAAGCCAATCCAATCCTTACCAGGGGACCTCGAGGCCTCCTGCGGACGACCAGATCACGACCAGCAGCACACCTGAGGCGAAGCCCCCGGCGGGACGGCCCATGACGAGCCAGCCGGTCGAGCCGGCAAATCCAGATTCTGCGCGTATTTCAGCCCGGCAGCAGACTGAACCGCAGCCCAGCTCGGTCAATTCGCCGGACAGGTTTTCGGCTCCAGGCCGCTCTGCGGAAACCGGCAATGACGACGGCATTGTCCATGTGGCGGATTCGCCGCGGTCGTTGACCGAACGCGCATACGCCGATGATCCGGACGGCGACATTGTGCATCCGCACGCGCGGCGCCCCGGAGAGATCGTCGAGGGAACCACCATTCGAGTCAGGCTGTTGCAGAGGCTCTCCACCGTGTCCAGCGAGAAGGGCGAAGCCTTCCACACCATGGTGGCCTCGGACGTGTTGCAGGGGGGCCAGGTGGTGATTCCCGCTGGAGCGGAGATTGACGGCCAGGTGATCCGGGTATCGAGCGGCCATGTCGGCGGCCACGGTTCCATGCGCCTTGCGCCGGAGACGGTCACACTGCCCGACGGAATGCGCTTCAGGCTGCACGCCGAGATTACCGGGACACCGGGCTCCAAGACCCGAATTGGAAGCGAAGGCGCCATTACTCCGGCCTCGCGATTGAAGCGCGACGGCATTGAGTATGGCGGAGCAGTTGGTGCTGGCCTTGTGACCGGCGCAGTTCTCGGCGGCCCGGCAGGCGCGGCGGCCGGCAGCCTGATTGGAGCCGGCGTGGTGACGGTCCACCTGCTTGTCAGCCATCCGCAAGCCACTCTGGAATCGGGCACGACCATGATGCTCACGCTGACCGAGCCGCTGGATATGGTTCCGGCGCCCACGAGCGGGAACTAAGGAACCTCTGCACAAGCCATTATTGTGTCAGGGCACGACTTTAGTCGTGCCGTAAATACAGCAGAATCAACGCGGGCTTTAGCCCCTGAGGGAATGTTTGTCGCCAGGAAGAACTTATTCTGAGATTCCCTAAGACGTTCAGCGCACCCTGGCTGCTACACTCCCGTTGCGGAAGGGTTGGGGCATGGCGGAAGTTGCGGCGGAGATTGCGACAGTTGGAGTGGTGGGTGCGGGGACGATGGGTTCCGGAATTGCCCATGTCTTTGCTCGCGCCGGCTTTCGCGTTTTGCTCTGCGACGTGGAGCAGCGGCTTCTCGACCGTGCCGTGGGCCTGATTCGCACGAATCTGGGCCGCGAGGCCGCCAAGGGCAAGCTACCCGAAACTGAAATTGAGCCGATTCTGGCGCGGATCATGCCCACGGTCGACCCCGAGTCGCTCGGTGCCGCGGAGTTTGCCCTTGAGGCTGCTTCGGAGCGCTTCGACCTGAAGACAGAGATCTTTCGCGCACTCGACCGCATCCTGCCGGAAAGCGCCGTGCTGGCGACAAATACCTCCTCTATTTCCATCACCAAACTGGCTGCCGAGACGCGCAGGCCGGCGCAGGTGATCGGCATGCACTTCTTCAACCCGGTTCCGGTGATGGAACTGGTCGAAGTTGTTCGCAGCCCGGCCACCAGCGATGAGACTTTTGCTGTTGTTCAGGCGCTGGCGGTCAGGCTGGGCAAGACGCCGGTCGAGGTCAACGATGCGCCGGGGTTCGTCTCCAACCGGGTGCTGATGCCGCTGATCAACGAGGCGGCCTACGCCGTGATGGAAGGCGTGGCGACGCCGGAGGCCGTGGACCAGATCTTCAAGCTGGGCATGGCCCATCCCATGGGCCCGCTGACGCTGGCGGACCTGATCGGTCTGGATGTGTGCGTCGATATTCTCAGGGTATTGCAGGAGGGGTTCGGCAATCCCAAATATTGCCCCTGCCCGCTGCTGGTGCGCATGGTGGAGGCTGGCTCGCTGGGGCGGAAGTCCGGGCGCGGGTTTTATACGTATGAAACCTAAGGCGTCTCTCCAGTTGTTCTGCACGAAATTATTTCCTCCTTACCAAACGTAAGGAGGCGGAGTATAATCGCGTCATTGGAGACCCGATGGCTACTGCGGCAGTCACTTCGAAAGGACAGATCACGATCCCGCTTGAGGTTCGCAAAAAGCTCGGCCTCAAACCCGGCGACCGGGTTAGATTCATCGAGGGCGAGAACGGCGAATTCGTAATCAAGCCTAAGACTGGGTCGATCATGGACATGGAGGGGATTGTGCATTGGACGGGCAAGCCGGTGACAATCGAGGAAATGAACGAGACGATTGCCAAAGGCTGGGCTGGGGAATTGACATACGAGGATTGAGCCGACCACGATGACGGGACTCGATACGAACATTTTGGTCCGGTTCCTTACGAAAGATGATCTGGATCAGGGCAGTCGCGTTAAAGAGCTTCTGCGAACTCTTACGCCCGAATCGCCTGGATTTATTTCCTTAATCTCCCTCATCGAACTGGTTTGGGTACTGCGTAGCCGGTATTTTGTGAACAAAGGTCAACTCATTCAGCACCTGGAACAGCTGCTCAATTCCTCTGAACTGGTTTTGGAAAGCCATGCGGCAGTTACCCAGGCTCTCGACCGGTTTGCCGGCGCGAAGGCCGATTTAGCCGACTGTCTGATCGAAAGGTGCGGCCATCTGGCCGGCTGCCGCGACACCGTCACGTTCGACGTGGGTGCATCCAAGTCCGCTGGGATGAGATTGCTTTAGCGCGGAAGTCCCTCTATTGTCTCGCAGGCTTGCGGGGAACTGATTCCTCCTCCGCCGCGTATCATTCTCCGAGCGGCCTCCCCCCGGCGTCTTAAGCTTATGCAGAGTTTCCTCGACACGCTCGGCCAGGTCTTCCGCGCCATCATGGCCAACAAACTGCGCAGCTTCCTGACCATGTTCGGGATTGCCTGGGGCGTTGGCTCTCTGCTGGTGCTGGTGGGCCTGGGCGAGGGCTTCCGCTCCGGCCAGCACAAGCAGTTGTCCACATTCGGCAACGACGTGGTGATGATGTGGAGCGCCACAATTCCGGCTCTGCCCAACCAGCACACCGGCATGCGCCCCTATAAACTTACGCTCGAAGATGAGGCGGCCATGCGTGCCTTGCCGGAGTTGCGCGCAGTCACCGCCATCCTGAGCCGCAACGATCTCTACGAGGTGAGCGCCTACGCCAACACTTCCGGTCAGGTCATGGGGGTGGAACCGAATTATTCAACCGTGCGATTTGTACCCATCGCCGAGGGCCGCTTTTTGAATGCGCAGGACCTGGCCGAACGCCGCCGCGTGGTGGTGCTCGGGTCGAAAAGCGCCACATTGCTGTTTCCTGGCCGCCCCATGTTGGGAGAGACCATCGCCATCAACGACGTGAGCTTCACCGTGGTGGGCCGCGTGGAGTCCATCAGCCGCGGAAACAACGATGGGGACAATCAGAAGCTCTACATCCCGCTGACGATCATGCAGGAGCTTTTCGCCATGAAGGGCGAGAACATTCCCCACGATGCGCTGAACTCGCTGCAATACCAACCCACCACCAAGGGCGACGCCACGGCCGCGGTGGCCGCGGTCCATCGCGTGATTGGCGAACGGCACGGCTTCGACCCGTCGCTGAAAGACGCCTTTGACGAGTGGGACACCATCGAGGAAGAAAAGATGATCGGGGCGATCTTCAACGCCATGGACATCTTTCTAGGCGGCGTGGGCATTGTGACGCTGGGGCTGGGAGCGGTGGGCATTGTCAACATCATGCTGGTTTCGGTGACGGAGAGAACCCGCGAGATTGGCTTGATGAAGGCTGTGGGAGCGACCAAGCGCAGGATACTGGCGCAGTTCTTTTGGGAGGGCCTGTTGCTGACCGGGATCAGCGGCCTGATTGGAATTGCGGTTTCCGCGGGTTTTATGGGCCTGCTGCAAGAGGGGCTCACCGGCAAAATGCCGGGCTGGGATCCGCCACGGCTGGTGCCGTGGTCGGCCGCGCTGGCGCTTGGCTCCCTGGTGCTCTGCGGCGTGTTTGCCGGGCTGTATCCAGCCAGCAAGGCGGCGCAGATGGATCCGATCGAGGCGTTGCGGAGAGAGTAGCGTGAGAGTTGTCAGTGATCAGTTGTCAGTTGTCAGTGGTTTCCTGCGTTGACGGCCCACAGGGTATGAAACCAAGTGCCGCCGCGTCCATCCTCCCGGAGGGAGGGTACGAGAATAGCCCAGCATGGAGTTCGCTGGAGCGAACGAAATCCTGGGCTGGAATTTCCCAAACCACCCCCGTCCAGTGGGGCCGGGGCGAAAGGGTGTTTCCTCGTAGTGCCCGGTTGGGAACCCTCGAGCTTTATCGGACGCAGCGGGTACTGACCACTGATAACTGATCACTCGGAAGGAACCACTATGCTGATGGATATTCTGGGCCAGGCCTGGGAGGCGATGGTCTATAACCGCCGCCGCACCGCCATTACCATGATCGGCATGGCCTGGGGCATTGCCACCGTGGTGCTGCTGCTGGCCTACGGCGCCGGCTTCAGTCGCGCCATTGAGGCCATCTTCGAGCAGTGGGGAACCAACATGATCGGGTTCTTTCCCGGCCGCACCAGTGAGCAGGCCGGCGGCGATAAGGCAGGCGTGCGCGTGCGCTTCACCCTTGACGACGTGGACCGCACCTCCAACAGCGTTCCCGGCATCTTCCATATCTCNNTCGTTTCAGGACATCTGGAAGCTGGATCTGGATCAGGGCCGCTTCTTCAACGAGGCTGAGGATCAACAACGAGCCCACGTATGCGTGATTGGCTCGGAGGCCAAGACCAAGCTCTTTTCCGGCGGCTGGGCGCTGGGCGAGACCGTCCGCCTCAATGGCGTATTGTTCACCGTCGTCGGCGTGTTGAGTCCCAAGATGCAGGAGGGCGATAGCGATCGCAACCGGATGATCTACGTGCCCTTCAACACCATGAGCGATCTGAAGGACACGAAGTATCTGGACGGCATCTGGTTCAACTATCGCGGCGACAATGAACTTGTGGAGAAAAGCCTGCGCGAGTCCATGGGGGCGGCGCACCATTTCCGCCCTTCCGACCACAATGCCATCTATGTGGCCAATATATTGACCCAACTGAAGCAATTCCGCATGTTGTCGATTGCGCTGCAGGTTCTGCTCTCCATGGTAGGCGCGCTTACGCTGGGCATTGCGGGCATCGGGCTGATGAACATCATGCTGGTGGCGGTGCAGCAGCGCACCCGCGAGATCGGCATTGAAAAAGCGCTCGGTGCGCGCAGACACCACATCCTGATCCAATTCCTGGCCGAGGCGATGGCAATCACAGCAGTGGGCGGCGGCGCTGGCATCGCGCTGGCCTATCTGGTTTCAATGATGGTGGGTCGCATCACGTTTTACAGCGCCTTGGCCAGCCACGCCGAGGACGCGGATATCCGTCTCATCATCTCGCCAACGTCGGTGCTGGTGGCCACCGTCATCCTGATCGTCACAGGGCTGGTGAGCGGAATGATTCCAGCCATTCGCGCCGCCAATCTGGACCCGATCGAGGCGCTGCGATACGAGTGACAGTGGTCAGTGATCAGTGGTCAGCCGTCAGCGGCCGGTTCCGATAATCTACTTCTTGAGGGATTCCAACAATGCGTAAATCATCTTCCCAACCTCATGCGATAAACTCTCGGCTTCATCGATCGACTTTGGATTCTCAAACCCAAGCGTCCGTGCGATTTCCAGTTGGGTTTGCAGCTCAAAGTTCGAACCTCGAGCGACGCCAAGGAATTGCCTGAATTCGCCTGTTGTGAGCCTTCCTTGTCCTTCCGCGATATTGCTAGCCACCGACACTGCGGAACGTCTTATCTGGCTGGATAGCCCGTAAACTTCTTCGCGCGGAAAACCCTGAGTAAGGCGGTAAAGAGAAACTGTCAATTGAATTGACCTCTGCCAGACGTGCAAGTCACGAAATGACTGCACCATAGAATGACCTCCGATGCTTGACCAAGTACAACTGACCACTGACCACTNNACCACTAACCACTGACCGCTGACCACTGTTTTACTGACCACTGATCACTGACCACTGACCACTGTTCTCACACCGGCGGTAACGCGTCCACGACCGGTACGCCAGGCGGTGGCGTGAAGTGGAAGACTTCAGCCGGGATGGGGGCATTGGGCTGCTCGCCGGTGAAGGTAAAGCGAGTCAGAGCGCCGTCGGCCTCTTCAATCTCGATTCCGGTGATGGTCCCTTCGGGTGTCACCGAAATGGTGAGCCGGGTGACACGCCTTTCCTGACCTTTCGGCTGACCGGAGAGTTTAAGAAGGCCGTTGGGGCCGGCTGCCAGGGTAAGGTTGTTCACTTCCTTTTCAAGCTCGGTGTGGCCCAGCAAGAACCGCAGCGGGGAACGCAGGTCGTCGAGCTCTTTGGCGGGGATGCGCTGGACCTGAGAGTCGCCGCGCGCGTAGAACCACGCGAATTTACCGTCGAGCAGGAAGAGCTTGCCGGCCGGTGAGCTATAGTCCCACTTCATACGGCCCGGCTTGAGCATCAGCAGCGTGCCGCTCTCGGTGCGCTTGACTCCCAGGCCCTCATAGCTCTCGGTAAAGCCAGCTTTGAGCGAGTGCAACTGGTTGTAATGGCGGTCGACCTTCTGCGCCAACTCGTGTGCGGTCGCATCTTTCGCGGACGGCAACCGCTGCTGGGCGCTGCATTGTGTCGCTGCGGCAAGCATGAGTGCAGTCGCACAAACTGCGGAAAGACTCGTTCGGGCGGCGGGCCAGGGATTTATCCCTGGCACAAAAGCAGCAGAATCAATGCGGGCTTTAGCCCCTGAGGTATGCTTTTTGCCGCTTTTGGCCCAGAACAAGCCTTTTTCCGCAGCTTGTAAAGCCCAGATCCACAATTGGCGCTTGATGGCACGGCTCAAGCCGTACCTTTTCAAAGCAAGGATGCCCCCGCTCATTGGAGGATCTGTGTGCAGTTGGCGCCGCCGGCCGGGTCCACCTTGATGGTGCCGAACTGGTCGCTACAGAAGGCGCGATCGCCGGTCTTGCCCACAGTCTGCGGAACGGCCGTAACCGTGTAGCCCGTGTACCGGTCCGTGCTGTTGACGGTCACCTTGGTGCAGTTCGAGATGGTGAAAATGTAGCCTTGCTTGAATCCTGAACTGAGGTCGGGTTGGATCAATTGCGCGGCAGCCGGCGAGGGTGCTCCGGCGCTCGGATCGCCGCCCAGAGCCGTCAACGTGCATGCATACCCATTCGCGGGGTAGGTGGACTCGTACTGCATCTCCGCCTGCTGGATGGCCTGGACGGACTTGATCGCAGAGAGATCATCGGCTCTCTTCTTCAAGCTGCCGACGGTGGGAATGGCAATGAGCATCAGGATGGCGATGATGGCCATGACGATCAGCAACTCCATGAGCGTGAAGCCATTGGGTGTGAGCGAACCCTGCGTGCCGCGGCGACCAATCGAGAACTTGCGATTCATGGGATTTCAGAGCCTCGTATTGCGGGCCGGAAAGCACAGGCCCATCCGACAAAATGCTACAACGTATAGACGCGGAAGGGAAATGGGNNGTTCACTGACCACTGTCCACTGCCATTCAACACATCAGCCTCGTCCGGTTGAGTTTTATGCCGTCGAGTCGGCCGAGCAGGGTTACTGCGACACGTTCTGGGTCGAAAAGCCGCTGGGCCATGGCTTGCACCTGGCCGCCTTCAACCTCCTCGATGCGGGCGATTACCTCGTCCACAGTCATGAAGTTGTGGAAGTACATCTCCTGGCGGGCCAGGTTGGCCATGCGCGAGTTCGAGCTCTCCAGCCCCATCAGGATGTTGCCCTTCAGTTGGTCTTTGGCGCGGGTCAGCTCCTCATGGGGAAGCGCATGTTCCTTCAGGTTGCGGAACTCGGCCAGGATCAGATCCACCACCTCAAGAGCCTTGCCCGCGGAGGTTCCGGCGTAGACCAGCAGGGTTCCGGTGTCGCGGTAGGGGCTCAGGTCAGAGTAGATGGAGTAGGCCATGCCGCGCTCCTCGCGGATGGTCTGGAAGAGCCGGGAACTCATGCCGCCGCCGAGGACCGTGTTGAGAATCAGCGTGGCGTAGCGGTTGTCATCCGTAATGGGCGGGGCCGGAACGCCGAGGCAGATCTGCACCTGTTCGAGCGACTTCTTGTTGCGCAGCACAATGCGGGCGCTGGCCTCGGGCGCTGAAAGCTCGTGCAGCGTCTCGCCGCCAGCCAGACCGCAGAATTTGGCTGCCACGGCTTCGGCAAAGTGGTCGTGTTCCAGGTTGCCGGCCGCGGAGAAGATGATGTTGCCGCCGTGAAANNCCCAGGGGATGGTCCTTCCAGAAGCTTTGCGTGAACAACTCGTGGACCAGCACGTCCGGATTGTCTTCGTCGATCTTGATCTCTTCAAGAATCACGCCGCGCTCGCGCTCGATGTCGGTTAAGGCGAAGATGGGGTTGAGCACCA
>PLFY01000156.1:20385-21242 GCA_003138365.1 Acidobacteriaceae bacterium
GTCTCGGCGGGTTCGCACCGCGAGCCGGATTTGACCCAAACGCCCATGGCCACGGAACGCATGTGCTCCATGCGCTCGGTCAGGACGATCAGGCCGTTCGGCAATACGGTGCGGCGAAGGTTGCGTTCAGTGGTCATCGTCATGGTTCAAGCTCGATTGTAGGGCAATTGGGGGTCACGAAGGCGCTCGGGCCGAACATGGCTGCATTCGGGGACGAAATGCTCTATGCTGAGCCAAGCCGTGACCGGGAAATCCAGCCAACTCGTTCGATTCGACGGCCCAGACTCTGGGGATGGAAGCCGAGGCTCGCTCGCCGGGACCGGGAAGTCGCTCTTTGGGTTAGATGCTGAAGCGCTGGCGGCGCGAATGATGGAAGTGGGCGAACCGGCCTGGCGAGGCAAGCAGTTGGCGGAAGCTTTGTACCGTCAACGCGTTGCGGAATTAAGCGAAATTACAACTTTACCCAAATCTCTGCGTCGAAAGCTCGCTGTCGAAGGTTGGCAGGTAGGCCGCCCGCAGATTGCTCAGGTCTTTCGCTCGGTGGATGGGACGGAGCGCTATCTGGTCGAGTCCGAGGGTAAAGATCAGGCCGCGTCTTCTGTTGAAACCGTCTGGATGCCGGAGGGCGATGACGGCGAAACTGGCGATGGCAGCGAAGTCGATGTTCCCGAATCGGGTGCCGAAACATTGGGTGCCCCATCCTTGCGCCTTTTTCCTGGCGCAAGGGTGGGAAGCCAGACAGCCCAGCTGGACTCTGCTCCTTCAAATAGAAAACGGTCTGAATTTCGCCGGGCTACTATCTGCGTTTCCAGCCAGGTGGGCTGCGCGGTCAACTGCCAGTTCTGCCTCACCGCGAA
>PLFY01000156.1:21255-29119 GCA_003138365.1 Acidobacteriaceae bacterium
CTGGTTCGGGAAGTGGGGCTGAGCCCGCAGCGGATGACCGTCTCAACTTCAGGAATTGTCCCGGGCATCGAGCGGTTTGCCCAGGAGCCGGCGGAGCTGCGGCCCAAGCTCGCCATCAGCCTGAACGCCCCCAACGACCGGATTCGCGAAGAGATCATGCCCATCAACCGCAAGTGGCCCATTGAGTCGGTGATGGACGCGGTGCGCGCCGTGAAGCTTCGACCGCGCGAGCGCATCACGTTTGAGTATGTCCTGCTGGCCGGCGTCACCGACCAACCCGAGCATGCATTGCAAGTAGCGCGATTGGTGCGTCGCTCCGGCTTGCCAGCAAAGGTGAATCTGATCGCATGGAATCCCGGCCCGGGCATTCCGTATTCCATGCCGAGTCCCGAAGCTGTCGAGCGATTCCGCACGACGCTGGCCGGCGAGGGCATTCCCACGCATTTGCGCAAGCCGCGCGGACGCGATATCTACGCCGCCTGCGGCCAGTTGAAGCGGACGGTCGACGGGTGAAGCTGATTACCCGGCGTGCCACATCCCATCCTCTCCGCCAGAAAAGCCGCAGAGGACGGGATGCGCACAGCTCATTATCAAACTTCTGGTCCGCAGAGAATCTTTTGAACTCTACTTGCCGGCGGGCATCGGCATCGGTTGGACACTGCCGCAATCGGGGCCTTTGTAGACCGAGACGGACTCGGAGGTCCACTCGATGGGCCTGGTATTCGGCCCCATCTGCATCGTGCCGGTAAAGTGCACTTTGCCCCTGGCGTGATCCGGTTCAGACCAGTTGGACTCGACCGTACCTGTCCCGGCCGTTCTTCCGGTACAGACGAGGCTGGCGGTCATGCCGTGTTCCTTCATCACAACGTCGGTGACCTGGCAGTCGCCGCGGCCCGTCTGTGGCATCGGGGCGCCGTACCTGTCGATCATGGCCTGGGTGAGGCAAACCTGGGTGGTGTGCGGGCCGCCGGCGAAGGGTGAGCCGGGAGGCGCTTGCATTCCTGGAGGCATGGGGGACTGTTGAAAGGTCATGGTGGTGGTCATCTCCCATAGGCCGGGCTTTCTGCTGGCTTGCGCCCAGGCAAAAACGGCCAATGCAAACAAGCAACAGCTCAACGTAATCCAAACTCGGGTCTTCCGCATGATACCTCCAATTTTTGATCGCGCGGATCGGGGCCGCGCCGTTTTACTTTACTTCAATGCGGGAGCGGCGGGAAATAGAAATCCGTCAAAAACTGTCAAATCTCTCAGCATCGAGCCGGGACTGAGGCGCTGGCGAGCGAGGTGCGTCCCAGCGCCAGCAGAGCTCCGGTAACGCGGCCCGCGGCGTGGCGGACCGTGGTCTCTTCGCTGGCGAAGTCGCCGGCGATGCACCGCACGCCGAGGGCCTCGATCGCTTCGATGTCGGGCGCCACCGGCGCTGCACCCTCGGCCTCGTAGCGGGCGAGCGTCTCAGCCGAAAAAGACCCGGTGTTTACCAGCGCATAGTCGAAGATGGGGGCCCGGGTGTGCTCATAAATTCTTTCGATGTGCTCGGAGGCGGTCAACCCCAGGCTCTCGTTGGCCTGGGACATCAGATTGCAGATGTAGACGCGCACGCCGTGGGCGTTGGCCAATGCCTCGGGAATGTCCTGCACCAGAAGATTGGTAATCAGTGAGGTGTAGAGCGAGCCCGGTCCCACGGTGATGAGGTCGGCGCGTTGGATGGCGTCCAGAGTCTCCGGCAGCGGCAAGGCGCCGGGAGGATCGAGCATCAGTTCGGCGATGCGCTTCTTGCTGGCGGTGATGTTGGTTTCGCCGCGCACCTCGGAGCCGTCGTCCATCCGGGCTATTAACGTCGTATTGGCCGTGGTGACTGGATAGATGCGGCCTCGGGTGGCCAGAATCTTCGATGCCAGTTGAATCGCCTGGCCAAAGTCGCCGGTAATCTCAGTGAGCGCTGCGACAAACAAGTTGCCGAAGTTATGTCCCTTGAGCGCGTCGCCGCCGCGAAAGCGATGGGCGAAGAGCTGGGCCAGCAGATCCTCTTCCTCGCTGAGCGCCACCATGCAGTTGCGCAGGTCGCCGGGTGGCAGCATGTTGAACCCCTTGCGCAGGCGTCCAGAGGATCCGCCGTCATCGGTCACGGTGACCACGGCAGCCAGGTCGGCGATGAGGCCCTGCGCGGCGGCTGGCGGCTTGGACGCCGTCACATGCTCGCGCAGGCCGTGCAGCAGCGTGGAGAGTCCTGTCCCGCCACCGATGGCCACCACGCGCATGGGCTGGAACGCCGGGGATTGGCCGTTTTCCGGTCCGAGCTCAGTCAACGAATCCCCGCTGAGAATCATCACTTGGGACCTTCTTATCATCAGCTTTCGGCCGGGTGGCCGAGGCTGAAAGCCCTTACGGGATCTCGGGATACAGAAGCTCGGTAAAGCGGGGATCGTCCGCCATGCTTTGGAAGTCGTTGTCGGCGCGGGCCTGGAGCCGGTTCCTGGGATTGAGTTCAATGGCTCGAGCCAGATTCCTGAGGCAATCTTGAGAGCGCCCGGTGATCGAGTCCAGCAGCGCCAGCCCATAAAGGGCGTAGTCGGCCTCGGGATGGTCGGCCAGGATGTTGCCGAACTGCTCGTGCGCCTCCTCGTAGTAGCCGGTATTCAACAGAGAGATGGCGTAGTCGTAGTGCTCTTCTGGCGTGAGAAACGTCAGCCGGGACTGCTCCAATTGGCGCTGGCAGGTTTGGATATACATGCGGCAGCGTTCCTTGATCTCCGCAGGGGCGACCACGAGTAGTTTTTCAAAAGCAGCCATCGCCTTTTCATACTTGCCCTGCTGCAGCAGTTGAACGGCAGCCTGAAAATGCTGGAAGGCGGGTCCAGTGCCCGTGGTGGCGTGACCGCCGGGCTTGGCTGGTGGAGGAGGAGTTTTCTTGCGGCTGGGCGCCGCGGATCGGGCGTCTTGCATCATGTTTTTGCCGGAACGCGCATTCCTGAACGCACGGTTGAGCCGGAGAATTGACAGCCCAGACGTGCGCCAGAGAATCGCGGTGCTTGGCCCTCTTTATACGCAGAACCCCGGCTTACGTCAATGGGCAGCCGGAAAAGTGCAACCTAACCGCCCGTGACTTTGAGTGTTTTTCGGTAGATGGCCGGGTTGAGAGACGGGTCGTTGTACATCTTCAACTGACGGTAAAGCTTGAAGCGCCGCGCACCTGCCAAGGTCTGCCGCCACAGCGCGTCCAGGCAGTTGGCCAGGTCCGAGCGCTGTTCTTCAAGTGTGGCGAGCCGTTCGCGGTTACGCTCAATGTGACCAGGAGGCGCGTCCGCGCGCTCGGCCTCTTCGCGCGTGTGGTAGATCTTCAGCGCCAGGATGGAGAGCCGGTCGATGATCAGGCCGGGCGACTCGGAGTGGAGCGGAGCCTCCGGGTTGGGCAGGCCCTGGGTTTCGAGCCAGCCCAGCAATGCGCGGTCCAGTTCCTCGGCCAGGTCGTTGCGGCGCTGGTTGGTCTGGTCCACGCGACGCTTCACGCCGGCCAATTCAGCATCGGTTGCGCCGGGCGCCCGGGCTTCGTCTTCGATATGCCAGAGTTCGAAGTTGGCTCTGTGGTGGCGAGTGACGGAGCCTGGCCATGCATCCTCTGATTTCGATCCAACAGTCGGGACTGGGGCCAGGGAACTGGGATGGTTCGCCTCGTCATGCCAGGCGCTCGTCAAAACGTCGTGCAGGTTGACAACCTCAGGTGCGGAAAGCATGGTGAACGGTCCTTGGCGCTGCTTATCCAGTTGCAGTAGCAGCGTCTATGGTAGAACTATCCTCACCTGGGGTCCAAGCCGGCGTCTTTTTTGTGGTCTGAGCCGGGAACAGAGCGCCGGGCGTGCCGATCTGGGATTCCATGCAAGCGGAGGGCCGATGGCCGACATTACCGAGCGGTTTCTTTGTATTGCCAGCTACGAGAAGGGGCACGACTTTCTGCGCCAGTGCGCGGAGATAGGCGTCAGGCCCACGCTGCTCACCCTGGACAAGCTGCGCGATGCCGAATGGCCCAGCGAGGTGCTCGAGGAACTGATTGCCATGCCCTCCGGCCTGAACCGCGAGCAAATTCTGAACACCGTTTCCTGGAAGGCGCGGACCCGGCGCTTCGACCGGATTGTTGCCCTGGACGAGTTCGACCTAGCCACCGCGGCAGAGATTCGCGAGCACATGCGCATCCCCGGCATGGGGATCACCACGGCGGCTAACTACAGGGACAAACTGGCCATGCGGACTACGGCTCGAGATGCCGGATTTCTGGTTCCGGAGTTTTGCCGGGTGTTGAACTACGACGAATTGCGCGACTACATGGACCGCGTGCCGGCGCCGTGGCTGCTCAAGCCCCGCTCGGAAGCTTCGTCGCTGGGAATTCGCAAAATCGAGGCGCCGGAGCAACTGTGGCGCGTCCTCGACGATCTTGGCGACCGGCAGAGTCACTTCCTGCTGGAGCAGTTTGTGCCCGGCGACATCTTCCATGTGGACTCGATCGTGAGCGAGCGCGAGGTGATGTTTTCCGTGGTGCATCAGTACGGCCGCCCGCCCATGCAAGTGATGCACGAAGGCGGCGTCTTCACCACCCGCACCGTGGACCGCAACAGCCGCGACTGGGGGGAACTCACCGCCCTGAACGCCGCCCTGGCGCCGTCCCTGGGCATGGTGCGCGGTGTTGCCCACGCTGAATACATCCGTGCCCACGCCGATGGGCGGTACTACTTTCTTGAAATCGCGGCGCGCGTGGGCGGTGCGTTTATCGCCGACCTCGTCGAGGTCTCCACGGGCGTGAACCTGTGGCGGGAGTGGGCGCGGCTCGAGGTTGCGAACCTTCGCGGCGAGACCTACGCCGCCCCTGAATCCTTCGCGAGCTATGCCGGCAGCGTCCTCTGCCTGGCCCAGACCGCGGAGCCGGATACGTCAGCCTTTGACGACCCGGAGATCGTGGTTCGCATGAAGAAGCATCATCACGCCGGGATGATCGTGCGCTCCGAGGATCCGGAACGGGTGAGGGAGTTGCTGGAGCGGTATAGCGACGAGTTTGCCCGCCGCTTTCTGGCCTCGATGCCGCCCATGGAAGGGCTGACGCCGGCGTAAAGGTGGCCGGAGCGGGGCGCGGCCGCTGGCATTAGAATGGCTTCGGGAGCAAGCATGGAAAGCAAAGGACAGCACGTGCATCGCCGTTGGAATCCGTTGCGTCGCTCGTGGGTGCTGGTCTCGCCGCATCGCACCGAACGGCCTTGGCAGGGAGAAGTGGGGCAAAAAGCTGCTCCGCAGGCGGTCTCGCACGATCCCAATTGTTATTTGTGCCCTGGAAACAAGCGGGCAGGCGGTGCAGTCAATCCGGCTTATGAAGGTGTCTTCACGTTTGTGAACGATTACGCCGCCTTGCTGCCGGATCCCGTCGAAGCTGCCGAGGCGTCGAGTTCGCCGCTGTTGCTGGCCGAGCCCGTCCGCGGCTTGTGCAAAGTGCTCTGCTACCATCCCGACCACAGCCTGACCCTGGCGCGCATGACCCGCGAAGAGATTCGCCCGGTCGTCGACGCCTGGACGCAGCAATACATCCAGATCGGCAGCCTCGGGTGGATCGAGTACGTGCAGATCTTTGAAAACCGCGGCGCCATGATGGGAGCCAGCAACCCGCATCCCCATGGCCAAATCTGGTCCACCGGATTTGTGCCCGATGAGCCCGCCGCCGAGACCGAGTCTCAGCGCGAGCATCTGGCTCGCACCGGCCACTGCCTGCTGTGCGACTACGTTGCGGTCGAGCGCGCAGACGGCCAACGCGTCGTTTTCGAAAATGACCACTTCACGGCTCTGGTGCCGTGGTGGGCCGTGTGGCCGTTCGAGGTGCTGCTGGTTTCGCGCCGCCACGCCGGGACTCTGCCGGAGTTTAGCAATGACGAGCGGGATGGCCTTGCCGACGCTTTGAAGCGCCTGACCACGCGCTACGACAATCTCTTCGAGACCAGCTTTCCTTACACGATGGGCTTCCACCAGTCGCCAACCACCGGCAATGAGCATCCAGAGTGGCACTTTCACGCGCACTTCTACCCGCCCCTGCTGCGCTCGGCTACGGTCCGCAAGTTCATGGTCGGGTTTGAGATGTTGGGGATGCCGCAGCGGGACATTACTCCCGAGGGTGCGGCGCAGCGGCTGCGCGACTGCTCTGAAGAGCACTTCTGGCCAAGAAGTTGAACGCGCATTTGGACGGGAATCCCGAGACAGGAGGGTTCGCGGCCGGAAGGGTGTGGTGAGCTCGCTGGGGCTCGAACCCAGGACCCACGCCTTAAAAGGGCGTTGCTCTACCTACTGAGCTACGAGCTCTCACCAACTACAACTTATTACAATCAATAAGTTGTAGAATATCAACCTTCTTGGCCGTGCGTGACGTTTTGGCCGTCGTAGCCAATTTGTAGCCACTTTGTACCGAAACTGACCACGGGGCGTACCAAGGTCGCCAACACCTGCAACTTGTGAGTCGGGGCGAGGTGGGCGTACCGGGCGGTCATAGCGATCGTCTTGTGTCCCATCAGTTCCTGCACTGTCTTCAAGTCTACCCCACCCATCGCCAGACGGCTAGCGCAGGTGTGCCGCGGGGTGTGCCAGGTGACGTCTTTGATCTCAGCCCCTGAGCGAATGCTTTTCGGCCGATCAATGGCCTTCGTAGTCCGTAATCCATGCCGCCATTTCGGGCGAACTATGCTAGCGGCGGCCCATCCGATAGTCAATGTAGAGGATGTGAGATTTGATCTGATCGCCCACTCTGTACTGTGGGAGTTGCGCCATCTTCAGCATGTGGAGGATGGCCCCCGGATTTCCGTCGCTCCATTCGACTATGGACGACAAGATCGATTCCAGGTTGGACGCCCATAACTGGATTTTCTCCGCGTTGCGCATGGCAAATTCCAATGCAATCTTTTGCGGCAAGTTTTCTATCTCAATGCGCTCCGATTTGAGCGCGCACAATGGGCGCAGAGCACCGATATCTTCCATATGCGGCGATCGCGATGCAAAGATTAGAGGTGTGCGGCCATAGTAGACCAAGTCCTTAATCATCCCGGTGACAACGCGAGATGGAGCATCGAGGTGGTCGAGCACCATCAGAAAGGGCCCGGTATCAAGAGCCCGGTTCACAATGCCCTTCAATGAAGAGGATGACAGGGCGTCGATATTTCCGGGGATTCTGATTCCCGCGTCCGCTGAATGCAGCGCGTGGAGCAAGGCGAGAAGGAATTCGCGTGGCGATCTCATCTGCGCCACATAGAGCGCAAGCGGCTGGCCTTCGACGAAGGTCTGCAATAAACGCGATTTGCCCACGCCCTCCGGCCCATAAACCAGCATGGATTTTCGTATCTTCGCCTGGTTCCGAAGGAGGCCAAGCTCCTCTTCGCGCTCGACACAACTCAGATATTCAAGAGTCGGCTCGCTTTGGGCGGAAGACAACGGCATCGCGGCTGGACCCCTCTCCGGAAAAGCTAACTGGCATTGCTTTGCAAGTATCGCTGATGGCTGGCTTGAATGCTGTCCTGTGCAGTTTCCCCGTCCTTCCAGCCCAGCACCTCGGTCCGTTTGCCCTCCATGCCCTTATAGACCGAGAAGATAGGATGCTGCAAGCTCATGGTTCCTGGGAAGCGCGATCATGGGTATTTTGTAAATTCATTCAATTCCGGCGGTCATTGCCTTCTGCGTTATTGCCGAGCTTGCTGCGATTCCGCTGCTCGTCAAGATACGGAGCCAGATGGCCCTCTCTGCATGAGCAATCGGGAATACAGAACAGATAGCGCCCGGCCGATTTTACTGAAAACGATCAGCATTAGAGAAAACACCAGCAATGGGGAAAGCGGCCAGCAATGTGGTTGCG
>PLFY01000228.1 GCA_003138365.1 Acidobacteriaceae bacterium
CCACTGATCACTGTTCACTGTCTTCGCCAATGTCCTCATTCCAGACTCCGGGATGCGCGGCGATGTAGGTCTCCATCATGTTCCGGCAGTCCGCGTTGTCGAGATCGATGACTTCGATGCCGTTTTCGCGCAGCCAATCCAGCCCGCCTTGAAAGCTGCGGCTCTCGCCCACCACCAAGGTACCGATGCGGAACTGGCGCACCAGGCCGCTGCAATACCAGCATGGGGCCAGCGTGGTGACCATGACCAGGTCGCGGTAGCTGCGCTGGCGGCCGGCACGGCGAAAGGCGTCGGTTTCCCCGTGAACGCTGGGGTCGCCCTGCTGCACGCGTTGGTTTCGTCCGCGGCTGACCAGGGCGCCAGCTTTGGTAAACAATGCGGCGCCGATGGGGATGCCGCCTTCGGCCAGGCCGAGGCGTGCTTCCTCAAGCGCTACGGCCAACATGCGTTCGTACAATCCCAAGTCGGGCACGTGAATCCCCTCATGGAAAGAATAAGGCAATTGGGCGGCCGCCGGGTCCGGCCACGTAACAGGGTCAGAACTTGTAACCGCGGTTACGGTCGTAGTCGAACTTGACCAACCCGTCGCGGTAATCGATGTGGATTGTCAACTGTTGCAATGTATTTGCCCCGAGGAATCCCGAAATCTCAATCCCCACACCCTTCGAGATTTTCGACGTATCAAAAGCAACCACATCGAATGCCTCCTGGGAAAGGTTTGCAAAATTGAAGGTGACCTTGTCCGCGGAGTAAAGCTTCTCCACCTTCCCGCTGATGCCCTCCACTTCGATACTGCTGTTATTGTGAACCTTGGTCACCTCGCGGGCAGCCTGCGGCGAGATGGTAGTGGCCCATGCGCCAGTGTCCATGATGAATAGCTTGAGACTCTTTCCATTGAGAGCGGCAGGGAGAATCAGGTCGTTGCCAACTCGATAGACGTGTGTGTAGTCCTTCATCTCCGGAGCGACATAGCGGTCAAAGGGGCCATGGGCGACCGGCGTTGGCGCGGACGCCGGGACCTTTGACCCGTCGTTGGGCAACGCCTTGGCTTCTGCCGCCGCCCCCTGAGCGGCGGCCTTATCTTGTTGCAGGTTTTTGGCGGGCCCGGTGGATGGGGCGGAATCGTCCGCGTCGTCATCGTTCATGTTCAGACTGGACGCCGCGTTTGCTGCTTCTCCTGGGCGGGGCGGAAGCGGGCCCAGCAACAGCTTGTGCATCGGATAGTCCAGAGTGACCAGGAATCGTGAAAACACGTCCATCCCGATCAACCCATCCTCATCTCCCAGGCCGTGACGGCTGTCCAGCACCTCGACCATGCAGTCCTGAAACTCGAGATTTCCGATACGAATGGAATCGGCATAGGCGGTGTAGCTGGGCGTGTAGCCCTGATCGCCTATTCCTCCAACCTCTTCCTGCGAGAAAGGCTTCAGCCCCGCATGTTGGGCAACGGCGCGGGTGACCATCAGTCCGCTGGCGCCCGTATCGATCTCCAACCGTGCGTTGTGATCGTTCAACTTCACGTTCAGGCCGAAGGCGCGCATGCGTGTCGCATCGTACATGATCTTGATGAATGGAATCTCAGTGGACGCGACAGGCGAGACCAGGTGGCAGTTCCTCCGCGGCTGGTCAACCATCTTCTTCAGGTGGTCCAGATACATCCGAAGGTGGCGCAAATCCTCTTTGTCGTCACCAGTGGGTGTGGCCAGGTATGCCTCGATCTCCGGGATACGCTGCTTGATTGGCAAAGTCTCCATCCACTCCCCGCGAATCTCCGGATCCTCTGGATCGAGTTGATGGGCGGTCATGAGCATTCGGTGAGCGGAGGCATAGAGCGAGCTGATGCGCGCCAGATCAGCCAGCAGCAGATAGGTTCGCGGGCTGCAGGGGTCCAGCTTGCCCGATTCGTTGACGGATTTCCCTGCCAGCCACGGCGTGCCTTGTCGAAACTCGACCTCGCCACGCAGCGTGATCAGCGCGGCCGAGTTCGGTGCGGTGTCCAAGGCTGTCTTTACGGTATCCGCGGCCTCCTGCACCTTCTGCTCGCGCAGCAGCGTATGGACCAGGCCGGCGGTCAGCTCGGTATCGTTTGGGTGAGCGGCCAAATCGGCCCGGTAGAGACTTTCAGCCTTCGCGTAGTCGGATGCCAGCAGAGCCTTGCCGGCCTCCGTGGGCGGGTTATGCCGCACCACCGTGCAACTGGCCGCAAACAGGCACTGTGCCGGGAGGCCTAGAACTGCAAGCCCAAGAACCAACCTGGCAAAGAGCCGGTTTGCGTCGCCTGACGCAAGGATTCGGGCTGCCATGGACACCTCGTTGATTCTTTGGCCAACAGCGAGTTCGCTGGTTAGCGGCGGCAGCGTTAAACGCAGTTTCATCCCTCCGCGGGTCGGCGACGCCGGTTTGCGGCTAGACGGACAGGTGCGCTTCCAGCACTTCAAGAAACCGCGCCAGCCAAGCCGGATGAGCCGTCCAGGCTGGGCCTGTGACGAGCTTTCCATCCACCACCGCACCGAAGAAGTCTACCGGAACAAAGGTTCCGCCGGCCAGTTCCACCTCCGGCGCACAGGCTGGGTAAGCGTTCAGTTTGCGGCCCTTGAGGATGCCCGCGGCGGCCAGCAACTGAGGACCGTGGCAGAGCGCGGCAATGGGCTTGTTCGCGTGGTCGAAGTGGCGCACAACCTCCAGCACCTTGGCATTGAGCCGCAGGTATTCCGGCGCGCGGCCGCCCGGAACCACCAGGGCGTCATAATCGGCAGGGTCAACCTCGTCGAACGTCGCGTTGAGCACGAAGTTGTGGCCACGCTTCTCGGAGTAGGTTTGATCGCCCTCGAAATCGTGGATCGCCGTACGGACAAACTCGCCCTTTTTCTTGCCGGGACAAACCGCATCGACCTTGTGGCCCACCATCTGCAGAGCCTGAAATGGAACCATGATCTCGTAGTCTTCAACGAAATCGCCGGCAAGCAACAACAGCTTTGCTGATTTCATGACGTTTGCCTCCAATACAAGTTTGCCACTTCAAGTGTGCCATCCGCGCGAACGATTTGTCCCCCCACTCCGCGCAATTTCGATCGATGGTTCCGTGTCAAGGGCGGGAGTCGTTCAGCAGCGGAACGCCGGCTTCTTTTGAGATCGTTCGTTCCCCATGTCATGCTTTGCCTGGACTTATAGCCAGGTCCATGACCGTCTGGTCATGTACCAGTAAAAAGTGTAGCG
>PLFY01000199.1 GCA_003138365.1 Acidobacteriaceae bacterium
CTCATAGCACCATTTCATCCGGTCAGAGACCTAGAGCATTCTCACGGTTCCTATCATGCGGACATCGTGCTATCCCACCCCGGCCGCAAAAGCAAAGATGCGGCGAGGGTGGGATAACCATGACCTTACACTAACCATGAAAAGCGCTTTAGGGATAGATGCCGCGGAGCTTCACGGCCTCCGCCACGCGCCCTATCCCCAGCATGTTTGCGGCGATGCGCATCGGAACCTTCTTTTCCAGATGGATCTTCAGCACATCCCGGAAAGCAGTTTTCATCACGCGTTCCAAGCGGTTGTAGACATCCTGCGCCTCCCAGAACAGGTGCTGCTCATCCTGCACCCATTCAAAATACGAGACCGTCACGCCGCCGGCGTTGCAAAGAATGTCCGGAATCACGAAGACTCCGTTGCTTTCCAGAATTCTGTCTGCCGCCGGCGTCACGGGTCCGTTTGCTGCTTCGGCGACTATCTTGGCCCGCACCGCGGAGGCATTCTCCGCGTGGATTGTGTTCTCCAGCGCTGCCGGCACCAGGAAGTCGCAGTCCAACGCAAGCAACTGTTTTGCATCGATCGGCTCGCTCTCCGGGAATCCCTCCACATGGCCGCAGAGGGTCTTCATATGGATCAGCTCTGGAATATTCAGTCCATCCTTGTTGTACACGCAGCCAGTCGAATCGCTCACTGCGATCACTTTGGCTCCCGCGTCATGGAGCAACTGCGCCGCAATCGAGCCGGCATTTCCAAAGCCCTGTACCACTACGGTGGCGTCCTTGATTGGAAGGTGCAAGTGCTGGCACGCGCTCAGGATTGTGTAGACCACTCCGCGGCCGGTGGCTTCATTGCGTCCCAGGGAACCGCCAAGACTGATCGGCTTTCCGGTCACCACTCCGGGAATCGCATAACCCTTGGTCATGCTGTACGTGTCCATAATCCACGCCATGGTTTGTGAATTCGTGTACACATCCGGCGCCGGTATGTCCTGTTGCGGCCCAATCAACGGCAGAATCGCACTTGTGTAGCGCCGCGTCAGATGCTCCAGTTCGCTCTGGGACATGTGCTTTGGATCGCACGTAACTCCGCCCTTGGCGCCCCCAAACGGAATGTTCACCACAGCGCACTTCCACGTCATCCAGGTGGCCAGCGCCTTCACCTCATCGAGCGTTACCTGCGGATGGTAGCGAAGGCCGCCCTTCGCGGGCCCGCGCACCGAGCTGTGTTGCACGCGATAAGCCTCAAAGCGGTGAATGTGCCCGTCGTCCATGCGCACCGGGACGGTCACTGTGAGAACACGCTCGGGATACTTGATCATCTCCCGCGTATCGTTGTCGAGGCCCAGAACGTCCGCCGCTGCATCGAAATTCTCAAGCGCGAGTTCATAGGCGTTATCTGCCTTGGTTGTCGTCAGCATTGTGTTTCCTCCTCGGCCTCGCCGGGCCATCGCGCATTCGACAGGATCATCCGCTCAATTGGCGTTTACCCAACCAGCGAAATCTGGTCCTGCTCGGGTTTCATCCGCGATTGGTAAACCGGCGCCAGCCAGTTCAAATAAGTCCTCAAATGTCCTCGGGTCGCGTCGAAATACAACTGCTGTATTCCGCGTGTGACCGCTCCCAAGCTTCCATCTCCTACCGGCCGGTGATCGACGCGCGCGATCGGCGCGACGCCCACCGCTGTACCGGTGAAGAACAGTTCGTCACACACATAAAGCTCGCTGCGATCGATGGGCCGCTCCACAACCTGCATGCCGAGTTCCCGCTGCGCAAGTTGCATCACCGAGTCGCGCGTAATGCCCTCCAGCACGTTTTCCGTGACGGGTGGGGTAATCAGGCTCCCCTTGCGCAGCATGAAGATGTTGCACGTCGCCCCCTCGGCAACATGACCGCTCTCGTTCAGAAAAATTGCCTCGTCAAATCCGCACTGCCGCGCCTCGTCGCTGGCCAATGCGCTGTTCACGTATGCCCCGCAAATCTTGGCCCGCGCCGGAATCGCATTGTCCTCGATCCGCCGCCAGGAACTTACACCCGCGTGCAGCCCCTTTTCAGCGTGCAGATAATCGCCGAAAGGCAGCGCAATCACCGCGAAGGCGTCCTGATCGTCGGTGCTCACCCCGACCCGTTCGGCACTCTTGTAAGCGATTGGCCGGACATAAACGTTGGTGCGAAGCGCATTCCTCCGCATCAGCTCGAGAGTGATGGCGCACAGCTCCTCCGGCGACGGCGGAACAACGATCCGCAGGATTCCGCAGTTCTGTTTCCATCTCTGGTAGTGCTCCAGGGGGCGCATCAGAAACAGCTCTTGCTGAGCCTCGTCCCAATGCGCGCGAATCCCTTCAAACACACCCGTCCCGTAATGCAGAGCATGTGTCAGGATTCCCACGCGCGCCTCGCCGAGCGGCACGTACTGTCCGCCGAAGTAACAAATCAGGTTTGGATCCGCTTCAGCTTTCATAGGCCAACTCCTGCATCGACTCTCTATACAGCTCTCGCCCTCGCGCCAGCGCACGCTCGTCCAGCTCCAGCCATTTTGAATGCTTGACCAGGCGATGCAGCGCGGCGTCAATGTTTGCCTGAGGCAACACCCCTGTGATCTCAAGCAGTGCGCCCAACATCACCATGTTGCATGCCCGCGCGTCGCCCAGCTCGTCGGCCATCTGCGTGAACGGAAGCGCCAGCACATGTACGTCCTCGCGCACACAATCCTCAGGGAAGGTGTCGCCGTTGTAGATGACCCATCCGCCGGGACGCACGCTGACGTCGAATTTTCTGAGCGATGGCTCATTCATCGCCACGAGCACATTGGGTATCGTCACCAGCGGCGAATCGATCGTCTGGCTCGACAGCCGCACATGGCAGTTGGATGTGCCCGAACGCATCTCCGGTCCGTACGACGGCAGCCAGGAGACCTCAAGCCCGGCGTCCAGTCCAGCCTCGGCCAGCACTTCACCCAGCAGCAAAACGCCCTGGCCGCCAAAGCCCGCCACCCGCACGCGAAGATCAACTTCTTCAGCCCTCGCGTTTTTGGCAGAACTGCCATCGGGCAAGTCTTTATCGGCGATGCCGAGAATCCGCGGAATCTGGTCGAGCGCCGGCTCAGGCTCAGGCAGCGGCCGTGGCTGCGCTTCCCTGGTGCGGTCGCGAAACACTCCCAGCGGAAATGTCTTCTCCATCACATCGCGCACCCAATGCTGCGCCTCGACTGGAGACATCTTCCAAATCGTCGGACAGGGCGACAACACCTCGATCAGCGAGAAGCCCAGCCCGCGGACTTGATTCTCCACGGCCCGCCGGATGGCTCGCGAGGCCTGCGCAATCTGCTTGTTGTCTCCCAGGCCCACGCGTTCGATGTAGACCGGAGCCTCGAGCGTCGCGAGAAGTTCGCTCACGTGCAGCGGATAGCCTTCAGTCGCTGCGTTGCGTCCGCCCGGAGTTGTGGTGCTCTTCTGCCCGATCAAGGTGGTTGGCGCTGCCTGTCCGCCGGTCATGCTGTAGATGGCGTTGTTGACGAAGATCACCGTGATGTGTTCGCCGCGATTGGCCGCGTGCAGAATCTCCGCCGACCCGATGGCCGACAGATCGCCATCGCCCTGATAGCCAATAACGATGCTCTCCGGCCTGCTCCGCTTCACCCCTGTTGCCACGGCCGGCGCGCGCCCATGCGCGGCCTGCACATTGCCGACGTCGAAGTAGTAGTAGGTAAACACCGAACAGCCTACCGGCCCAACGAGGATCGTCTTGTCCTGGATGCCCAGCTCATCGATAGCCTTTGCCAGCATCTTATGCACGTTGCCGTGGCCGCACCCTGGACAAAAGTGCGTCTGATGCTGAAGCTCTTCCTTGCGCGCATAGCGCTCGTAAAATGCCTTGGGCTTGGCATGAGAAACTTCGTAGTCTGAAATCAATTCGTTAGACATGAGCTACTCGCTCCTCTTCCTGCTCCATTGACGGCCTTATTGTCGACGAGGTTCGCTGCGCCAGCTCGCGCACAAAAGCAAGCACCTCGTCGTGCGACGGCACATTGCCGCCCATGCGGTTCAGGAACTCCACCGGCCGCGCGCCGTTCAGCGCCAGCCGCACGTCTTCGAGCAACTGGCCATTGCTCATCTCCACCACCACAAAGACGCGCGCCCGCTTGGCCAGCCGCTGGAAATTGAACGACGGGAAGGGATAAAGCGTGATGGGCCGCAGCACACCCACGTTGATGCCGCTGGCGCGGGCATCGGCTGTCACGGCCTTCAAGATCCGGCCGACGATCCCGTATCCGACCAGCACAATCTCCGCTCCCTCCGCATACCACTCTTCGGCGCGTGCTTCATGGCGCTCCGCGGAGCGATACTTTGCCTCCAACGCGCGATTGTGCTGCTCCATATCGTTGATATCCATATGCAGCGATGTAATCAGATTGCCGCGCGTCTCTGCCGTTCCCGCCACCGCCCACTCCGGCTGCCGCGGCTCGATTGCCCTCTGCGGAAACTCGACCGGTTCCATCATCTGCCCAATGAATCCATCCGCCAGCAACACCACCGGGTTCCGATACTTGTCTGCCAGCTCGAATGCCAGTGCCGTTAAATCGGCCATCTCCTGGACTGAATGCGGCGCCAGCACAATCGTGCGGTAGTTCCCGTGTCCGCCGCCCTTCACTACCTGGTGATAGTCGCTCTGCTCGGCGGCAATGTTGCCCAATCCCGGGCCGCCGCGCGTGATGTCCGCGATCACGCACGGCAGTTCCGCGCCAGCCATGTAGCTGATGCCTTCCTGCATGAGGCTGATCCCCGGCCCGCTTGACGCGGTCATGACCCGCACGCCCGCCGACGCGGCGCCATAGAGCATGTTGATCGACGCAACTTCGCTCTCCGCCTGTAGAAACACTCCCCCAGCCTGCGGCATGTAGAGCGCTGCCGCCTCGGTAATCTCGCTTGCCGGCGTGATGGGATATCCGTAGAAGGCGCGGCATCCGGAGAGAATGGCGCTCCTCACAATCGCTTCGTTCCCCTTCATCAGTTGCTTGTGCATTCGCTCGCTCCCGCAATGGCTGTATCAAATCTGCGTCCCAAATCTGCCGGCCGCTTCACTGCTCGCAGTACCGTAATCGCCCCCGGCTCGGGACACACGATGAAACAGATGCCGCACCCCGTGCAACCCGCGCCCGCATACGTGGCCGTGCGATAGCCATAGTGATTCAATCGCTCGCTCATGCCGATCACCTTCGGCGGACACGCTTCCACGCACAGCCCGCAACCCTTGCACTCATCCACATCCACCCGCAGCAAGCCTCGGTCCCGCTTCTCCGCATTCATCATCCCGTGCTCCTCCCCGGCGCGCCGGTCCCTCTCAGACATACACAGCCGTTGCCGCTTTGCGCTCCAGGTAATGCGAGCGCACCGCAAAATCTTCCAGTTCCCCCTGAAACTGCGGATCGGCAATGGCGATCAGCGCCATGGCCCTTTCGCGCAGCGTCTTCCCATGCAGATAAGCGATGCCGTGCTCGGTTACCACGTAATGCACATCCGCGCGCGAGGTCACCACGCCAGCGCCAGGCTCCAGCACCGGCACAATCCTCGACACACTGCCGCGGAGCGCCGTCGACGGCAAGGCAATGATCGGCACTCCACCCTTTGAACGCGCTGCTCCGCGAATAAAATCCAATTGCCCGCCAAACCCGCTGTAAGGCTTGGTGCCCAGCGAGTCCGAGCACACCTGCCCAGTCAGGTCCACCTGCAGCGCGGAGTTGATCGCCACCATTCTGTCGTTCTGCGCCACCACAAACGGATCGTTGGTATAGCAAATCGGCCGGAACTCGAAGCTTGGATTTTCATGGATGAAATCAAACAGCCGCTTGGATCCGAGCACGAAGGCCAACACTGCCTTGCCTCGGTGCAGCGACTTCCGCTCCCCATTCATCACGCCCGATTCCATCAGCTCGATCACGCCGTCGGAACACATCTCGGTGTGAATGCCCAGGTCGCGCTTGTCATCCAGGCACGTCAGCACCGCGTCCGGAATTCCGCCGATCCCCGTCTGCAACGTTGCTCCGTCAGGAATCAGTGAGGCCACATTGCGCGCTACGCGAAGATGAATATCCGTGAAAGGCTCGGTACATACTTCCAGCAGCGCCCGCGATGTCTCAACGATGGCGGAAATGTGGCGCACATGGATGTACGTGTCTCCGTGCGTCCGCGGCATTCGCTCATTCACCTCGGCAATCACAACCCTGGCGCAGCGAGTTGCCGTCAAAGTGCAATCCACCGTTGTGCCCAGGCTCACGAATCCGTGCTCATCGGGTGGAGAAACCTGCATCAGCACCACATCCAGCGGAAGAGCGCCGCTGATGAACAAGCCTTCAATCTCGCTCAGGAAGATCGGCGTGTAGTCCGCGCGCCCCGCGGCGACTGCTTCGCGAACATTGGCCCCCAGAAACAATCCGCGATGACGAAAATGACCTTCGTACTCCGGCCTTGTGTAGTTCGCGCTTCCCAGGGTCATCATGTGGACCACTTCAACATCGCGCACCTCGGAAGACCGCGCCACAAGCGCTTCCACCAGCGCCGAAGGCGTTCCGCACCCCGACTGGATCCAGACGCGAGCGCCAGAGCGCACTGCCTCCAGTGCCTGCCCTGCATCCATGCATTTTTTCTTGTATTCTTCTTGCCAACTCATATCCGATTGCCTCCCGAAGAGCGTCTGCATATCCCCCGCACAACCAATCCTTTGCCTCCGCCGCTCACCGGAAATGGATCGCTCTGTTCCGGTCTCGCTCTCACAAACATTTCCTTCTGGTCACAGCAAGAGCTACTCCTGAAGCCCGAAGTATGCTAGGCGTCGTTCTCAGTGGCCGCAGTGACGGATGTCACCTCTTGCCAGGGACCGGTTACGACCGTAATGTGGGCCAACGATCGATCAGTCAATTAGGTCAAAAGAAGGCAATTAGGGAACCTCTGCACAAGTCCGTATTGTGTCAGTCGTCCACCGGCGTCGCCGACCCACGGAGGGATGAAACGGCGTCCGACGATGCCGTCGCTAACTTGCCAACTTGCTATCCCCGCTTCAGCGGGGGCTAACTCGCTGCTTTTGCCCGAACATCCTGTTTCCATTTGGATTGTTGAACTTGCAGCACAATCGGAATCTTGTTTCTTCCTAGATCCTTTATTTTCAATATGTTAGCCTTGATTTGCCTCCTTGCTGCCCAAAATACTGTCCACATAGCAGCAAAGGTGGACAGTGAAGAGTGAATGTGTGGGCGGCCCATCCTTGGCGCGTTGTTGTTTTTGTGCCAAGGGCGGCGGCCCGCAATCGCCAATGAGCCGCCGCCCGGCAGGCCGGGGTTTCAACCCCGGCCCAAACCCAGCCACCCCAAGAACAGGAAGATCGTGTACGCGGCGCAACCCGCGCCAGACAAGAGGCACTAGAGGTCCGCGCGCCCCGCACATCGCTTCCGAAATGCCGACTTGAACGAAGCCGC
>PLFY01000022.1 GCA_003138365.1 Acidobacteriaceae bacterium
GGCTTTGTCGTCATGACGGGAGAAGTCGGCACAGGAAAAACGACTCTGCTCAAGACCGTCCTCAGCTCGTTTACCAAGGATCGCGTTTCAACGGCCTTCGTCTTTAACCCGCGGCTGGATGTGCTCGACTTTCTTGAATTCGTGCTTACAGACTTCGGCATTCCGCCCAAGGCCCGGACGAAGTCAGGCATGCTACTGCAGCTCAATCGCTGGCTTATCGAGCGCTTTCGCAACCAAGAGTTGTGCGCCATCGTGGTCGACGAAGCGCAGAATCTCTCCTGGGAACTTCTCGAAGAGATTCGTTTGCTCACCAATCTCGAGACCTCATCGGAGAAGCTCGTGCAGATTGTTCTTTCCGGCCAGCCTGAGCTCGAAGAGAAACTTCGCAACCCCTCCGTTCGCCAGCTTCGTCAGCGCATCTCGATGTGGTGCANNGCCCGAAGCGGTACAGCTTGTCTATCGCTACTCGAAGGGAATTCCTCGCCTCATCAATCTGATTTGCGAGCATGCCATGATCAGCGCATACGTGGAGCAGATCAAGCCCATCCCAGCGCGCATCGTTGAATCGGTCAGTACAGAACTCGATCTGGATGACCAGCCCTTCCTGATTTCGCCCATGGCTCTGTCAGGTTTACAGGGGAATACCTTGCCGACAACCGTGTTCAACACCATCAACCCCGTCGCGGATTGCACCGATTCCCTGAAGGACAGTGAGCTATGAGCCACATATACGAAGCGCTTCAAAGAGCGGATCAGGAGCGGAAGGTCGCTCAAGAATCGGAAGCCAAACAGGTTGCCGAGCCGGTAATTGTCCCCCGCATCGAGGAACCGCCGGCGGCCAAGGCCGACGTCGTCCTTGACAACATCGCGCAGCATTCGTGGAAGCCATCCATGCCTTCCTTTCCCACGCTCGCAGAACGCGGCGCAGGTGTCGAGCAGTTTCGCAGCCTTCGCTCGCGCGTCTACCAGGCTCGCTATGAGGCTCCGCTGAAGACGATCCTTATCTCAAGCGGTATGCCTTCGGAAGGCAAGAGCTTTGTCGCGGCGAATCTGGCCATGAGTCTGGCGCGCGACAATGTCAATAACATTCTGCTCATCGACGCCGATCTGCGCCGTCCCACGCTCCACAGTATGCTGGGTGCTCCCGACACGCCCGGGCTATCGGAGTATTTGGCGGGAACTGCAGAATTGAATGACATCCTGCAGCGCAACCGCAGTCCCAAGGCCGTTGATACCGCAAGCGGGCACAGCTTNNCTCCACTCTTTCGCCGCATTTCGATTGGATACTGATAGACTCCCCGCCGGTCCTGGTGGTTACTGATGCGGTCGACATTGCCAGCGCCGCCGATGCCGTTCTCCTGGTGGCGCGCGGAGGCAATACTCCCTACGATGTTGCGCAGCGCGCGCAAGCCGCCTTCCGCAACTCGCGCATCCTCGGCTTTGTGCTCAATGCCGTCAAGGACGCTCCACGCCGCGGATCTTACTCCTACTACTATGGTGGACCGGAGGCCAGCGACTTAGCGAAAGGGCAAAAGGATAAGCGTAGCCAAGCATGATCAGGCTTTTTAATGTCTACTATTCAACCCGGACTCTTGTGCTGCTTCTTTGCGAAGCGCTCATCGTAAGTGGCTCATTTCTGCTGGCCACCACCTACCTCATTGGGTCGGATACATATATCGCTCTGATGTACGAAAACGGGCTTCTGAAGATCGGGGTCGTCACCGTTCTCACTTTGCTGCTCTCTTATTACTTTGATCTGTATGAGCCGCAACGTATCTCAGAACGTTGGGAGATCTACTTTCGGCTGTTGTTGGTTCTTAGCGTTATTTCGTTTTTCCTCGCGGGGTTCGTCTATTTCTTCCCTGAGTTAGACATTGGACCTAATGTTTTTGTTGTCGGCGTCTTTATCCTTGCTATTGCCCTCGTCATTTGGCGAAGGGCTTATGAGTGGGTCGTTGGCCTTGCTGTCTTCCGCGAACGCGTCTACGTGCTGGGTTCCGGCAAGCGGGCACGCACCCTAATCGAGATGCTGCGCACTCGGCGCGATGCGGGCATGGAAGTTGTGAACGTGGACGGCGAAGAAGCGTCCCATGGGAGTCTCGAAAGTTTTGCGGCCGACCTTCGCTCCTTCCGTAACGCGAGGGCCAGCATTGACCGCATCGTCGTTGCCATGGAAGACCGCCGCGGATCGATGCCGGTTCGTGAACTCCTCGATCTCAGGCTTAGGGGAGTTGTGATTGAAGATGCCAGCGCCCTCATGGAGCGCCTCTCTGGCAAGCTGCCGCTGGATGGGCTCAATCCCAGCAGTCTCATTTTCACTGACGGTTTCAAGGTGAAGGCGTCGCAGCAGATTGTCCGGCGCCTGGTCTCCATCGCTGTCTCTTTCATTGGGCTGGTGATCTGCCTGCCGTTCATCCCTTTCATTATTCTGGCCGTGCGCCTCTCTTCGCCCGGGCCCATCTTCTTTCGCCAAACGCGTGTCGGACTGCGCGGACAGCTCTTTAGCGTCGTCAAATTCCGGACCATGCGCCAGGACGCCGAGGCAAAGGGAGCCGTGTGGGCGACCAAGAACGACCCGCGCGTGACTTCACTTGGCAGATTCATGCGCAAGACTCGCCTTGACGAAATTCCACAGCTTTGGAACGTCCTCCGCGGAGAAATGGGCTTTGTCGGTCCCCGGCCGGANNTACGGCGCAAGCCTGGAGGAGACGAAGCAAAAGCTCGAATACGACCTCTACTACGTCAAGCATCTGTCGTTAGGTCTCGACCTGCTCATCATGTTTGAGACCATCAAAACGATCGTGTTGCGGAGAGGCGCCCAATGAAGGCCGTCTTCTTGGTTGTCACTGATCTCGGCCCCAGCCAGTGCGCCGCCCGTGCTCAATGCGGCCGCCGTCGTCGTGCTCTACAGGCTTCTCTCAACGCGCGGGCAGCTCTGGAAGATTTGGACCTCTCATGAGCCAAGAGAGCCGGCTGCAATACCTGCAACAGCGAAATCTGCGTCGCCGGAACCCTTTGCGCCGGCTGTAGAAAATGACCGGGCGTAGAATTCTCTTGTATGATTCACAACGATGAAAGGAGCATTCGATCGTCATGAACATGATGAAAGCGTCGGCCATTTTTGCGCTCGGAATCTTGCTGGGAATCGGCGTTGCCGTGATTGGCTACCGTCTCCACAAGCATATCGACCTAGCTACGAAAGCCCAGCACCTCAAGGACCACGCTCTCGTAGCGCTGGACAGAGCGTTCGGCTCCAGGGTGCGGGCCGCAAAGCTGGAGCACATCGTCCCGCCCGCGCCATATTTCCCCCCCGGCGCCATCTGGACACAGGACATAAGTCATGCTCCCCTCGATCCCCAGTCCTCCACCATCATCGCCTGGCTCGCCGATGCGGGCGGATGGGGAAACAACAATAAGATGCAAATCGACTTTGGCATGCGCGTGGTGCAAGCAGACGCCAACATGCCGTTTGTCCCTGTCGAAGGGTTGGTCCCAGATGCGGACAGCGACCACCCGGCCACCTTTCCCCTCCCCGCTGGTGGCGGCATTGAAAACGGGTCAGGCTATCAATGCGACACTGGACAGAACGACTGCCACCTCCTTGTAGTCAATCATGGCCAGGGCAAGCTCTATGAAGCTTACCAGGCCAACTACGCGGGCAATGTTCTCAAAGCGGGCTTCGTTACGATATGGGACCTGAACCGCGTCTATCCGCCGTCAGGACGCGGGGACCAATGCAGCAGTTCCGACGCGGCCGGTTTCCCCATTGCTCCGCTGCTCTTCAATGCGGACGAAATCGCAACCGGAAGCATCAACCATGCGATACGCTTCATTCTTCCCTCTCCGCGGATACGCGCCCACGCCTTTGTGCATCCAGCCACGCACGCTGGCGGTGCGACCGCGCCGACTCCCGCTCCGCCGTATGGCGTTCGATTTCGCCTGAAGGCTTCCTACGACATGTCGCAATTGTCGCCCGAAGCTCAAGTCGTCGCGCGAGCCATGCAGAAATACGGCATGTTCCTATCTGACTGTGGCAACATGGCCCTCACAGCACAGAACGACGCTGATACAAAAGCAAAATACGCCGGCCTCGGTTTCGATTCCCACTCTTTGCGAGAACTGAAAGTAACTGACTTTGAAGTTGTCGATATGGGAACGCCAATCCACTTGACCTTAAACTGCGTGCGAAATCGGTGAAACGAAGAGCCGTTTTGTAC
Organism: Acidobacteriaceae bacterium; assembly: GCA_003138365.1. Classification (GTDB taxonomy): domain Bacteria; phylum Acidobacteriota; class Terriglobia; order Terriglobales; family Acidobacteriaceae; genus Telmatobacter. The sequence continues at coordinate 4,218 of PLFY01000022.1, forward strand.
CTCGTCGATGATGGCTTACCACGCGACACAGCCTAAACTATGAGCGCCGGAGCAAAAATAGACCACAGAACGCCGCGAGAGCGGTGTTTTGCGGCGGAGTAAAAGTAGTCCACCGCCGGATCTTGGTTTCGTGAGCCATTGCTTGGAAGGGGTGGTTTATGGGACACCGGAGGGATGTTCCAGGTGGAGATATACGGGCGTGTGCGGTGTGCGGTGCTGGTGGAAGGACGGAGCCGGCGAGCGGTGGCGCGGGAGTTTGGCATCTCGCGCAAGACGATTGAAAAGATGCTGCGGTATTCGGTGCC
>PLFY01000131.1 GCA_003138365.1 Acidobacteriaceae bacterium
CTCACATAGTCTGAACGCTCTTCGGCAAAGACGGCTGCCACTTCACGCGGCAGCTCAGTACCCGGATGTCGAAAGCGCCATACCCCAGTTCCAGTGATACTGGTTCTGTCCCGAGGGTCGGAGGCGAGATCGCAATGACCACCCTGCGACGGCTTCCATATCGTGTCTTCTGCTCAAGGCGTAGCAAGCTGGCTCAGGCGGTATCGCCATCCGCGGCGAACTTGCTGAGAACGAGGCTGAGACAGGTCTTCCAGACTCAATCTGCAAAACCGAGCGGGGGATGTCTATAGCGGAGCAACAATCGGCCGCAGAACTCCGCTCTCGCGACATTCTGCAGCCTACTGTTGCTCTTGCGTAAACCGTCCAAGGGGACCGAGTCTAATAGTTTGGTGAACTGGATTCACACGGTCGAGAGTTCGTCAACCCAATATCCTTCTCGATCGTAGTATCCATACAGGCCCGTTTCGTAATCCCGCGTGAGCACAGACTCGTCGGTATATTCGGGTGCAGCCTTGATGGTCTCACGGGTTAGTCCGACCACAACTTCCCTGGCGTCCCAACTCACGCTCTGGATCCACTTTGGTGAAATCAGAACTTTTTTCCCAGGCCACCAATTCTTTGTCTCCACAACAAGGTACCGAATCGCCCAGGTCTCATCATCGATGATGAAGTCATCGACATGGCCAATCTCACCGTCAAGCGCGTGAAGATGGTAGCCCGTTACCTCTTGGGTGCTGCGAAGATGGCGATTCCAACCCATTTTTTTCGAGGCGGACAAGCCCCATCTGGTGCGATCCCGCACAATGTACGGATAACCTCCCCACATGTATGAGCCACCCCAATACTCCGGATAGCCATAATAGCTGTTGTAGGTGTCCTCAAATTGAAGGGAAACTGGCTCGTCCGTGGTGATGGAAGGACTATCTTCAATCTCCTTCCTTGTTAATTGAACGGACACCTGCTCTTCTGAATTATTGACACCGTTCAGAGAGTACGGCGAGATCAACACCTTGCTGCCGCTAAGCCAGCTTGCTGTATTTGCGACAAGGTATCGAACTGCCCAATACCGGTCGTCGAAGAGGAACTCGCTGGCCGACCCGATGTCCCCATCGAGGCTCTTGAGTGAATAACCTTTCAGTTCCTTTGCTTTGATTAACATGACCTCTCCTTTACTGTTGTGCTTTGGTTGAGCCGTTACTTGCAGACCGCCGATGCCACGCCACAATAGGCCAAACTCGAAGGTCCCCTTCGGAATCCAGCACAGTCCTAGCCGCCTTTTAGACGAGGGCTGCCTCGCCATAAACCGCGTAATGGCTCTGTTCAGTTCCGGCGATGATGTCCTTGGCCTTTTCTACCTCTTCGGGTGTTCCGTGGACAACGAGCACATACTTGTCTGTTTTCACGGCCACATCGTACTTGAGCACGCTATCCTTGGGGATGCCGAGACTTACCAGACCGGCCCCGAGTGCGCTCACACTTCCAACAACAACGGCTCCTTCGAGGCCAGCTACAATCCAGGCCACGAGTGGCCCAGCTACAAGAATCGGCCCTAGTCCAGGTATGAGGAAGAGCCCCGATCCGAACAGCAAACCCCAGAATCCACCCCAGAACGCTCCTACCTTGCCCCAATACATCATGCGGTCGCCGGCGGTGTAATACCCGACGACATGCTCATCCGTGTGCGTACCTCGCCCTACAATCGACAAGCTCTTCATGTCGATGCCTGCCTCCTGAAGTTCCTTGATCGCATGCTCTGCCTGCTCGTGAGAGTCATATATTGCCGCTACAGAATTCCTAACTGTCATCGCATTCTCCTTTTTCCATGGTTGACCTGACAGAAGCTTGGGCGGTTGCTCTCGAGGCGCCAATGCCGCCGCAGAACTCCTTCTTGGCAAGCCAACGTGAGTTTTATGCTCGCCGACATCACAATCCGCAGCCGAGCTATGGATCGCTTACTCAATAAGCATTTCAACTTTGAAGGCCGCGGTGCTGAGCAATTGCGTACACGGAGCAGAGCGCGGCCCCAGTCCGGACTCAGGCGGCTTTAAGCGCTTCGCTCTTGGATGCGATGCAATCCAATAGATCATTCCAGGACTTGGCGAACGATGCGACTCCTTCTTCGAGCAACTGGGCAGCGACAGCGTCAGGGTCGATTCCAGCCTTTGCGAATTCAGCGAGTATCTTGCCGGTGTCCTCTGGCAGGGCTTCGCCAAATTCTTCATGAGCGGCAAGGGCTTTCAAGGTGGCCTCGGGCATCGTGTTAATCGTGAAAGGCAGGGCGAGCGCCTCGACGTAAAGGATGTCTGAGGCTTTCGGGTCCTTGGTTCCCGTGCTGGCCCAGAGAAGGCGCTGGGAACGGGCGCCGGCATTCAAGATGCGCTGCGACCGCTGCGAGTCAAGCAGAGCGCGGTAGCGCTTATAGGCCTCTCCGGCGATGGCGATCCCAAGCTTGTTGCGCAAGGCCTCTGGCACTTTGTCCGCGACCGCGACATCCCAGCGGCTGACGAACAGCGAAGCCACGGAACCGACATCGGGATTCAGGCCGGCGGCGATGCGCCGCTCGATGCCGCGCAGGTATGCCTCGGCAGCCGCGACATATTGTGCGCCAGAGAACAGGAGTGTTACGTTGACGGGCACGCCGGCAAAGATTGCCTCCTCAATGGCTGGGAGACCTTCGCTGGTGCCGGGGATCTTGATGAACAGATTGGGCCGTCCCGCGCGGGCGTGCAGATCCTTGGCCGCGGCGAGGGTGCCGGCCGTGTTGCGAGCCAGCAGGGGTGAGACCTCCAAAGATACCCAGCCATCCACACCATCTGTCTGCTCGTGAATCGGGAGGAAGAGATCGGCGGCCTGCCGCAGGTCCTCGATCGCCAATTCAAAGAAGAGAGCCTCGCCCGATTTGCCTTCCTTTATTTTCTGGCTGATGGCTTCGTCGTAGTCGTGACTGTTCTTGATGGCGTGATCGAAGATCGTGGGATTTGAGGTAAGACCCGTGATCGATAGCTCCTGGACATAGCGTTGAAGGGTGCCGCTAGACAGCAGACCGCGGGTGATGTTATCGAGCCAGAGGCTCTGGCCGATCTCATGAAGTTTCAGGGTCGTTTTCATTCCATTTCTCCTGGATAGAACGGTGTTGCGTTGGTGTGTCCGGTTTTGATCGTGCCGGACAAGACGCGGCTGCGTACGGTTGTTTACCCCGATGAGTCTGCGCTGCCGGGGTTATGCCAACCGCCGTCTTGAGCGATGATCGTGTCAGCCTCCTTCGGCCCCCAACTGCGGCGTTTGTAAAGGCGCACGCGGTGATGGGTCTTGAGGACCGGATCGACAACCGCCCACGCTGCCTCAACCGCATCTTCACGCGTGAAGAGCGCGCCGTCGCCGGCCATGGCGTCGCCAAGAAGCCTCTCGTAGGGCGTTTCGTCGCCCGACCGCTCTTCCGACACGTAGAGCTCTTGCTGCTCTCCGACGAAATCTTCGCCCGCGAGCTTTACGCGGGCAGCGAGAGCACTAGCAGAGTTAGGAGAGAGCGGACTTCTCCTCATGGCCGCCGAACTGAAAACGCAGAGCCGACAGCACCTTTTCAGCAAAGTCGTCTTCGCCGCGGGAGCTGAAGCGTTCGTAAAGCGCGGCACTGAGGACGGGGGCCGGAACCGACTCGTCGATGGCTGCCTTGATTGTCCAGCGTCCCTCCCCCGAGTCCGACACGCGGCCGGCAAACTTTGCCAGGTCCGGGCTATCGAGCAGAGAGATGGCAGCCAGGTCCAACAGCCACGAGGCAATCACGCTGCCGCGGCGCCAGACCTCGGCGATGTCGGCAATGTTCAGGTCATATGGGTAGTACTCGGGGTGACGCAGCGGCGTGGTCTCTGCATCCACGGTCTGCTTCTGCTTGCCCGCGTTGGCATGGCGCAGGATGTTCAACCCTTCCGCATAAGAGGCCATCATCCCATACTCGATGCCGTTGTGCACCATCTTGACAAAGTGGCCTGCGCCGCTCGGACCGCAATGAAGATAGCCGTGCTCAGCTGTACCACCTACCTTCTCACGACCGGGCGTGCGTGGCGCCGAATCGATGCTTGGAGCCAGGGCGGAAAAGATAGGGTTGATACGTTCGACGACGGCATCATCGCCGCCGATCATGAGGCAGTAGCCCCGCTCCGATCCCCAGACGCCGCCACTGGTTCCGGCGTCTACATAATGAATGCCCTTCGGCTTCAGCTCGGCAGCGCGGCGGATGTCATCGTGATAGTAGGAGTTACCGCCATCGATAACCACATCATCCTTTTCGAGGAACGGGATAAGTGTCTTCAGCGTCTCATCGACCACGGCGGCCGGCACCATCATCCAGATAGCGCGAGGCGCTTTCAGCTTCTTGGCGAAGTTTTCAATCGACGCTGCGCTGACTGCGCCGTCTTTGACGAGCGCTTGCGCGGCCTCCGGATGGACGTCGTAAGCAACGCACTGGTGACCGGCCCGCAGAAGGCGCTGCACCATGTTGGATCCCATCCTACCTAATCCGATCATGCCCAATTCCATGTGTTTTTCCTCTCTTTGAAAGACGCTGAAACGATTGAAACTGCGGTTCGTGAATATACGGCACTTACCAAGCTATGCCGGCGCGTAGACCACATAGCCGCGCGGCGGCGCGTGAAACTCACCGTTATAGGACGCACTGGCGATCAGCGGGCAGAGGACGACTGATCATCTTGGCTTCCATCCGCTTCAGGCCGATGACGCTCGTCTCCGTGAGATGTATGCCTCCTAGTTCTTTTCCTCTAGCGCTCGAACCTTATCCACTCGACGTTGGTGGCGAACTGCGCCGCTGAAGCGAGCCTTCAGAAACGTCTCAATCAATTCCCAGGCCAGTGCCGGCCCGATTACCTGCCCGCCGAGCGAAAAGACATTCATGTCGTCGTCCTCAACGCCCTGGTGAGCGGAGAACACGTCATGGATGAGACCCGCGCGCACACCGGCAACCTTGTTGGCGCAGATGGAGGCTCCCACGCCACTGCCGCAGAGCGCTACTCCACGATCAACCGTGCCGGCGGCTACGGCCCTGGCCAGTGGGATAACGTAATCCGGGTAATCGTCTCCGGGGCTCAGTTGATGAGCGCCGAAGTCCACGACCTCGTGGCCCGCGCCTCGGAGCAACTCCGCGATCTGTTCCTTTAAGGCGAACCCGCCGTGGTCCGACGCAATTCCTACGCGCATGATGCTTTCTCCTTAAGCCGGTCGAGCACAGTGTGAGCTTGTTTGCAGACATTCTCCACCGTGAAACCGTAGTGCTGCATCACGGCTGATCCGGGAGCCGATGCACCGAAAGTATCGATGCCAATCACCGCGTTTTGGGGACCGACGTAGGATCTCCAGCCGAGGGAGGAGCCAGCCTCGATGACTAAAAGCGGCAAACCTGTGGGCAGAACCTTCTGTTGATAATCATCCGGCTGCGACGCGAAGATGTTTGTGCTCGGCATGCTTACAACTCTTGCCTGGACACCTTCCGTCGCGAGCCGGTCGCGACCTTCCAACGCCAGATGAACTTCGGAGCCGGTGGCGATGAGGATGATTTCAGGTCGATCACCCGCCGGGGAATCCGCGAGGATATAGCCGCCCAACGGAACTCCAGCGGGAATGGCTGGATAGGAATTCAGGTCAAGCACTGGAAGACCCTGTCGTGTGAGCACCAATGCAACAGGCCCTTGCTTTCTGCCGATCGCAACTCGCCACGCGGCCACTGTCTCATTCGCATCCGCCGGCCGAAGAACAACCATGCCGGGAATCGATCGCAATCCCAACAATTGTTCGACAGGCTGATGCGTCGGGCCGTCCTCGCCCATGCCAATGCTGTCATGGGTGAAGACATAGATCACTGGCAAGGCATTCATAGCCGCCAGGCGCATCGGTGGACGCATATAGTCGGTGAAGACAAAGAACGTTCCCCCATAAGGGATGAGGCCGCAGTGCAACGCCATTCCATTCAGGATGGCGCCCATGGCATTCTCTCGAATGCCGAAGTGCATGTTGCGTCCCGCCCAGTTCTCCGGCTCGAAGTTTCCGGCTCCATCAATGTTCGTGTGGGTGCTGGGACCAAGATCTGCCGAGCCTCCCATCATCTCCGGCAGACGAGCGCCTAGTACAGCAATTGTTTTTCCCGATGCAATGCGAGTTGCCATCGGGCCATCCGCCGCGGTAAATGTCGGCAAGTTGTCGTCCCAATTCATCGGAAGCTGCCTAGCGATCACACGGCTAAACTCCGCACCCAAGTCGGGGAATTCTTGTGTAAAAGCTTTGAAGCGCGACTCCCATTCTGTCTGCGCAGAATTTCCGCGCGCAACCGCTCTCCGAAAATGTTCCAGGGCCTCCTCGGGGATATGGAAGGCAGGTTCAACCGGCCAGCCCATCCCCTCTTTGGTCAGACGGACCTCTTCTACGCCAAGCGGTTCTCCGTGGGCCGCGGCGGTGTCCTGCTTGTGCGGGCTGCCGAAGCCAATGTGGGTACGCACCGCAATCAACGATGGGCGGTCCTTTTCCTCGCGGGCATTCTGTAGCGCAAGGGCCACAGCTTCGACGTCGTTGCTCCGTTCCACTCTCTGCACGTGCCAGCCGAAGGCAGCGAACCGAGCCATGCGGTCCTCGGTGAATGTCAGCTCAGTGCTCCCCTCGATCGTAATATGGTTGTCTGCGTAAAGAACAATGAGTTTTCCAAGATGCTCGTGACCCGCGATCGATCCAGCCTCCGAGGAGATTCCTTCCTCAAGATCGCCATCGCTGGCAAGTACGTAAGTGTAGTGGTCCACAACTCGGTGGCCCGGCCGATTGAAGCGCGCCCCGAGCGCCACCTCGGCAATGGCCATGCCTACGCCGTTCCCAAGGCCCTGGCCCAAGGGACCCGTGGTAGCCTCGACGCCCGGAGTCTTGCCATACTCCGGATGACCCGGCGTGCGACTGCCCCACTGGCGAAACCGTTTGAGTTCCGCCAGTGGCAAGTCGAAACCCGTGACATGGAGCAGGGCATACAACAGCGCACACCCATGTCCGGCCGACAAAACAAAACGGTCCCGGTCGGGCCATCGGGGATCG
>PLFY01000101.1:0-47611 GCA_003138365.1 Acidobacteriaceae bacterium
CGTCCTCGGCGTAGTTGAAGTTCAACAGCTTTTGCCGTTGCGCTTCCGCTTGTAACTCCGCCTTCTGGGCCTGATCGCGGCGCGGATGGCAATCGATGATCGGTATATGCCCCAGACCGCGGCTGTGCTCGTGGATCGACTGCGCATCGTAGGCCGAGTCCATCAAGTCGTAGAGATGGGTGACACGCTGAGCGGTCAGCCGCGCCAGGGGAATTGCCGCCTGACTGTCATGCAGGGATGCCGAGGTCAGGACGCAACTGATCGGTATCTGCCCGTCGGCAACATCCAAATGCAGTTTGTAACCCACCCAGGTTTCCTGATAGCCCTTGCTGTTGCTCTTGCTGCCCACGTTGCAGGCTCGCGGCAGATCGTCGAGCATCTGCTGCAGCGTCATTGCGGCCTGGCGCTCGAGTCGCGTCGGTTCTGGCGGAGGCGGTTGTTCGCCCTTCTTCGGCCGACCCCGCTTGCGCTTAGGCTTCACGGGAGCCGAGGCGACCGGCGTGCGCACAGGCTTTTCGCGGCCTTCGATCTGGGTTGAATCCCGCGAGATGTGGCCGATCAGCCGCTCTTGTTGCGTCGCCTGGATGAGCGCTTGGTGCAGACGTTGGGGCAGTTCGGACGCGGCGAACTCAGCAAATGCGCGCGAGAACTGCGACTCATGAAGGATCTCCTGCCGACTCTCCCAACCCCAGAGCCGCCGCAAGGATGCATCGACCGACAGACGATCCAGCAACTGGCGCGTGGTGTTCAGGTTGAATACCGCTTTGGCCACGAAGGACCGCGCAATAGCACGCCGGTACTTGGCAGGACGACCTACACCGCTGGACCAAGCGCCGACCAGCGACTCTATCTCAATCAGGCTCAGAACCGCTGCCAGTTGACGATGCTTGTCCGACAAAGGACCCAACTGCTCCTCGAGCGCCGGAAACAAAACGCCTTGCATGATTCGCTGGAATTGAATCAGAAGACCGGAAACGGTAAGCTGCATAGGGCGGGGATGCCTTCCACTTTGGAGTTGGCCTTGGTAACCCTATTCTAAAGTTGGCTATCCCCGCCGCATAAATCACGCGCCTCGCTGAATTTTGCAAGAGGCTCTTGCACTGGAACATTTATGAGGTCTTCGCCTCACAGCGGCCAAATGCGTTCCGGGCGGTTGGTCGCCAATTCGGAAGTACTGGGTATCCATCTGACTCAGGTAGGCCCAACCTGTAGGGTTCGGGGGCATAACCCAAACACAACCTGTTGAGGGGAACCTGAGCCAAATGGATACCCAGTTTCGGAAGTTACTTTTCGGTAACGGGAGCTGATCGGTGGCTCGTGAGGGGGGGGGGGTACATGTCAAGAATTCGCTTCTCGTGACTGTCACCCGCTGGTGCGCCTACCCTTAACTTACACTCTTCCCTGAGTCCGTCCAAGTCATGTTCCAACTTGGACGTATTTGGGTGCCAGGTCAGCAGCAGGAACATCGGGGCTCTTGTAGATTGAACAGTGGAGCGGAGGTGACGAAATGGCCGCAAACGAACAAGCTCCGTCGCACCACGAGATTATCCTTTATTTCACGCCGGACGGAGCGGTCCGCGTGGAAGTAGTGTTTGAAGGCGAGACCTTCTGGCTGACGCAACGAAGGATGGCAGACCTCTTCGCTGTTGGCGTGCCGACTATCAGTCATCACCTCAAGGAGATCTATAAGTCTCATGAATTGAGTGCGATGGCAACTGTTCGAAGAATTCGAACAGTTCAAATCGAAGGTGGGCGGGAAGTCGGCCGCGAACTGGACTTTTATCATCTGGACGCCATCATCGCTGTTGGCTATCGGGTCAACAGCCGGGAGGCGACGCAGTTTCGCATCTGGGCGACCCAGGTTCTGCGCGAGTACCTCATCAAAGGGTTCGTCGTGGACGACGAGCGCCTCAAGCAGGGCAAGCGCCTGGGCAAGGACTACTTCGATGAACTGCTGGAGCGGATTCGCTCCATCCGCGCGAGCGAACGGCGCTTCTATCTCAAGATCACGGACATCTACGAACAGTGCAGCATCGACTACAGCGGCAACGCCAACATCACACAGACTTTCTTCAAGACGGTGCAGAACAAATTGCACTGGGCGATCACCGGCAAGACCGCAGCCGAATTGATTGCCGAGCGTGCCCAGGCCAGCCGGCCCAACATGGGACTCAAAACGTGGAAGAACGCTCCACGCGGTCGCATCCAAAAAGCGGACGTTGGCGTGACGAAGAATTATCTTGAAGAAAATGAGATCAGTGCCCTGGAATGCATCGTAAGCATGTATCTGGACTATGCCGAGAATCAGGCAGCGCGTCAAATACCGATGCGCATGGCCGACTGGGTTGAGAAGCTCGATGCATTCCTGAAGTTCAACGAGTACGATGTGCTGACAAATGCGGGCCGGGTCTCGCACGAGGTGGCGAAGGAGTTGGCAGAGAAGCAGTATCAGGCCTTCAATATCGTTCAGGACCGCAGCTTTGAGAGCGATTTTGAGCGGGCATCAAAGAAGATCCTCGGACAGAAACGCACTACCGCAAAGAAGAGAGGCAAGAAATAGTTGACTGGGTTAAGGAATGAGTCCCGACGGCGTATCGCGATGCACGCCGGAGAGACAAGCGTCTCGGAATCACAATCGCTGGAAAATCTCGCAGTACCCCTCCTCGCGCCGCGACTGTACAGCGACTGGACGAATGCCACAGACACGCTAGGGTTAAGCTAATGATTACCCATCAACGACACGAGGAGGATAGCGTGAAATCGTATGTTTTTCGCGTGATTCTTGAACCGGACGAACAGGCTTGGCGTGCTTATATTCCCGATCTAGAGGAAAAGGGCGGCGCCACGTGGGGTAAGACGAAGGAAGAGGCGCTGGGAAATATCCGTGAAGTTGCGCAGATGGTGATTGAGTCGATGCTGGAGGACGGGGATCCGTTGCCACCGGGCGTGACGGAAATGAATGATCCGGTGGTCGCGGTAACGGTATGAGCGTCGATTATTCGCGCCTGCGCTCAACGCCCGCCCGCCGCCAAACTGGCCCGCCAGGCCGAGACCCTCACCCGCTTTGCCACGTCCGAGCACCGCGCCCGCGCCACCCAAATCCAGCAGTTCGCCCTCTCCATCCCCACAGCCCCCTCCCTCGATGCCCTACTCGGTCTCGAAGGCTCCGCCAGCCGCACGCTCTTTGACGGCATCCAGGACCAGCTCCTCGGCCTCACCCGCGACTGGCCTTTCCTCCGCCGCGAGCGCCGCCCCCCTCCCGATCCCGTTAACGCACTGCTCTCCTTCGGCTATACCCTGCTCTATATCCACGCGGCCACCGCTCTCTGGACCGCCGGCCTGCTGCCCCAGATCGGCTTGCTCCACGCCCTCAAGCCCGGCCACCTCGCCTTGGCCTCCGACCTCGTCGAGGAGTTCCGCCATGAGGTCGACCGTCTCGTCGTCCGCCTCATCAACCGCCGCGAGATCCGCGCCGAGCACTTCCTCCACGGCCCTGAAGCCGATGCCGGCGCCTGCCGCCTCTCCGACGACGGCCGCCGCGTCTTCATCCTCGCCATCGACAGCGTCTTTCAAGGGCAGGACATCAACGCCACCCAGGGCCAGCCGGGCGTCATGCCGGCAATCCGCCGAATGGAAAGGCAGGCCCTCCGCATCCGCGCCTTCCTTGCCGGGGCTTCGCCAATCTACACTGCTCTGGAGGATTGAATGCTCTATCTCGTTGCCTACGATGTCTCCAACGACCAGGTCCGCCTGCGCATGAGCCATATCTTGCTCCGCTTCGGCGAGCGCGTTCAGGAGTCGGTCTATGAGTGCCGCATCTCCCGCGCTCAGCTTGCCCAGCTCACCGCCGAGTGCGCCGCCGAGCTGGAGAATGACCCCGAAGCCGACCTCCGCGTCTATCAGGTCTGCCAAACCTGCCAGCGCCGCTCCATCGCCCTCGGCGCCGTCACCCGCGCTCGCACGGAGCAGCCGGCCTTTGTCTTTTGAGGGAAGGAGAGAGAAAAAATGGCGAATCGCTACCTCTTGTCGTATCAATGCTTTGCAGGCAGCACGCGGCCCGTTTTCGCAATCGTTCCCAATGCGCTCAAACCATGGGCTTTAGGGGTGATTTTCGGGGAGAAATCCGCGGCTCGATCCCCTCATTTTTTGTCGTCTCCCAAAACCGCGTGCTATCCTTCCTGCTATCAGCGGGTTGAAGATGCTGCTGTGAAGAAGCGCCGCGCTAGGCGATAGCCGTCAAACGTCTCGCTTCCGACCGCTGCGACGCCCACCACAACGTGAAGAAGCGCCGCGCTAGGCGATAGCCGTCAAACGTTTGCTGGACCCGCCGGACATGGTTCCCTACACCGTGAAGAAGCGCCGCGCTAGGCGATAGCCGTCAAACTTGTGGTTTTGAATACTTGCTGATGATTGCTGAACGCGTGAAGAAGCGCCGCGCTAGCCGATAGCCGTCAAACGCAGTCTGCCACGCAATTGCGGGACGATTAAAAAGTGAAGAAGCGCCGCCCCAGAGCAACTACCGCCGAAATAGTCAGGGTGGGCTTCGTGCATTGGTGAACATCTGATTGACTCTCTCGCAAAGTCAGCAGGCCGATTTAGTGGCTGTTTTGATGGCTGTTCGTCCCATACTTTCGTTCAGAGCCTTGCAACGCTCTGCAATTCCTGGTCGCCTTTTATCTGATGTAAATAAATGACTTAGTCCTATGATTGCATCGGAATGCAGCACTATGCGAAACATCCATAATCTGATTCGTAATCAGCAGGTCGTCGGTTCGACTCCGATCTTCGGCTCCATTCCCTCCTGCTCCGTTCCCTGAGATTCGTTCCCACAGTGCCGGGTTAGAGCGGTTTGTGCCGTGTTTGATGCATTTCTCCTCCGTTTTCCACATGCCGCATCGCGCGCCTGACTCGCCACGAATCAAGTCAGCCACCGGTTATCCACCAGTTTTTTTGTTGCAACGGTAGTTCCGGACTGCATATCCACGCATACTCTTGGCATAATCGCAGCAAGAGCGGTTTCTCCGTAACTGTTCCAAGAGCAAAGTCCACGACCTGAGTCGGGCATTCGCGTTCAGGGACCGAGTTCAGAACATGAGTTCAAACCCGAGGCCGTACAGTACTACCGGTGGGAGCACTCAAGAGTGACCAGCTATAGCCGTCAGGACGTTTTGCGCATCATGCAGATCAGTTCCCACCAGTTGCAGGGGTGGGAACGAGCCGAACTGATTCCGCAGCGGCAGACCTACACCTTCCAGGATCTTGGGCAGTTAAGGACGGTGCGGGCCCTGCGCGAGGAAGATGTGCCGGCAGCCTCGATCCGGCACTCGATCATGGCCATGAAGGCCGTGGCCGGCATGGCCAACCCATTGATCGAGGCGAGCCTGGTGCGTACCGGGACGCGCCTTGCTTTCCGCCACCATGGGGCCATGGTGGACCCCATTCGCCGCCAGTTGCTCTTCGACTTCGAGCGCCTTGCCCGATTTGACCAGCTTGACCGAACGGATGGGCCGTCGCCGCTGCGAGCACCGGGATCAGCCAGCCCGGGTGGCGTGCAAGACCGCTTCCTGGCCGCGGTACAGGCCGAGGAGGCTGGTGAAAAACAGCGCGCGATCTCTCTTTACGAGGCGATTGTAGCTCTCGATCCAGAGTACGCGGCGGCCTATATCAATTTGGGAACCATCCACTTTCACCTGCGCCAATTTGGCCGCGCCGAGGAACTCTACCGCCGCGCCACTGTTGCCGATCCAGGGTACGTGCTGGCTTTCTTCGACCTGGGCAATGTGCTGGACGAACTGGAGCGGCCGGATGAGTCCATTGCCGCTTACCGCCAGGCCGTTGCGCTGGCGCCTCGCTACGCCGACGCTCACTACAACCTGGCCCTGGCCTATGAGCGCAAAGGGCAGGGCCGCCAGGCTCTCCGCCACTGGCAGTGCTATCACAAACTGGACAATCGAGGTCCCTGGGCCGACCACGCCCGCGGCCAGATTCGCAAACTCCTCAGCCGCGAAAAACTCGCCATCGCCTGGCGTGCAACGGAGTACATTCCGCCACGCAAGGGAATGGCGGCGCTGGAGCTGGTTTGATCCGCTCCGAAGCCGGAGGAGATTCCTCGTTGGCCCACGCAACCCCAGCCCCGCTCACTCAGCTCTCCGAAGAGGAGAGCCTCTTCTACTCGACCGTGCGCAAGTTTGCCGAGGAGGCCATCGCTCCGCACGTGCGCGCCATGGACGATGAGCAGCGGCTGGATGAAGGCCTGGTTGAGCAGGTCTTTGAATTGGGACTCATGGGCATTGAGATTCCCGAAGAGTTGGGCGGGGCGGGCGGCAGCTTCTTTGACGCGGTGTTGGCCATCGAGGCCATCTCCACGGTCGATCCGGCTGTGGCTGTGCTGGTGGACGTACACAATACGCTGGTGATCAACGCCCTGCGCCGCTGGGGAAGCCCGGCGCAACAGCAGCATTGGCTGCCAAAGCTGGCTGCCGGCACGGTGGGCGCCTATGCACTGAGCGAGGCCGGCTCCGGGTCCGATGCGTTTGCGTTGCAAACCCGGGCTGAAAAATTGCCCAGCGGCTTTCGCCTGAACGGTCGCAAGCTGTGGATCTCGAACGCCCGTGAGGCCGGGCTGTTTATCGTCTTTGCCACGCTCGATCCCTCGGCCGGCTATCGCGGCATCACGGCCTTTCTGGTGGAAAAAGGGGCTCACGGCTTCGCGGTGGGTCGCAAGGAAGACAAGCTGGGCATCAGGGCCAGCAGCACTTGTGAATTGGTTTTTGATGGCTGCGAAGTTGCGGAAGAGAATCTGCTGGGCGAGCCGGGCAAGGGCTACATGATCGCCATCGAAACGCTGAACGAGGGGCGCATCGGCATTGGCGCGCAGATGCTGGGACTGGCCGAGGGCGCCTGGGGACATGCGGCCCGGTATGCAAAGGAACGCCGCCAGTTCGGCAAGCCCATCGCGGAGTTTCAGGCAGTGCAGTTTACGCTCGCCGAAATGGCCACGGAGATAGAGGCGGCCAAGCTGATGGTCTACAACGCCGCCCGGTTGAAGGACGCGGGTAAGCCGTATGTGCGCGAGGCGGCCATGACCAAATACTTCGCTTCGCAGGTGGCCGAGCGTGTGGCCAGCCAGTGCGTTGAGGTCTTCGGCGGCAACGGGTTTGTGCGCGATTACCCGGCGGAAAAGTACTATCGCGACGCCAAGGTGGGCAAGATCTACGAAGGCACGTCGAACATGCAACTGGCGACGATTGCCAAGCAAGTGCTGGGCAGCAGGTAGCCTCAGCCTCCCGAGACTTCTAACTGCCTGGGCAGCGCCTCTTCCTTAACAGGCCGTAAAACGTCTCTTGTAGAAGTGGCATCAAGCGCCCTACCTGATATACACTCACGGTATTGATGGTACGACCCGTTCGCCCTCGCAAGGTCGTGGATGAAACAACGGCCGTTCGCTGCGCCAAAGGCCGGGGACTAATTCGGGAAGAGGTCTGGCAAAACGAAAGTGGCGAAGTGGTCCGTTACAACCTCGCCTTTGTCTGTCACCAGCTATGCACCGTGGACAATGGGCGAGTGCTCGGCTATGACAACCAGCATGATCATCACCACCGGCACTTCATGGGCCACGCGGAGCCGTTTCAGTACGCTGGGTACGATGTACTGATGGACCGGTTTCTCGCCGAAGTCGAGGTTTTGCGGAAGGAGACACGATGAAAATCACGGTTCGTTCGGATGGCTTTGAAGGGTACAAGAAACGCGCTTTGGCGCGGGCCGCAAAACTTGCCCGGCGTGAGCCGGTACGTCCCGAAGTCACCATCACCTTCGACAATCCTCTGGAGATGCTTGAGGTGTTGACGGCGGAGCGAATCCGTCTGTGCGAAACGGCACGGCGCCAACCCTTTTCCATCACGGCCCTGGCTGCTGAGTTGAAGCGCGACCCCAAGAGCGTTCGCCGCGATGTGCTCAAGCTGGAAGCTGCGGGAGTACTCCGCACGCACGATCAGGCTAATCCTGGGCATGGCCGCGTGCGCATCGTTGAACCCACCGCACACCGGTTTGAACTCATTGCCAGCTTCTGAGGGAGATGGCTGGCCGGCCTGGCGGGTGCTTCTTCTTACAGTTTCTGGGTCCGCTGCACGGCGCGGACGCCGGCTACTCGGCGCAGGCCGAGGACCATCCGGTTTAGATGGCGCACATCTTCGGCTTCGACCACAAACTCGACGATGGCTTCACCGTTCTCGTCCTGGCGGATTTCAACGCCGCGGATGTTGGTGTTGTCGTCGGAGATGACGGCGGTCATCTCCTTCAACATGCCGGTGCGGTCGTCGCAGAAGACGGTGATCTTGACCGGATAGCGCTGGGGCTTGTCCGCGGAATCGTCGCCCACGCGGGACCACTCGACGGCGATGCGGCGGTCGCTCTCGTAGAGCAGGTTCTGCACATTGGGACAACTGCGCGCATGTACGGCCACGCCCTTGCCGCGGGTGACGTAACCGATGATCTCTTCGCCACGAATGGGGTTGCAACATCGCGCTCGATAGACGAGCAGGTCGTTCTGGCCCTCGACCTGGAGGGAGTCGGAGCCGGTGAGGTGCAGCTTGCGCACCGCATCGGACATGGCCGGCGCACCGCTGCCGCCCGGCTTGATGTCGGCGCCTGGCTCCGCATCTCCTTGATTGGCAGACCCTGGGGGGTTGGCAAAGCCTGGGACCAGCTTGTTGAGCACCTGGTGGGCGGAGTGCTTGCCCAGGCCAAGCGTGGCCAGCAGGTCGGCGGCAGTAGCCACGCCATACTCGTTGGCAATGCGGCCAAGGTCCTGGTCGGTGATCTGGCTTAGAGGGACTTTGAATCGTTTGGCCTCGCGCTCGAGCAGCTTGCGACCAATATCCACAGCACGGCGGCGCTGGTCCTCATTGAGCCAGTGCTTGATCTTGTTTCGGGCACGGGGGCTCTTGACAAAAGTCAGCCAGTCGCGGCTCGGCTTGTGATCCTTCTGGGTGACGATCTCGACGATGTCGCCAGTGCGCAGCTTGCTGCGCAAGGGCACCATGCGTCCGTTCACCTTGGCGCCCACGCAGGTGTGGCCTACCTCAGTGTGGATGGTGTAAGCAAAATCAATGGGCGTGGCGTCGGCCGGAACCACGACGACCTTCCCTTTGGGCGTGAAGGTGTAGGCCTCGTCGGGATAGAGGTCCATCTTCAGGCTGGAGAGGAACTCGTTGGGGTCGGTCATCTCCTTCTGCCACTCGACCAGTTGGCGAATCCAGTTCAGCCGTTCCTCGTCGCGCGCCGTGACCGTGGCTCCGCCGGCCTTGTACTTCCAGTGGGCGGCGATCCCTTCCTCGGCGATGCGGTGCATCTCCTCGGTTCGGATCTGCACTTCAAACTGGTGACCGCTCGCGCCCATCACCGTGGTGTGCAACGACTGGTAGCGATTGGCACGGGGAATGGCGATGAAGTCTTTAATGCGCCCCGGCACCGGCCGCCAAAGGGTGTGAATGAGCCCAAAAACGGCATAGCAGGAAGCCACGTCCGGGGTAATCACCCGAATCGCCAGCAGATCGTAGACCTGATCGAAGGAGACCTTGGAGCGCTCGATCTTCTGGAAGATGGAGTAAAGCCGCTTGATGCGCCACTCGACGCGGGCCTCGATGTTGTTTTCGCGCAACTGCTCCACCAGCGTGTCTTCCACGCCGCGCAGAAACTGCTCGCCCTCGATGCGCCGGGCCTCAACGGCCGCCGACACCTTCTCATAGCTCACCGGATCGGTGTAGCGGAAGGCCAGATCCTCGAGTTCGCCGCGCACCTTGCCCATGCCCAAACGGTGAGCCAGGGGCGCGTAGATGTCCTGGGTCTCGCGTGCGATGGCGTCCTGGCGGTCCGGCTGCAGGTGCTCGAGAGTGCGCATGTTGTGCAGGCGGTCAGCCAGCTTGATGAGCACGACCCGCACATCGGACACCATGGCCAGCAGCATCTTGCGGACGTTTTCTGCCTGGCGGTCCTCGCGGTTGGCAAACTGGATTTTGTCGATTTTGGTGACGCCCTCGACAATGTGGGCCACCTGGTCGCCAAAGCCGGCCGCAATTTCTTCATTGGTGGCGGGCGTGTCCTCGACCGAGTCGTGCAACAGTCCAGCGGCGATGGCCGTCGAGTCCATCTTCATCTCCGCCAGCACCTCAGCCACTTCGAGCGGGTGGATGATGTAGGGTTCGCCGGAGGCCCGCATCTGGCCGTCATGATGGCGGACGCAGAACTCCCAGGCCTTGCGGATAAGAGAGACGTCTTCACTGGGACGGTTGGCCTGGACATGGCGGAGCAGCGTTTCAAAGCGATCGGAGATTGAAGGCTGGGGGGGATGCGGTTCCAACTCAAGCGCAGCAGCCTGCAAGTCCCCTGAAGGAGTCGGGAGGGGGCTGTGAACATCTGCCGGTATGGCCCGCCGGGCACTCGCCATGCTTTATTATAGGCCGCATCGGTTGAACGCGCATGAACCAGTTAGCGGCCAAGGCACAACTCAGGCGAAGCGGCGCAACGGCCCCAGGAGAGACTGCCGAAAGAGATGAGTGTCTTGAATTTCGAGGCCTGCGCCGATCCTGCAAATCGCAGAATCCGACCACTCTTATCCGCCAAGACACGGGCCATGAGTCTCAGATTGCATTCCTTACAGAGCCTACGGTGAAGCGCATTACTTTGAACTTATCCAGAGGTTAGACGATCGAGCTCGAATCCCGATGAAACTCTAACTTTAGCGAGGCCAGTCAATCCAGATGCCTACAGCGTTTTTAGATATGCCGCTTATGCAGTCAGATCCTAGCCTTTCTCTTATAGGTACTTCGGCGCCGGCAAGCTCTGTGCAGTGTGCTGGCCGTCACATCCAGAGTACTCCAAAACAGGAGTAGAGTCCCCTTCGGACTAGAGGTCCGGAACCGAGGGACTTATGTTGAAACGCCTCTTAGTTACAGCTATGACCGCTGCTCTAGCGGTAAGTATGGGCTACGCCGATCAATCGAATACGAAGGTAAGCATTCCTGCCAATAAGACCACGCCCAGCAGCGGCAAGCAGATGTATGTCAACTATTGCGCGCCATGCCACGGCTTGGACGGCAAGGGCCAAGGTCCCGCTGCCTCCGCGCTGAAGACGCCACCGATCGACTTGACGATGCTGAGCAAGAACAATCACGGGAAGTTTCCGGATACTCACATCGTCACCGTGCTTGAGTATGGCACGGAGATTCCGGCGCACGGTTCGGTCGAGATGCCGGTGTGGGGACCCATCCTTGGTAAGATGAACGTGACCAATACCCAGGAAAGGCTGCTCAGAATCAACAATTTGAGCCACTACCTGGAGAGCATTCAGGCAAAATAGGGGCCGGCGGCCCAATTGCTCCCGGCCAGGGGCCTCCAAAAGACCCCTAGAGGAGCAAAATGGACAGCCAAAAGAAGCCGGACAAACTGAACAAGCCCCGGCCTGTCACAAAACAGAAGGCGCACAAAGCTTCCCCGAATGCGGCGCCTTCTGAACGGAATCACGAGAACCCTTCCCCGCCCCAGCGCCCGGAAGGCCGCGGCTCCAGACGAAGTGTGTATCCCGCAGCGAAAGGCACTGGGGCCGACCGGACTGGATCAGAACAAACCGGATCGAAAGTCCGTGGCCTTGGCCGTGGCGCCCTGGTCAACCGCCGCGCTGCTGACCGGCTGCGCAACGGCTATCTCTGGGTCTATGCCTCCGATATTGAATCTACCGAATTACCCGAAGCCGGCGAACCGCCTGCGCTGCTGCCGGTTGCCGACAGCCGTGGCATGTTGCTGGGCACGGCGCTTTACAGCCCCTCCTCGCAGATTGCGCTGCGGCTGGTTTCCCGCGAGGCCATCGATGAGGCCACATGGATGGAATTGCTGGCCAGCCGGCTGCGGCGGGCGATTGGCCGGCGCAAGCTTCTGATGGACTCCAATACCGACGCCTGCCGATTGTGCTTCAGCGAGGCCGACGAGTTGCCCGGCCTGGTGGTAGACAAATACGGTGACCTGGTCATTCTTCAACTCTTGACCAAGGGACTGGATTCGGCCGCAGTGCGTGAGACCTGCGTGCGCGTGCTGCGCGAAGAGCTAGCGCCGGCTGCGATTCTGGAGAGGCCCGACCCACGCATGCGCGAGTTGGAAGGGTTGGCCGCGCCCAGTTCCGAGCCTCTTTTTATTGCAGACGCCTCTGCTCCGGCTGCCAGCACGCAATTCCGGCTCAACGGCCTGGTGTTCCAATTCGACGCTAACTCCGGACAGAAGACCGGCGCATTTCTCGACCAGAGAGCCAACTACGCCGCCACCCAGGAATGGGCGCGGCGGCTCGGCGGAGCGAGAGGGGAAGGGGGCGGCCGGGCGCTCGATGTTTGCTGCTACCAGGGCGGCTTTGCCCTGCACCTGGCGCAGGTCTGTCGCCAGGTTACAGGCATTGACGCGTCCCGCGCCTCGCTCGAAGTGGCAGAGCGAAATTTTGAGGCCAATCGCGCCCGGCTCACCGCGCAGGTGGATTGGGTGGAGGGAGACGCCTTTCAGATCCTGCGCGACTGGTCGGACTCCGGCGAAACGTTCGATGCCATCGTTCTGGATCCGCCCGCCTTCGCCAAAACGCAGAGGGCTGTCGAGGGAGCGTTACGCGGCTACAAGGAGCTGAATCTGAGAGCCCTCCGGATGATGCGCCCCGGCGGCCTGCTGGTGACTTGTTCCTGCTCTCATCACGTGGGTTGGACAGAGCTCGAGGGCAGCGTGGCCTCGGCCGCCGCCGATGCGCACCGGCGGGTGCGCCTGCTGGAACGCCGCGGCGCAGCTCCCGACCATCCGGTGGTGCTGAACCTGCCGGAGACCGAGTATCTGAAGTGCCTTGTTCTGGAAGTTGAGTAAGGGTCCGGGAGGTAGAACGCAGACTCCAAGGAAGAAAGTGCCATGCAGCTTCGTCGAGAATTAGCCTGGGTGATGATCGTTTTCGTGGGGCTATACGGCCTTTGGCTCTCCGCTATGGGCTCGATAGCCTATGGATACGGCTACAGACCGGAAGCGCAAAGCTTGCTGATGTTCATTCGTCACACTCAGCCGCTGTTTATCTTCCCGTGCGTTCTGCTCGCTCTCGTGCCTCCCTGGTGGGCAATGGTCCCTCTATGGCTTCTTTCGATTTCCATTTGTATATTCCCATATGTGCTAAATGTCCAACAAAACGGAGCATTGGAGTATGTGAATGCTCCATTCTCCGTTCGAGAAGTTAAAGAGATTGCCCTTGTGATGTTGGTTCCCATTGCCATGCAGATTGCGCTCCTGCTCAAAGGGACCGGCAATCAACGCACTGACAATTTCTAGGGAATCTCTGAACAAGCTCTTCCTGGCGACAAGCATTCCCTCCGGGGATCAATGGGTGGTTAAAACCCAACCCTACCAGCCCACGTTGATTTTGCGGCATTTGCGGCACGCGACCCAGGGGTGTCCCTGGGTACCCCGGTCGTGCCCTGACACAATATGGACTTGTGCAGCGGTTTCCCCGCCAATCTCGACTCGGCAACGGGAACCTGATGCCCCGGCCCACGCTCAGGCTTGGACGATGCGCCGGCTGGCGCGCATCCGCGACCAGAATTGTTCCCACCACTGGAACCATGAGCGCCTGGCTGTGTCTACAGGAACCCGTTTGTCCTGCACTGGCGCCGAGCGTAACTGGGCCAGGGTGTCTTTAACCAGTGCGCGCAGGGACTCGGCCTCGAATGTGCACGAGCGCAGGTAGGCTGAGACGGTGAGTCCGGCTTCGGCGGCGCGGCGGCGCAGTTGTGCGCTTTCCGCCTTGCTCAGCCGGATGGTGATGCTGGCGGACTTCAGATTTCTTTCAAGCGCCGTTGGCAGACCGAGCGTGGCCTCCGCTTGAGAGTCTGCGCTTGATTGAGGCAACCTCCGATCGGTTGCCGTCTGCGGTGTTACACCTGGCGCGTAAGGTGGTGCATCAGGCGGATGCACTTCGTTGCTATGGAGCGGCCCCGGATTGGCAGGCTGCAGGAGCGAACGATCGCTGAGATCGGCTGGATCGACCGGAATATAGCGCGCGTGGGCGCGCAAAGCGCGCTCGTAGCTTAGCGTTGCCACGTCGTCTGCAAGGTCATCGTCATTCCACGCAAGTGCGCGCTGCTGCGCGGGTGTGGCAAGAGCGGCCAGCAAGCCCGCAAAGCTGGGGGAGGCAGGCGCGGGTGTGGCTGTTTGTTGCATGGCTTGGAGCATACTCTGAAGCAGTCCGCAGTCTTGGGGAATTCCCATCCAGAATGCGATGCGAGTTCCGTATGAGGAGATTTGATTCCGCAGTCCCAAAATGCAACCGCTGGCTGAGCTTTCCAGGGCATTTTCAAAGTCGCCGTAATGTGCGAGCATCACGCGGTCCCACCCATGACCTTACGCGATCGATCAAAACCGCCCACGCAAAGTGCGGCGCGGTCAGACGCGCAGGATGTCGCACGCCTCAGGATCGGGAAGTACGCGTCCGGGGAGTCGCAGCAGTTGGGTGACGGCTTCGGCGCTCATGGGGCGGGCAAAGAGATATCCCTGACCAAAGCGGCAGCCCAATTGCCGCAGCAGGCGGTATTGTTCGCGGGTCTCTATTCCCTCGGCGACCACGTCCAACCCCAACACGCGGGCCAGTTCGATGATGGTGCGCACGATTTGGAGCGGTTGGTCTCCTTCCGTCATGCGGACCACGAAGGAACGGTCGATCTTGAGCACGTCAAACGGAAAAGAGTGCAGGTGATTGAGCGAGCTATAGCCAGTGCCAAAGTCGTCCAGGAGCAGGGAGACGCCCAGCCTGCGCAGGCTGCCCAGCACCTCCATGGCGGTGCGAATGTTGGGAGTCAGGCTGGACTCGGTCATTTCCAGGCCGAGTTGACGGCTGGAAAGGCCGAATTGGAGGAGTAACGCCCGGACGTGATCGGCCAGCCCCTCACGGGAGAATTGACGGGCGGAGAGGTTGACGCCGACCCGCAGAGAGGCGTGGCGAGAATCCTCAAGGCACCAGCTCTGGATCTGCTTGCAGGCCTCTTCAAGCCCCCAGTCGCCGATGGGCAGGATCAACCCGCTCTCCTCGGCCAGCGGAATGAAGTCCAGCGGGGGGACCAGCCCGCGCTCGGGGTGAGCCCAGCGGATCAGGGCCTCAAGGCCAACAATTTTGCGGGTGGAGAGCTCGACCTCGGGTTGGTAGTAGAGCACAAACTGGTGCTGGTCCAGAGCGCGACGCAAATCGTTGCTGGACGGCCAGATAGCCGAGGCGCCGGCATCGTGCAACCGCGGCGACCCATTTCCAGTTAAAGATTTGCGTAGCCTGCGCAGTTCCAACTGGCTGGCGGCCATATTGGCAAGACTCTCGAGCATGTGAAGCTCGTCCGGCGCCAAGCCGAGACGAGCCTCGCGGGCGAAGATGCTCAGCGTCCCCAGGATCTTCCCGTCGAACGAGCGCACCGGAACACTGGCGAAGAAGCCCGCGCCGAGTAGGCTAAAGATCGGCAGTTTTTCTTCGGATAGAGAGAGTTCGGAGAACTCCGAAGCGATCACCGGACCATCGTTTGCAAGCACCAAATCGAAGATGGAATTCTTCCGCGGCACCTCGCGAATGTGCGGGCCCCAGTGCGACTTGATCCAGACGCGGCTCTCGTCGGCAAAGCCGATGCTCGCCGAATTGGCCCGGAAGTATTCAGCGGCCAGCCGCGTAATCGCATCGTAACTGGGTTCGGGCGGAGTATCGAGAATCCCCGTCGAAACGAGGGCAGCAAGCCGTGCATCCTCGTGTTGACGATCGCATCTTCCGGTGTCCAGTTCTGCTGGTTGCATCTTCGCTCAGGTCTCGCTCCTCCCTTATCGGGTGGGAAACCCATCGGCATGAGGTTACGCCAGAGCGGTGTTCCGAAGTACCTGTTCCACGAGAGCGATTGCGCTACTTGCCGGGGACCGGCTGTGCCGTTTCAGTCCACAGGAAGGTCAGGCGGTCGGCATCGTCCTGGACTTGCTGGTCGACGCCCATGCCCCCACTGTGTCCTCCCGCAACACTGTAATGGAGCAGGATGGGCCGGCCGCTCGATGAGGCGGACTGTAGAAGGGGAGTCATTTTTCGCGCATGAAGCGGGTCCACACGGGTATCGCCGTCGCCGGTGAAGAACATCACGGCCGGATAGGCTGTGCCGCTTTTGACGTTGTGGTAGGGCGAATACTTGAGCAGATAAAAGAACTGCTTTTCGTTCTTTGCCGAGCCGTACTCCGTGGTCCAATACGAGCCCACCAGAAACTTCTGGAAGCGCAGCATGTCCAGCAACGGGTATTCGCACAGCACGGCCGAAAACAGTTCCGGCCGCTGGGTGATGGCCGCGCCCATCAACAGCCCACCGTTCGACGCGCCCTCGACGGCGAAATGCGCCGGCGATGTGTACTTGTTGTCAATCAGATACCTGGCCGCCCCAAAAAAGTCGTCGAAGACATTCTGTTTCCGCTCGAACATTCCCTGCTCGTGCCAGTGCTCGCCATACTCGCCGCCGCCGCGCAGGTTGGGCAAGGCGAACCACCCGCCCTGTTCCAGCCACCACGCCGTGTCCGGGCTCCAGTACGGCGCCATGCTCACGTTGAATCCGCCGTACCCGGTCATCAGCAGCCGTTCCGTTCCGTCGCGCTTCAACCCCTTCTTGCCGGCAATGAACATCGGGATCTGCGTCCCATCCTTCGACTTGAAAGACACCTGCGTCAGCTCATACTGGCTGGAGTCGAAGGGGATCTTCGGCTGGGCAAAGACATCTCGCTTTCCAGTCAACGTATCCAGACGGTAGATGGTTGGGGGCACAATGAACGACTGAAAACTGACGAAGCCGTAGCGATCCTCGGTGCGGCCCCAAACCACCGAAGACGATCCAATCCCGTCGAAGTCGATCTTGCCGGCAGGCCTTCCATCCAGCATGTAGACCGCCGTCTCTGTCTTCACGTCCTTGAGCCGGTTCACGTAGATCTTTCCGCCCACGATGGACCAATCGGAGATCACATCCTGCCCTTCCGGCACAATCGTCTTCCACACGTCGGGCATGATGCCGGGATCGGCCTTCAGAATCCTCCCCTTGGGCGCTTTGTAGTCGGTCTTCACATACCACGCGCCCTTGGCGTAGATCGCATCGAACCTCGAATCCATTGCCCAAACCAGCACTTCAAAAGTCGACCCCGGCTTGGTCAGGTCGCGATAGACAATATCCACGCGCCGGGCCGGCACCCCGCGCCTGATTGTGACCACCAGGTAGCGCCCATCGTCCGTGACGACACCCGAAAAAAGATCGTCGCCTGCCAGCTCCTCTCCGCGAAACTCGTGCCCAAACAGCAGCGCGTCCTTCGAATTCCGCGTACCCAACAAATGCCGATACAGCAGTGTTCCCTGTTTGTTATTGCGCGCGTAGTAAATGCTGGCTCCATCCGGCGCAAAATTAACGCCAAAATAACGCGCCGTAGGCAGCTCGTCTTCCATCGTCTTGCCGGTCTTCACATTGAACACGTGGATGCTGGTCTCATCGGCTCCGCCCTGCTGCACCGCATAGGCCAACAATGTCCCATCCCGGGAAACATCCTCAAGGCGTACGGAGGTGTTCGGGTCGCGGCCCATTTGGGCGGGATCGATCAGCCGCTCGTCCTTGGCTGTTCCGCCCGGCCCCGTCCAGCCCCGCCGCACAAAGATCGAGAACTGCTGTTCACCGGCCAAACGCTTTCTGAAGAAGTAGCTGCCTGCGCGCTCGATGGGAAAACGCCATTCGGAGACATTCTCCAACTCGTCCAGATCGTCCGCGACTTGCGAACGTATGCGCGCCTGCTTCAGATAGCGCGCCGTATAGGCATTCTGGGCATCGATGAAGGCCCGCGTCTCAGGGCTCCGGGCGTCTTCAAGCCAACGGTAGCTGTCGGGAATCCTGGTTCCGAAGTAGTCGTCGGAAACCGGAATAGCGTCAACGGCGGGCGGGGGCGGCAGCGTGATGCCTTCGCGCCCATGAATGGTCTGGGCAACTGCGCCTGCCCCAAGGACCAACCAAATTGCCAATCCCAATCCAAAGGTCCGCCTCATGCAGTGCCTCCTGAGGACAGGATACTTCGCGCAGCAGTGCTTCGTCCGCGCACAACCCCGGTAGAATCGAGTCCAGTGGCAGGAACAGAACCAACTCAATCCAGCCTGGACTCGAATTTGGGGGACTCGCAATCGGGGCGCGCGCGATCGCGGTGGGCACGCGGCCTGGGCCTGCTGCGCCCATCGCACGCGCATACGGCGTTCACGGCAACCATCCTGCTGATGGCCTCAACGTTTCTTTCCCGGATCATCGGGCTGGTGCGGGTCAAGTACATCGTCTGGCTCTTCGGCGCGGGCGTTGAAGCCGACGCGCTGAACGGCGCTTTTGTGCTGCCGGATATGATTTCGTACTTCCTGGTCGGCGGCGCGGCTTCCATCACGTTCGTCACCATTCTCACGCGCTATCGCGACAACGGCCGCGAGGCGGAGGGGCAACGGTCGCTGTCAGTCATTGTGACCACGATGTGCCTCGTGCTGGGCGGCGCCATCGTGCTGGCCGAGTTGTTTGCACCGTGGTATATCCACTGGTGGTTCGATGGCTTCGATGCGCAAAAGGCCGCGCTGTGTGTCCACCTGACGCGGATCTTGCTGCCCGCACAGTTGTGCTTCTTTGCCGGGGGAGTCTTTGGCGCGGTGCTGCTGGTGCGCAAGCAGTTCAGCGTGCAGGCAATGGCGCCGCTGATCTATGGCCTAGGCACCATCGTGGGCGGCGTATTGCTGGTGCGGCGCATCGGCGTTTCTTCGCTCGCCATCGGCACGGTGGCTGGGGCGTTCTTAGGGCCGTTTCTCTTGAATTGGGTGTTCGCCCGGCGAGCGGGCACGCGCTACCGGCCGATTCTGGACTGGCGCGACGAGGGTTTTCGCGAATGGGTGCGGCTGTCGCTTCCCCTCATGATCGGCGTTTCTCTGGTCACTGCCGATAGCTGGATCATCGCCCACTTTGCCTCGGGTACCCGCGGCGCGGTGTCGCTGATGAGCTATGCCAAACAGCTTTTCACCGCGCCCATGGCCATGCTGGCGCAGGCGGCGGGCGCAGCCACCATGCCGTTTTTCGCCAGCATGTGGAGTAAACAGCGCTATTACGAATTCGCTACGGGCGTTGCCGACTCGGTTTCGCGCGTGACTGCGCTGGGATTACTGGCGGCCTCGGGCATGGTGACGCTGGGCCAGCCGGCGATTGACCTGGTGTTTACCGGCGGACGCTTTTCTCCAGCCGATGCACGGGAGTGCGCCGCCTATTTTGCCATTTTTTCCATCTCTCTGTTTCTGTGGTCGGCGCAGGCCATCTATGCGCGCGCCTTCTATGCCGCGGGGAACATGCTTGTTCCCATGGTGGCGGGAACGATAGTGACGCTGGTTTCGCTGCCCCTCTATTACGCGCTCTACCACTGGCATGGGGCGATGGGGCTGGCCATCGCTTCGGATATTGGAATCGCGCTTCAAACCGTAACCATCGCCCTGCTGCTGCACCAGCGGCGCATGGTCTCGCTGGCCAGCCTGGACTATGCCGAGTTGGGCCGCTGCCTGCTGGCCTCGGTGGCAAGTGGCGGCGGAGTCTGGGTGGTGCTCTGGGGGCTGGGCAGAATGTTGAGCCGGCTCATGGGCAATCCGGGATCTTCGCACATGGCTACGCAAACCCGCTGGATAGACTTGGGGCTGCTGGTGGCCGGGACGCTGGTTTGGGTGGCGATCGTAAAATTGGTCCTGGAAAAGACCGGGTCCGCGTTGCCCAGGGTGATGATGAAACGGCTGGGGATGGGGTAAGCGATCTCAGGACAGGAATTTGAACGTCTTGCCTTGGGGCATTGCCTTCATCCGTCGCAGAAATTCTCCTTCGTCGATCTCTTGGGGCCAGTCCAGGTTGATTGTGACGATTTGCTCATCCCGGTTCGATGGATTCCACCGAAGATTAATTGCTTTCAGGTTCTCCAATTGCGTCAAATCGCGCACGAGTGCCCCACTCTCATTCTTGATGAAGGTGTACAGCGGTTTTGTGCGCACAAAAAGGTCAAATATCCGCAGGCGTTCTTCATCAAGAAGAATCTTCAGAATTTCAATCTGCCGCTCCCCGATCACTCGCTTGCGTTTGGTCTCCAGCCGGTTGAAGAGGCTGTACATGGTGTCGCGGAAGAGGGCGCGCTGCATGTGCTTGCGAATCTCCGCCGTTAGCCGTTCGCACTGGATGCGAACACCTTTCAAGGCAAAGATCAGGAAGGGCGTCAGATCGTGGCCGCCCTGCCTGACCTCGCTGAGAATGCGCAGGTACGCGGGCTTTTCGTCGTAGTAGTAGTTCGACATCGCGACAAAGGCCCTGTCGGTCAGTCCAGCACGCCGAAGAACAAGTGCCTCCATGGCGCGCGCCGTTCGCCCATTTCCATCGAGAAAGGGGTGCATGGCAGCGAGGTGATAGTGCAAAGCCATTGCCTGCACCAGCGGATCGTGGTCGTGGAATTCAGTCTGGGTGGACTGAAGAAGTCCGGCAAACGCCTCTTCGCAGAGCGGTCCTCCCTCCGCGCCCCGGTGCGGGGGAATGCCAAAGGTCACGTTGTAGTCGCGCCCGCGAAGTACGCCGGGAGGGCAATGGTCCTCATCGCATCCGGTCACCAAACGACGATGAATCTCGCGCACAAGATCGGCGGAAACCGGCCGGTCGGCGGTCAGTTCTCCAATCCAGCGGTAAGCCAGCATGGCCGCGCGCGCCTGCCGCTGCGATCGCGTTCTGAGTTCCTCCGGCGAAACGTCCGGTCGGACCGCCTCTTCAAGCTCCCGCTCCGTAAACTCCGCGCCCTCAATCCGGCTGGTGCCGGCTACTTCACGCTTCAATTGCAGTTCCTGCAGCGCCTCCACCCAGCTCTTTTGATAGGGCAGAGCAGTCAGAGATTGCACCGCCGATTTGGCTTCAACAAGCGCAGCCATAACGGCGCTTGCATCGTAACGAATCCAGCGCTTTGGAAGCTCATAGCGAATCATTTGTTTCCCGATTCATGTCCAACTTCATTTTAAACTCATTTTCATGTCATAATCTATCATCTAATTTGTTTTCTTTCAATTACAGGATTGCACATAGATTTCATGTCTAGTTCATTTTATTTCCATTTTCACGTCGTTTCCGGCTTGAACCATCCGAACCCCGCCCTTTCCCGCTCAGATAGGCCGCCCGCGCTCAGGCTGCCCAAAGACACAAAAGCCCCCGCCGATGCGGAGGCTCTTGCGGCTGGAGCGGGGCCTGAAACTCAGCTACGGCTGAAGCGGCTTGAGCACCTCGGGGACGGCAGGGGCCGCAGCGGAACCGGCCAGCTTGGCTTCGGGCTTGCGGATGTCGATGCCGCCTTTGAAGAAGGCGCCATCCTCGATGCTGATGCGAGCCGCGGCCACATCGCCGGTCAGGGCGCCCTCGGCGCGGATGTCCACGCGGTCAGAGGCAGCGACGTTGCCGCGAACCTTGCCCAGGACGACGATCTCGCGAGCGGTGATGTTGGCCGCGACCTGGCCGTTGCGGCCCACGGTCACACGGTTGCCGGGAAGCGTGATGCTGCCCTCGACTTTGCCGTCGACAAACAGCGACTCTGAGCCGGTGATCTCTCCCTTAATGAACAGGCCCTTGCCGATGGTTGCCTGATCGCCGGTCGGAGGTGGGGTGCGGCCGGGGGGTTCAAACGCCGGAGCGGGCGGGGCGGGGCGGGGAGGCTCAGGGGTGGGGGTGAGGTTGGTATTTCCGGGCTGGCTTGGTTTCCACATAGCGCTCAAAGTATTTCCTTTTCTGTCCTGAAGGGACGGGGGTTGCCAAGGCAGGGTCCAATGCCGCGGGCCCAAAAAATCCGAATGTGTGGACCGCCGGGTCATTTGACTGCCGTCGGCCCCATAAGCGGCCACAAGTACGATGCTATTCCCTCGTGGCACACCAAAACGTTGCCTTCTCGCTATTTTAAAGCGGAGCACTGCCGTTTAACGAGGAGCTGGGTAAACAAGGGCAACCAGTAGCCAATTGTGTCAACAGTCCGGCAGCCTGACGCCAGACCAGGCCGCATTTCATTCTTTGCGGGTTCGGCGGCCAAGGTGCCGCATGCAGGCTTCCACGCCGGCTTGCCAATAGCCTACTCTTATTTTATGACCGATCGTGAACTGGTGGCGCGGATCGCCCGCTCTGCCGGTCAGAAAGCCGGATACAAGCAACTGGTCCGCGAGTTGAGCCTTGGCGGCGGACGCGAGCGGCGCCTGCTGCTGGAGCAGCTTGCCCGGCTGACCGCGCGCGGCGAACTCATCCTAGTGGACCGCGAGCACTGGAGCATTCCGCGGGCTGTTTCCGGAGTTGGAGGCACGCGGGAAAACCTGGCTGCCGGGCGGCTCGATCTGCACCGCGACGGCTACGGCTTTGTGCGGCCCAACGCGCGCCAGGCGTCCAAATCGAGTTTTGCCGAGGAAGACATTTTTATCCCTCCCAATGAGATCAACGGCGCCATGCAGGGTGACCAGGTGCTGGTTGAAGTTGAACCTCCAAAAGCCGACGGACGCCGGCAGGGCCGCATTGTCCGCGTCATCGAGCGGCGCAACCCGACCGTCGTTGGAGTCTTCCACTATGCTCGCTCTGACAGGTCGCCGGGAAATTCTGTTGTGCCATTTGACGAGCGCATGACCCAGCACATCCTCATTCCCCCCGGGCAGGAGTTGCCGGCTGGCGGCAAATCCGCCACGCCGCACCGCGTGCTGGGAACGCAGGCGACGGCTGCCGCAACGCATGGCAAATTGGACGATTTGGAGGGGCTGGAAGGCCTGGTCGTCGATGTGGAAATCACCAGTTGGCCCACGCCCACCCGGCCCCCGGTCGGCCGCGTGATTGAAGTGCTTGGTGATCCGGACGACTTTGGCGTGGATGTGGAGATGATGATCCGCAAACACCAGTTGCCGCGCGTGTTTCCGGAGAATGTCCTGGCTGAGGCGCGCAGTGTGGCTCATCTGGATGAGGCCGAAGCCGCCAGCCGGCGCGATTTTCGCTCGCTGCCGATCGTCACCATCGACGGCGAGACGGCTCGCGATTTTGACGACGCGGTTCTGGTGACCGAACGCGGCAATATCGACGGGGGCGGCGGCTACGAGCTGCAGGTGCATATTGCCGATGTCGCCGAGTATGTGCGCGCGGGGACGGACCTCGACCTGGAAGCGCGGCTGCGCGGAACCAGCGTCTACTTCCCCGATCGCGCCATTCCCATGCTGCCGCAGGAGCTTTCGACCGGCATTTGCAGCTTGCGCCCCGGCGAGGACCGGCTGGTCCTGAGTTGCCTGATGCAGTTGGATGCCGATGGCCGCATCGAAAGCTACGAAATCGTTGAGGGCGTGATTCGCTCCGCCGCGAGGATGACCTACACCGAAGTCCACGCTATTCTCGAAGGCGATGAATCACCCCACCGACGAAGACCTGTCAGTGGGGACCCCGACGCCGAAGCCCGCGCGCGCCACGCCGCGCTCGTTCCAGACTTCGTCCGGATGCACCTGCTGGCCCGCCTGATGAACAAGCGGCGTGAAGAGCGGGGCTCGATCGACTTCGATCTGCCTGAGCCGGTGATCGAGTTTGACGAGCAAGGCCAGATGCGCGGCGTCACAAAGTCCGAACGCACCTGGGCCAACCGCCTGATCGAGGAGTTCATGCTGGCGGCCAACGAGTGCGTGGCTACCTGGCTTGAGGACCTGGGCGTGCCCTCAATCTATCGCATTCATGAGAAGCCCGAGGCGCGCCGCGTTGTTCAATTTGAGGAACTGGCCGCCGCCTTCGGCTACTCGCTGGGCCTCGGCGCTCTGCCCGTCAAGCGGATCCAGACCCGCGGCGAACGGCGCGATTCCCACGGCCGCGGCCGCAACCCCCGGATGCACGAGGTGCCCGAAGACATTCCGGTTACGCCGCGCATGTATCAGAAGCTGGCCGCGCGCATCGAGGGCAAACCAGAGGAGCGAATCTTAAGCTACCTGATGCTCCGCTCCCTCAAGCAGGCCCGCTACTCCGAGATCAACGAAGGCCACTTTGCCCTGGCCGCGCCTAGCTATACACACTTCACCTCGCCCATCCGCCGCTATCCGGATTTGATCGTCCATCGCATCGCCAAGACGCTGCTCAGGGAAGGTATGAGCGGCAAAGGTGAGATTGCGCACGGACGCCACAACTCACCATGGACGCATCACAACGAAGGACTGCAGCCGGGCAGTATGGCATCCCACCCTAGCCGCAAAAACAAAGACGCGGCGAGGGTGGGTCACCCAGGGCATGCGGTGGGTGGGATCAGCCCCGGCGAGCCTCCCATTCCGGAAGCCGAGTTAGCGCAGATCGCCGAGGAGACCAGCCTGACCGAGCGCCGCGCCGCCGAGGCTGAGCGCGAACTGATGGAGTGGAAGAAGGTTCGGTTCATGCAGGACCGGGTCGGCGAGGAGTTTGCCGCCCTGGTGCTGAACCCCGCCAAATTCGGCCTCTTTGTCGAGTTGACCGACCTGTTTGTCGAAGGGCTGGTGCCCATTGACTCCCTGCGCGACGATCGCTACACCTGGCGCGAGAACACTCACGAAATCATCGGCGAGCGCACCGGCCGCCGTTTCAGGGCCGGAGATCGCGTACAGGTTGTCCTTGATCGAATTTTGGCCCAGGAACGCCGGCTCCAGTTCTCGATTGTGGAGGAGGGCCTGGCCCTCACCGGGCGGAAAGCCGCGAAGACCCCACCCAAGCCAAAGAAGAGCAAGCGCAAGGACACCACGGCTCCGGCTTCGAAAGGGAAGAAGCGGTTCGGCAGAAAGGCCAAGCGGCGCTAGATGTGAACGGCCTCTACACAGAGGCCGCTCTTTGGGTTTAAAGGCCGCCTACTTGTTGGCCATCTGCTCGGCGAGGTTGCCGATAACCGGGATCACGAACTTGCCGCCATTGATAGCTTTCATCACGCACACAAGCCAGAGGATGAACCATAGAAGGTCGATCAGCAGCGAGATCAGGTGCACGAGTCCGTAAAGGCCATAAGGCAAGAATGTCACTGAAATCGCTATGAAAATAGCGAATGCAATGCCAACAACGAACGCCGCAACGTTGAGGAAGATGGACTGCCAGGCGTGGAAGCGCACAAAGGGACTCGTGCTGTAGGGTGGGAGAACCAGGAATATGATCGCCGGTATAAACGTAATGTAGGAGATTGCGCCGGCGGCATTGTCAGTGAGGCCAGACTGCGGGGTGTCAGACATGGTGGTTCCTTTCGTGGTCGAGACTGGGTGCGAAATCGTGTGCTCCACGCTCCTGCCAAGGTGAACAGAAAGGGAAAGACCCCGGCCGCGGATGCGCACAGTGGGCGTGAAGTTGGAACGAGATAAGGAAAACCCGGATACGCAAGAATGTCAAGAGAGATTTCTATCAATGGCGCGAATTATAGGCTATAGCTAAGAAAAGGCACTGGAAAAAGGGCAAGCGGCACGATGCAAGGACGGCCTCCACGAGGAGGCCGTCCTTGCGCAGTTCCCCAATGCTCTTGCTTTGACCCCACGGGGAAACGCGTCATTCTCTTGCCCACGAGCGACAATGACCTATTGCAGCGAGGCAAGATTTGAAGCGAAGACGACTCGGCGGCGACGGTTTCAGAGCGTACCGGAAGGGACGCCGCTGGATAGCTTTTGCCCCGGCTGAAAGCCCAGTTACCGGTTGGCCTGCTTCTCGGCCAGGTCGCCAATGACAGGCAGCTTGATGCGCTTGCCGCCAAATGCGCTGATAAATACGATGAGCCAGACGACAAAGATGGCGAGACCCACCAACTGCAAGACCGTGAAGGTTAAAAAGACCGCGGACGGAACGAGATGTTGAACCGCCCCGACGAGAATGTCGACCACCGCCCAGGCAACGAAAAAGAAGATCGACTGCCAGGCGTGGAAGCGGACAAAGGGGCTTCTCTTGAAGGGTTCAATGATGAGAAAAACAACGGCCGGAATGATCGTGATATAGGCAATGCCGGCGGCGGCGTTGTCAGAGAGGCCAGACGGATTCGAATCGGACATGTTAGCTCCTTGGGCGTTGAGCCGAGACTCTCGGCATGGGGCGTTGCACGCGCAATCCGCGCCCTTGGAGATTGTGAGCCAGGTCAAGAGAATCAAACCGGTCAGAATTGCTCAAGCAATTGGGGATCGTTGTTGCGCACGTTTCCTACGCGATCGCTCACCGGCCATGCGACCATCTTCTCTGCGGGAAAGGGGCGGAGCAAATCCACGGGCGGCCTTGCCGGGTCGCCGGGATCGAGCCAGCGGGAGTAATCGCGCGGCTCCAGAATCACCGGCATCCGGTTGTGGATGGGCTCCATGAGCGCGTTCGGATCCGTGGTGAGAATGGTAAAGGTCTCAAGCGCCGCGCCTTCCTTTGGTTGCCAGTGCTCCCACAGGCCGGCCAGGGCGTAGGGTTCGCCGCTTTTGAGGGCAATGGCGAAGGGGCGCTTTGTCTTCTTGCCTTTCTTATCGTTGTCGCCGCGTTGCCACTCGTAGAATGCATCCGCAGGCGCCAGGCAGCGGCGCTTCTTCAGAGCCTCCCGGTAGGCGGGCTTTGCTGCTGCCTCTTCCGCGCGGGCGTTGATGGTGCTGTAGCCGAACTTGGCGTCCTTGGCCCAGAAAGGCACCAGCCCCCAGCGCATCAGGGCGAACTCCCGGTTGCCGGAGTCGCGGCTTAAACGAACCACGGGTTGCACGCTTTGGGGCGCCACGTTGTAGCTGGGCGCAAACCACGGCATGTCCTCCAGCTCCACGCCAAACCAGTCGGCGAGAACCTGCTGCGTAGATCGACGGGCAAATCGTCCGCACATACTCCCCTAGAATAATTCGCTGGGCGCACCACCGCTGCCGTCATTCTGAGCGAAGCCGAAAGCCCGCCCTGAGTGCAATCGAAGAGAACCTGCGTTTTGCTCTTTCTTGCGGCCAGAATGGGATTCTCTGCAGGCGGATTGCCAATTTGCGTGTGCTCCAAACTTCATCCAATACAATAGTGCTTGGGAGCATGAAGAATGGCACATATGGTATTTTGCACGCGCAACAAGAAGGAGATGGAGGGCCTGGACGAGCCGCCTTTCGACTCGGAGTTCGGCCAGAAGATCTATAAGAATGTCTCAAAGGCGGCCTGGGGCGAGTGGGTGGAGCGGCAAAAGATGCTCCTCAACGAATACCGGCTCCAGCCCTGGACCCCCTCGGCGCAGACATTCCTCGTCGAGCAGATGGAGGAGTTCTTTTTCGGCACAGGCTCCGGTCTACCATCGGAATTCGTTCCGCCGTCGCACTAGCCACACGGGCGTGCGTCGCTCGCTTCAAATGAGTTGGACCGGTGTAATACAACCTGTTGCCGGATTCTCGTGGTGGGTCAGTTCACAAGCAGGGAGGCGGCGATGAGTTTCCAGAGTCTGCTGTGGTTTTTTCCGATTGTGGTTACTCTGCACAATGCGGAAGAGGCCATTTGGTTTCCAGAATGGACTCAGCGTGTCCGTTGGTGGCCTGCCCCCGTCGCACCGGGTGTCTTCCGTTTTGCCGTAACGGTTTTCACAATCCTGGCCTTCGCCGTGACTTGGTTAAGTGCCCGTTCGGGCAAACAGACTGCCTGGACCTACCTGGCTTTTGGATATATGGTCGGCGTGCTGGCCAATGCCCTGATTCCCCACATTGCTTTAACGATTGCGATGCGGAGATACATGCCGGGCGTTGCAACGGCTGTGGCGCTGAACCTTCCGGTATTATCCCTGCTTGTCGTGTTGGCATTGAAAGAAGGGTACGTCTCCGGCTCGAAAGCCGTTGCATATTCGATTGGCGTATCCGCCGTGGGGCTGCTGTCCATCCCGGCGCTGTTCAAATTGGGGCGGGTCCTGAATCTCTGAAGGCGGCTCGTTGAGCTAGTGGATGTTCCAAATCCAAAGGAGATGGGAGAGAGTTCCCGCGTCGGGATTTTTCGTGCGCGAAAAGTAAAACGAGATCCTGCGCCGATTGACGATCAAAGTAGAATGAAGTCATGGGTAAAGTTCTACAACTGTTCCCTGAATTCGAAGAGGACCTCCAGTCCAATCTTTCGGAGACCGAGCGCAATCTCTGTGAGATCGTGGTCGGAGATGCAAACCGTGTATTACTTGGTTTCCCTGAGGGACTCTTCCAAACCATAGTTACTTCCCCCCCCTATTGGGGCCTACGCGACTACGGAATCGAGGGACAAATTGGCGCCGAGATGGACGTCAATGCGTACATCTCAAATCTCGTCGTGCTCTTTAGAGAAGCACGGCGCACCCTTGCGTCTGACGGAACGCTCTGGCTGAACCTCGGAGATAGTTATACAAGCGGCGGACGGACATGGCGAGATGACGATGCAAAGAACAAAGGCCGCGGCATGTCGTATCGTGCGCCTACGCCAACCGGTCTCAAACCTAAGGATCTGATAGGCATTCCTTGGCGTGTCGCATTCGCGTTGCAATCTGACGGCTGGTACTTACGATCCGATATGATCTGGAATAAACCCAACTGCCAGCCCGAGTCTGTGAAAGATCGTCCAACTCGTTCGCACGAATACATTTTCCTCTTCTCAAAATCGGAGAGGTACTTTTATGACCCTGAGGCAATCAAGGAACCGACTCAAGACAAGAGGCAAGGACGCAAGAATAGACGTAGCGTTTGGAACATCAACACGGAACCTTACGCGGGCGCTCATTTCGCGGTTTATCCTCGATCCTTGGCACGGCTATGCGTGGCGGCTGGGTCGAAGGAGGGAGACCGCGTATTGGACCCCTTTTTTGGCTCGGGCACCACGGGTGTCGTTTGCAACGAGCTCAGACGTCAATGTACAGGCATTGAAATTAGCAATGAATACGCAGACTTAGCGAGGAATAGACTGCTCAAGAGGCGTTGAATCAAACCGCCAAGTTGCGTGGACCCTGCATAGCTCTTTGTTGATTTTCTTGATTTGCAATTTTCGCTCGGTGCCGCCGTCGAAGTAGAGTGCAAACTTCAATTTGCCTTCTGCGTCGAAGACATAGCCGTAACCGGGCTTCGGCGTTTGCCTACTTCGCGTTTGGATTACCAATTGTGCACCAATGGCCTCCGCCAACAATGCTTTCGGAATCTCCACAAGTTCGTAGAGGTACGACTTCGGACCTGGCGAGAGGCAACGAAACTGAAAGATTCGTTGGTAGCTCTTCATATGCTCCAGAAACATGTCCCGGAGAAGCGACAGCTCCCAAGCGCCCCTCCCAAGCTCCATGAACTTGCTGATATGCAGGTAATCGATTCGGATGCTTGCATCTGCTTGGGTTTTGAGGCTTACGGGAACCCCTTCAATTATTATGTCGTGACCGCGATTCGTCCTGTTCTGTACTAGCTCCGCCTGGACCCCGGCCCTGTTCAACGATCTTTCAAGTGCTAACTCGAAACGATCCTTGCTTAGAGCCTGGTGGCTGAACGCGTGATGGATGCGAAGAGCATCCCCAAGCATATCCAGAACTCCCGGTGTAATAAAGTCCGATTCTTCACTGCGATGAAACTCGTAGGGAAGCCGAAACTGCCTAATCACCGCTGAGACCCAATCGATCTGGGACGGCGTAAGAGCCGCAGCAGCGGAGTTCAGCGAATTGACGAGATCTGGATCGGGCGCTATCGTCGCCTATTCTAGTTTCTGAGCTTGCGCCGACTCTCGCGAAATCCACCGATGAACCTCACTCGACACCCGAAGCGAGCGAGTCAATTCTTACCACGGGTCAAACGGCGGTCGTGTTCCTTGCCGTGCTGGTAGAATGGAAGTTGCCGCAATGCGTGGCACTTCGCCCTCCTGGCGCCCCCAACCCCCCGGCCGCTTTGGCCAAACAAAAGAAGGACAAAACCTCCCTGTGACCCAGACGATACGCAATATCGCCATCATTGCCCATGTTGACCACGGAAAGACAACGCTGGTAGACGCCATGTTGCGTCAGTCGGGAACGTTCCGCGCCAATGAGCAGGTGGCCGACCGGGTGATGGACTCGAATGAACTGGAGCGGGAGCGCGGCATCACCATCCTGGCCAAAAACACGGCCATCGTTTTCGAAGGCGGCAAGATCAACATTGTGGATACGCCCGGCCACGCCGATTTTGGCGGCGAAGTGGAACGCGCGCTCAAGATGGTGGACGGCGTGATGCTGCTGGTTGACGCGGCCGAAGGCCCGCTGCCGCAAACCCGCTACGTGCTGGCCAAGGCGCTCGAGGCCAAGCTGCTGCCCATCGTGGTGATCAACAAAGTCGATCGCCCCGACGCACGCCCGCAGGAAGTGTTGAACGAAATCTACGACCTGTTCATCGATCTCGATGCGGACGAATCGCAGTTGGATTTTCCGGTGCTCTACGCGGTGGCCAAGGCAGGTACAGCGACTCTCGATCCGGCCATTCCCGGCGTAGACCTGCAGCCGTTGTTTGAGACCATCGTCTCCACCATTCCCCCTGCCACCGGCGACGCCGAGGGTACGCTGCAGATCCTGGTGACGAATCTCGATTACTCAGATTACTTTGGCCGCATCGCCATCTGCCGCGTCTTCCAGGGCACCCTGCACGCCGGCGACGATGTAACCATCTCCAAGCGCGACGGCACGTTGCAGAAGACACGCATCACCAAGCTCTTCACCTTCAGCGGCCTCAAGCGCATCGAGACCACCGAGACCACCATGGGCGACATTGTGGCCGTGGCCGGCGTCGAGGGCATCACCATTGGCGAAACCATCACCAGCGTCGAGAACCCATCCCCGCTGCCGCTCATCATCATCGACGAGCCGACTATCGCCATCCAGTTCAGCGTCAACAACTCCCCGTTTGCGGGACGCGAGGGCCAATACGTCACCAGCCGCAACCTGCGCGAGCGCCTGGAAAAAGAACTGCTGACCAACGTCAGCATTCGCGTGGAAGATACCGGCTCGCCGGACAGCTTCAAAGTGCTGGGCCGCGGCGAATTGCAACTGGCGATTCTCATCGAGATGATGCGCCGCGAGAGCTTCGAGCTGATGGCCGGCCGCCCGGAGATCGTCACCAAAATGGTGGACGGCGTACGCATGGAGCCTGTGGAGCACCTGACCATCGACGTTCCCGAGGCGTTCACCGGCGTGGTGATTGAAAAGCTGGGGCCGCGCAAGGGCGAAATGAATAAAATGCACAATCACGGTTCAGGTCGCGTGAGGATGGAGTTTCGCGTGCCCAGCCGAGGGCTGATCGGCCTGCGCAGCGAGATGCTCACCGAGACGCGCGGCACCATCGTGATGAATGCGCTGTTTGACGGCTACATGCCCTATCAGGGCGAGATTCCGCAGCGGCCCACTGGCGCCTTGATTGCCGACCGCCTGGGATTGACCACCACTTATTCGCTGAACGGCCTGCAAGAGCGCGGCAGTCTGTTTGTGGGCGCGGGCGTTGAAGTTTATGAAGGCATGATCGTCGGCGAGCACTCCCGCGATAACGACCTCGACGTGAACGTGGTCCGCGAAAAGAAGATGACCAACATGCGCGCCTCAAGCGCGGACGAGGCCATCCGCCTGGTGCCTGTGAGAGCACTCAACCTGGAGCAGGCCATCGAATTCATCGCCGAAGACGAGATGGTCGAGGTCACGCCGAAATCATTGCGCCTGCGCAAGAAGATTTTGCAGCAGAATCGTCGGCCCAAGCGGTGGGAGAAGGGCCAGCAACCCAGTTGATATCGGACCTGTGTTCCTTGGCGAATATGCTCGAGCCGCCGCTTCGCCTCAAGCAGTCGCTGCAACGCCTCTTCTGTAGCAAAGGGTCGGGGACGGTGCTCAATCAGGCAGTTTCTGCTCCAGCACTTCCTGGGCGCGCGCCGCTCGCCAGCGGGCGAGCCGTTCGTAGAGCGCCGCATCGGTCAGGGCAAGAATCTCGGCCGCCAGCAGCGCGGCATTGGCCGCTCCGGGCTTGCCGATGGCCAACGTGCCGACGGGAACGCCACGCGGCATCTGCACAATCGAAAGCAGCGAGTCCAGGCCGTTGAGCGGCGTGGCCGCAATCGGCACACCCAGCACGGGAAGCAGCGTCTTGGCTGCGATTACACCGGCCAGGTGAGCCGCGCCGCCGGCGCCTGCGATCATCACCCGCAGCCCCCGCGCCCGCGCCGTCTCAACGTATTCGATAAGCTGATCGGGGGTGCGATGCGCGCTCAATACCCGCGCCTCATGGGGAATTTCAAGCACGCGCAGAATCTCAACCGCAGCCGAGAGCACCTCGTAATCGCTCTTGCTGCCCATCACTATTCCAACCAGGGGATGTTCGCTCATACGGCTGATTATACGAGGGTCCAGAAAGCAAGCCGAGAAGGAAAGCGTAAGCTTCCGGATGAAAGCGATCGGCCTCGATGCTCAATGCCGGTGCCACGCCTCCACGGCCACCTCGATTACCGCGAACAGCACGCTGACAGCCGCCAGAAAGCCCTTGGCCCGCTGCCAGTTCTGCTCATGCCGTTCCATGCGCCGTTCCAGATCGGCGATGCGCCCGCCGTTGCCGTCGCCCATCAGCCCGGTCATCTGCGTCTTGAGCACGCTCAGGTCGCTCAGCACCTGCGCTTCGAATTCATTCATCATTCGCATCAGAGCGGATCTCCATCTGTCCATCGCTACAAAGAATCAGCGCTCACGATCCCAGCGGCAGGTTGATGAACAATGCCGTTGAGAACGCCGAGTAGTTCGGCGGCGTCGAGCCGTCATACATCCGGATGTAGAACCGGTCGTTGGCGGTCTCCCGCGAGAAAGTCATGTTAGGCAAGGTTGCCCTCACCACCAGCCCTGGGTCTTCTCCCGGCATGAAGGCGAAGTCCCGTCGCCGTATCTCAAACCCGCCGCCCGTGGGCGGAGTCACGCCGGCACT
This sequence comes from Acidobacteriaceae bacterium, assembly GCA_003138365.1. Classification (GTDB taxonomy): domain Bacteria; phylum Acidobacteriota; class Terriglobia; order Terriglobales; family Acidobacteriaceae; genus Telmatobacter. The sequence continues at coordinate 32,927 of PLFY01000101.1, forward strand.
TATCCCCACCGTGCTTCCATTCAGCGTTGTCACTGCAAGGCTGGTCAGATTGGCTAACATTGTGGGAGCGATCGCCGCCGGCAACCATGCGTCCGCGGGCACCGCCGTGCTGGTCTTGATGGCCAGATCGTCGGCCCAGTCGTTGGCAAACGCGATGGCATACTCCACCAGATCGGGATAACTTGCCCGATAACTCACCTTCACGGTTCGCACCACCACCTCCGCGTTCAGGCTGGTCGAAGGCGCATTCAAGAGCAGCGCGTCGCCCGGCCAAACATCGGCGGCGAAACTTGCCTTGTTCCCGCTGTAAGTGCCGCTCCACAGCGCGCTCACGCCGGCCGCCGCTTGTTCCATGGCCAGTGCCGCATTCAGGCAATCTGCAGAACTGCGCGCCGGAGGGTTGGTCACCGAACCGATCCACGTGGCCACTGCGGGCGTTCCGGCCGCCGCCAACGCCTGTTGGCTGGCGGTGTTCACAGCCCGTCCCACCGCTCTGCCCACGGTGCGGTAATTCACCGCGATCTGCTCGCCCGCCACTGGCGCATACCCGGCATAGAACACAACCTTGCCGGTGCGTTCCAGGTGGCACTCTGCCGCCTCGGCCACCGTGCCAAGCCGCCGCGTATACGGCCCTCCGGCCGCAGGAGTGCTTACCACCCAACCCGATCCCAGGTTGGTAAGGTTGATCGCCCGCATGGTTCCAATCAAGTTGATGCTGCTGGCCGCCACCACGAAGCACGCCGGGAAGAGACTGGCGACTCCGCCGTCATAGAGTGTAACCGGCATCCCGCCCACCCCATTCACAAACTCCTGAATCTCCAGTTGAACCTTTGCAGGACTTAGGTTCGTCTGTCCGCCCAGAGTAATTGCCCCGCTATCTCCAAAGGAACGGTACAAAGCCAGTTCCCGCTCGTTCTCGGCGCAATGCACCCTCGCCCGAAGCGTGTATTGGTTGGCTGGATTTACCGCATAAGCCGTCCCCGCGGGTGCTCCCTGGACGATTGGCTGCAATGTAACTGCCCCGGTACCCGGCTGCGCGGTCGCTTGAAAGCCTACCGTGCATGCGGCCTGTGTCTCGTCGCCGACAAAGAAGCCGGCTAGAATCCCGGCGCTGCCGGGTGAAAGGCTAACGCCCACTGCCTCCAGTAACAGCGTTCCGCCCATCTCCACCGGATCGAGCCAGGTCAGCAGCGTCTCCCCGTCGATTCCATTGCCCCCGCTCATGACCAATCCGCCCGCGCCCAGCGAAAGATACCCGTACCCGCCCGGATTGCCCCACACCCGCTCGTCGATTGCACTCTCGTTGAAGAGTTCGCTGATGATTGCGGACTTGGATGCAGCCATGAAGAAGGGTCCCGCGGCGAGATAGAACTGCGTTGTAACTCCGTCGCCCAGAAAGTACTCAGTTACATACGCAACCGGCTCATGCTCGCCGCAAACCGTCACATCGTTTGCCAATGCGCGCTTGACGCTTGCGGTGAAAGCAAGGTTGGCCAGGTTAAGGCTGCCGTCGGTCTCGTTGAGCGAATGCACCGCGCCCGGCACGGATGTGAGCGTCAGCGCCCCATTGACCGCGCGATATGTCGCCCGTGCCTGATTTGCCACTTGTCCGGCACTCTTGCTCCACGGCGCGCCAGGGTCTGGAACAAAGTTGCTCACTGGCACACTCAAGGAAAGCCCGAGAGTCGAGAGCGCAGTCGATCCGGTACGGGTTACCAGAGCGGCGATGAGCGGCCCGGCACTTTCGCCCGTGGCGCCCGTGCTGGGCGGCATCATCAACTGGTCAAGCAACAGCTCGTCGCTCAAGGCCTGGATTGCAATCCGGTAGCGTGGGCCCTCGATTGCCAGCCCCGCAAACTCCGGCAGTGGAGTTACCGCGATGTAACCCGTAAAGTACACTGTGCCATCGTCGCCCGTCACCGCCAGCGACTGATTGCGAGTGGGCTTCGTCAGGTTGCCGTTGGCCGGCAGGCTCAGACATAGCTGGCAGATGGAGGGCTCATTCAGTTTGCGCTCAATCGTGAGCGGCCGTGCCGCATCGAGCGCGGCCGTGTAGTCTTGCCCTTCAATAGCAATCTTCATCGTAACTCTCTGACTTATTGGTTGTGGCCCTGCGAACTTGCTGACTCGCTCACTTGCGGACTGGCTGTCTCAATTACACCAGTGCCTTTGCGGCGGGCAGGAAGCTTCGATAACACAGCACGTGTTCCCCATCCAATGGATCGGTAACCGGGAGCGCCAGAAACCGCCCTTTGAGCAGCATCCGCGCCTGGCCGCCCTGACTCTTTCCGCTTAGTGGGACGACCGCTTCTTCCGCTCCGGCCATGCTTTGCAACCTTGGATAGTGGAAGAAGATTCTCTCCCCTTGGCTTCCCTGCATCACAAACAACGCCGACCACTCCTGATAGAAGCTTCCGCCTTCGCGGTCGACAAATCCAGTTACCGCTTGCAGCTTTGCGTTGGTAGCCGGAGCGCCGCCCGGCAATGGTTCGGCGAGTGTAAGTCCAGTCGGACTTACCTGGGAGACCAACCCAACGTTGAAGGTAACTCGGCGAATATAGTCCACATCGGTAAGCGCCTGCCGCACATACGCACCCGCAACCGGCGCGCCCACAAAGCCCGTTTGCCCGGTGTAGTCCACATCCAATGCGATGATTGAACCGGGCGCGAAGTTTGCCGCATCGGTTGCCGCCAGCGCCACAAAACTAGCTGTGCTCCCGCTTTGCGGAGTTACCGCCGGGGCCGCCTGCGAACCATCCGCGGCTAGCGCAGCCCCACTCGCCGGAGCAAGCAGGTTCATGTGCTGCGAGCCTGTGGCCAACGCCATGGTCAGCTTTGTCCAGCTCAGGAATTGCAAGCTTACTTGCGCCTCGAGCGTCTCGCGTACCTGCTCCAATGTCGCAGCCGGAATGCCCGTCAATACAGGCGATGTCTTGCTTCCAGTTCTACGCGTAAACTCCTGGATCCAAGCAAGGCCGATCCACGGAGATGGTGGAGCATCCAGACTGAACCCGCCTTGTTCCGCCGGATCGAAAAGCACCGGTGTTTGCGTCGTCCGATTGACCGGAGCAAAGTACCCTCGAACCCGCCTTGCCACCGGCGCGGGAGCCGAAAACCAATTTGCCGCCATTTACTCCCCCTGCTCCTGATAGCTGTAAACCATCACCTTGGCCGACCGGCTCAACCGGTCCCGCTGGACCACGGCCGGCCCAAAGCCCGGCTCGTCCCAGAACACCTGCGTCAGCATCGCCGCCGGCGGCGTTGCCGTGTAATTGAGCTTGGGCGTGTAGAAAGGTTGGAGCATTGCTATCAGTTCCTCATCCATCTCGCTTAATGACCGGCCGCGATCCAGGCCGCCAAAGCTTTGCGTCCCGCAGGTCTGATACGCGATCTCGCACTCCTCGGCGGCCATCGTGGACCCAAGATCCGTATCCACGCCCAAGGCTAGCCAGCGCAGGATGAACACGTCGTTGGGAGGCTGGCTGAAGGGCGCTTCCGCCTCCTCCACCAGAATCCCCGGCCGCACCGCCCCACGCAGCAAGAATGTCCGCTCCGGATTGATCGTGGTCAGCCGCGTCCGCAGCGCCATATAAAACGAGTCTTTCGCATTCTGCATGGAGTAAAACTCCTTGGGTTAGTGGGGTTAGAGGATCGGCAAGCCATGCTCCCCGATCTCTGATCTCTGATAACTGATAACTGGTTACACCGCCTGCTGCCGCGCCTCGCGCAACAGCAACCGGTAGAGATATACCTGGCCGAACGCTTCGTTTGAAGCGATCGACTCGATCAGATAATCCTGCCCCGCCACTGTAACTGCCAAGGTCATGGCGAAGAGCGATTGGGCCGACGCCAGGTCGAGAGCACTAACTTGCTGCTGCACTCCCGTAGCCGATACCAGAAGCTCCCATTTCGACTCTCCGCCTTCCTGCCACGTTGGCCGCAGCTTGCGCATCACCACCGGGCTTACCACTACATCGGCGAAGGTTGTTGCCACCAGTCCTAACTCGGACATGTTGGTGTCCGTAGTCGGACCCGTCACTCGCAGAAGAGCCGAGGTTCCTGCCACGGTACGCAGCAGGGCATCGGCCAACATCTGCGGCGCTCCCATTGGGTTGCGCGGCGCCGTATCGCTCATCGCTCACCCCAGCCTGTTCGCAANNGGACGGAGCCATGCCTGCACCGTCTCATCCACCAGCGAACTCGAGAAATACTGCATTTGCATCGTGTCGATCTTGGTCTTGCTGGCATTTAGCGCCGGCGTCGACTGGGCGTTCCGCACAATCTGGGCGCATGAAGTCTTCACGTCGTCGCCAATGGTTGCCAGGCCTGCCGTATAAGTGACCGCAACTTCGTTGTAAGGCAGCCCCAGCACATTCCACGGCAGCGTCAGCTCCCCTGTGTTGGGGTCGAAGTCAACAGAGTTTACATCGATCGCCGCCCACTGGCCGGGAAGTGAAAACGCACACGCGATCTCAAACATGGGCTCGTTTGGAATCTCGCCGCGCCGCGGCTTTGCGTACCGGCCCTGAATACCCACAACCGGTGTCGTAGCCGTGCCCAGGGGCGCCAGCGGCAGATAACTCAGCCGCACTGACTGCGACCCGCTAGTCAGCCGCAGCCGCTCCGTGTACTGGATCACGTTCAGGTCCGGCCGCCTGCAATAGCTGTTGATCAAGGCCGTGGCGGCAGTGATCCAGTCCGCCGTCGTTCCAGCCGGCAATCCATAGTTTGGGTAATCCGCTGGCTGCAAATATGCCATACCTTTTCCTTTCAGTAAACAGGGAGTAGGGAATAGGGAATAGGGAACAGGGAATAGAAAACAAGAACAGAACCAATCAGGATTCTGCATGTTGTTCTCCGCTCCCTGCTTCCTGCTTTCGCTTAGCGGTCAACCAGTACCTGGTAGTGCGCGTAGTTAGCGCCCTTCACCACCGGGGCGCCGAACTTGACCGCGACGTATTGATAGGTCAGCGAGTTCGGCAGTCCAAGCTGGAAGATGCGCGGGGTTGGATCGCCGAGCCAGTGGTATTCGATCAGATCCTCGGTCACGATGTAGGCCGGCAACACCGCCGAACCCGATCCCGGAGTGCCCGTATAACTCAGGCTCCAGTCGGGAATCAAGGGAAGGTCGCCAGCCTGCGTCGACAGCATCTTCACTCTGAACCCGCCCGTGATCTGGTCGGTGTTCAACACCACGTTGTACTCGGTCTTCATCTCCCGGTCGATCAGGTCGAGCAGCACCGGGTTGGCGTAGATCGCCGTGGGCCGCACATAGAAGCCGTTGTTGGCCACCATCTGCGCCACTGCCGACTTCAACCCATCCACAATCGAAGCGGTCGTGCCGATCGAGACCGTGTTACCGCCGGCCACAATCTGCGCGGTTATGCCCATGTATTGCGTGGTCGTTGGCGTGCTCAGGCTGGTGTCGTTGCCGTTCCACAGAGCCACATCGTGCGTGACCATCACGCCGCTCACCGTATCCACCAGGTCTTTGGCCTGAAGATACGCGAACTGCTTTTGCTGGTCGCCCAACTCGATGTCGAACAGGTTGTAGTTGATCTGCGAAACGATCGCCTTCAAGGGCACGCTTCGTTCCACGCGCGTGGGGCTCACGACAGGAGCCACAATGCTGCGCGGATTCACAAAGCCGGCCGATCCCGGATTCGGAATGGCCGTCTCCTCAAAGAACCGCGACGGATGACCCGTCGCCGGAACCTGCTTGATGCGCTGCCCAAAGGGGCTCGAACGCCGGCATATATCGAAGATCTCGGTCTGATACAGCGGAACTTCGATAGCGCCCGGCCCGATAAAATCCGCTGCCGCGTGAATGTCTGCAAAGGTTGCGTTCATAGGCTCTTTCCGCCCCCTCCATGGGGCCAGTCGTTGGTTAATCAGGGATCGGAGATCAGGTGTCAGAGATCAGGGATCACGCTGCGCTCCCGCCAGCTTTCAGGCTGCTGTCAGAAACTCTTGGACTGCTTGTTATGCGATCGAGCCTGCCCGCAGCAGTTGGCTCTTGACCGCGATGCGCTGCTCCAGGCTCAATCCCGCCAGGGCCGCATCCAGGGTTCGCACATCTACCGGACCGTCGCTGATTCCGTGCTTGGCCAGCATCTCCGAGGTAGCCGCGGGCATCGTCCTGCGCAGCGGATTCAAACCCGTGGGGGCAGCCGCGGCCTTCACCTCGGCCAACTCCCGTTCCACCGCTGCCAGCTTCTCCGCCAGCTCCGCTTCCCGCCGGCCCTGCTCCACCGTTGCCGTGATTCTTTCCACCTCGCCCGTCAACGAGCCCTGCCGCTCCTCCAGCCAGTTCAACGTTCTCTCCAGCAGGGTCGTTGCGGCCTCCAGCCGCTGCGCAATGTCTTTCTCTTCCTTTTCCATGACCTTCCTTTCCTCAGGTTTCAGTTGTCAGTTGACAGGGGTCAGAGATCGCGACGCACTCACTCGCCAACAAGAAAGGCTCCGCCGAGGCGGGGCCTTTCTGCTAACTTGCTAACTCGCTGACCTTCTGACTTGTCCGCCGCGACGCACTAACTCGCCATGCGGAAGCTTGTGGCCCGGTATGCCGCCTTCTCCCGCAACAGAATCGCCGCTCCGGTAAAGGTCACGCGGGTCAGCTTCCACACCTCGGCCCGCATATCCTCAACCCGCGCATCGGCCAGTTCGTAACTCATCCCCATCGCCTCGGGCAACTGCGCCTCAATGGCCGCCGCCACCTCGGGAAAATCGCGGGCGTACAGATACCCGCGCACCATGAGGCGCTGTCCGATCAGATCCGCCTCGGTCAGCAGCCCAATCTTGCGCCGTGCATCGTGTCCGTCCCATCCCGGCCGATAGTCCACCGCCATCCCCAGCAAAGAAGGCAGCGCCTTCTCCGCCGCCTCCCGCGTCAACATCACCCGGTGCCCGCGCGCCCCCGCCGGCGCCTTGTCGCTGGCTGCATTCACCATCGTCAATACCCCCTCGAACGCCACCCGGTTGGGGTGCCCGTCCACGTGGGGGAACTTTACCGCCATCGCTTCCAATCGCATGCGCTCTCCGCTCCACGAGGGACCAGGAAGCAGGGACTAGTCCCCAGTCCCCAGTCCCCAGTCCCTAGTCCCTTGTAATTGCCGCCTCGCCCGCGAGTTGCGCCGTCCCATCTTGCTCCAATGGTCCCAGCCCCCGCATCGCCCGCACCTCGTTTACGGTCAACACACCGGCCTGCAGCAATTGCACCTGCACCGCCAGTTCCGTCTCCTCGTCCCGCGCGTTCAGGTCGTTGAAGACAAACTCGAACTCCCGCCAGCCCACACACTTGCCGAAGAGGTCCCTGGTCAGATGCCCGGCCAGCAGCATCGCCAACGGCGAGATCGCCCCGCGAAACGCCTCATCGGTCATCTCCGCGGCGGTGGACTGGTTGACATCCGACTCAAGGCCCAACATCAGCGGCGGCAGGCCAAAAGCATTGGCGACCATCCGGATGAGAAACTCCTGCCAGGCCAGCCGCATGTCCGCATCCGTCCCCTGGGCAAACCGCAACACCTCCGGCTTCTGCTCGGTCGAGATCAGCGGCACCCGCCCCGTCCCTTCGATCTCATCCTGCCACCAGCGGATCAGGCGGTCGTGCTGCGCCGGCGTGGCCTCGTTCAGCCACAACGCATACTGAGCCACAGAGTTCGCCGCCAACTTGCCGGCGTACCGGTGCGCGCTCAGAAACTGGTTCACCGTCTCAAAGGCCACCTCGAGGGGGCCCAGCCCAAACGGCGTAAAGCTGCGCGGGTTCATCCGGATATACATCAACTGGTCGTCGCGCAGATCCACCGCGGCCGACTCCAGTTGCCCCGGCAGCGCCTGTGCATACCGCGGCGTCTCCGGCTCACCGTCCCAGCGCGCGTTGATTCGAATCGAGGCTCCGTCGACCGCCCACATCATCGCCGGACGATCGGGGTCTCCGGTCGGCTCCATCTCGATGGCCCCGTATCCGCCTGTCAACGCATCTTCGATGACCTGTTCGATCAGGGTTCGAAAGCTGTCCACCGCGTTCGGCTCTTCAAGCATCAGGCGCAACGCCCGGAGCTTTCTCTCCGTGAACGCGAGATCCTGCTGGCGAAATCCGCGCCGCACCCGCACCTGCCAGTCCATGGCCGCAATCCGGTCCTTGATGACGTTGATCGCCCGGCGGACAACCGGGGTTTCGGCGAACCGGCGCAAATTCACCGGCGTCGGCTTGGGCAGCAGCCGTCCTGGAAATTGCACCGGACTCAAAATGGACGGCAACGCCAATGTCCTGCGCTCCGCCTCCGCAACGGCCGCCAGGTCCACTCTTCGGCTGCCCCCGGTTGCCTGCCGCCAGATCTCCCGCAACTGTTCGCCTACCCTCACGCGCACCTTCTTTCTCCCGCCACTCCAAAAACAAAAAGGCACAGCCCCGGAAAGGGCCATGCCTCGTAATTCAGTTGTCAGGGATCAGCGATCAGGGGTCAGTTTCCCTGTGCACATCAACCTGCTTTTCTGATCCCTGAACCCTGATCTCTGATCCCTACACGTGCAGCTCCCGCCGCGCCGTCTCCGCCACCCGGACCAGGTCCGATGTCGTCAGCACCCGGATCTGGTTTTCTTCCATCGTCTCCACGCCAAAGCGATACATCTCCAGCCTCTCCGGCTCCTCACCGGTCGCTCCCAGACGGGCCGCCGGCTCAATCACGGCAGTCAACTCAAGTTGCGCCTTCTCCACCCGTTCCACGCCGGCCCGCAATCCCGCCGCCGAAAATGCCAGCACCTTGGCCATCTCCACGCCCGGTTCCAGGCTCACCGCATGAAACATGCGAATCGCCGGGGTCCCCACGGACGGGTCTTTGTCCGCGGGGTGGTTCATCCCATTCGGCCGGTACCCCACGTCAATCCGCAGCGGGTCGCCGGGGCGCGTGTACTCTGAAGCCGCGATCCTTTTTCTCAAAAGCTCCCAAACCCCGGCCCGTTCGAACTCCGCCCGCATCCTGGCCTGAATCGCCGCACGCCCGCTCAGCCGCGGCATGTGCTCACGGGGGGGGGGGTCCACATACATCTTCATCAGCTCATCCATCCCGGCCGGAAGGCTCTCCGCCAGGTAGGCCTTGGACTCCGTCATCTGCACGCTCAACGAGAGCGATTCATTGAGCAGCCGCATCAGGTTCCCGTCCGGCTGGGCCTGGAAGCGCCGCCGCAGCTCGCTTTCCATCCCCTCCAGCAACGCGGTGTCGGCATCCGGATCGAGGCAGCGCACACGGCGCCAGTCGCGGGTAAACTTCACCTCCGCCGCCTCCTGGCTGCCCTGCTCGCGCAGGATCACCCCGATATGCACATACTCGTTCCGCACCGCATCCGGCACATACCGGAGCAGATGAAACTCGCATGCCCGCCGCTGGCTACCGCTACTCATGCCCTACATCACTCTCTCCGCCATGCTAGTCCCCCACCGCGTCCCCTTCCAACCTTGTTCTCCACTTTTCCCCATGCCGCCCCATTTCGGAAACGGCTTCCGATCCGACCTCCCAAATCCTTCGATCAGCTCCCGAATCAGGCTCCGCCGCGCCAGCAGCTTCTCCACCAGCCGTTCCATTTCGCTCAGGTCGCCGCCGTACCACTCAGGAGGTATCTCGCTCGCCGCCGCCCACACCGTCTCTGCCGCCAGGGTCTCCAACCGTGTCAGCCACGGCTCAAACGACTCCCACCCGGTAATCTCCCGGTACACGTCGTTGCGGTAGTAGACCCCGCGCAGCGGAACATCCTCAAACTTCCATTCCCCGGCGTGAAAGCAATATCCGTAGTCGATGAACACCGCCCGGTACCGCCGCTCCCGCTGCTTGCGCGTGAACACCGCCTGGCGGCCGTTGGCATTCCCGGTCCACTTGTCCAGCGCCAGGATGCCGGCAAACTCGCCCACATTCCTCACCTCGGCCAGTTGTTCCTCCGGCAGGTAGTCCACCACCTGGCCCGGCATCAGGCCGCCCACAAACCGCGATCCGAACTGCAAGCCCGCCTGGCATCGCACCCGCGTTCGCCCCAGGTCGATCTCCAGTTCCGGCGTGTTCTCCACCAGCCAGCTTGAGACCTCAATCAACTCCGCCTCCGGCGCCGCCAGCCCAACCGCCGCCGCCAGCCGCGAGGCCAGATACTCATTCGCCAGCACCCTCGTATGCTGCGGGTTGTTCTGGAACTTCACCACGTACACGTGCCCGTCCGCGCCCAGCATCAACTGGCCCTGCGCACCGCCCCGCATCCGCCGGATCTGCTGCACCGCCAGAACCGCCAAGCCCCTATCCCCGCCATTTCCTGACTCTGATCGAATTCTAAGCGCTTTGCCCTTAATTATCTGCAAAAGCGGAGTACAGTGGTCAGGGATCAGTGGACAGTGGTCAGTCCCCCCACCGGCGTCGCCGACCCGCGAAGGGATAGAACTGCGTCCGCCGCCGCCAGCTCACTTGCTAACTCGCTGCATGGAACCGAACACGCTGTTCCCGTACTGACCACTGACCACTGTCCACTGACCACTGTCCACTGTCCACCGCAGCAGCTAGCAACCGCCTCTTCCCAGCAGTTCCCTGCGCGCCCCCAGCCCGATCGCCATGGCCATCACCCGGTCGTCATGCGTCCCGGCCCGCGCCCCCGTGCTGCCGTTCGCCATCCGTACAAAACTCCTGCACTCGCCCAGCAGCCGCCGGCTCTGGAACCGCTCCGGCCCCTCCACAAGGCCCGCACCCAACTGCCCCAGCACCGCCGGCCGGCTCAAAGAAGTGGTCAACCATCCCGGCTGTCCCCCTTGCCGGTANNTCCACCACCAGCCACGCCTGGTTGTACTCCGCCGCCAACTCCGTCACCAGCCGCGCCAGCTCCAGCCCCCCCACATGCCCGGCAAACTCCGCGCACTGCAAGCCCGTCTCCAACTCCAGCACCTGCGCCGCCGAGTAGTCTCCCTCGCTGCCGCCACCGGCCGGGTCCACCGCCACCAGGTACTCCTTGCCCTTCAGCGGCGGCAGCCACACCTCCAGCTCCCCATTCCGCCGCTGCTCCAGCGCCGGAACCATCTCCGCCAGCCGCTCCTCGATCGCCGCCAGCTCAAACACCGAATCCCCACTCGCCAGAAAGCAGCTTTCTTCGTCTTCGGCATACTCCTGCCGCGCCAGCCCGCGAAAGTCCGCTCGAATCTTGCGCCGATAGCCAATCTGTTCGAGGTCAAGGCGCTCCCGCGCTCTAAGATCGCGCTCTTCTTCGCTCAGGGTAGCTGCGTCAACCGCCGCGGTCCTGTATCGCCGCTCCATCCACCAGGGAAAGAAGTGCCGCACCATCCCCGTCTCGCCGGCCTTCCGCCATTCCTCGTGGAAGCACCCCCCCACCCCGTCCGGCGTCGACTCCAGAATCAGCTCTGCTCCCGGCGCCATCGACGCCCGCAGCCCGGCAAGGGTCTCCGCCGGGTCGCCCGGCCAGCGCGCCACCTCCGAGCAGTGCAGATTCTGCACCGTCAATCCTCGGCCCGCGTTCCGGTCTGCCGCCGATACCACTCTGTACTGCGCGTCCATCTCAGGAAACACGACCTGCCGCACATTGGCCCGCGAGGTCACGAGCGGACCCTCTCGCAGTTGCTCCGGCAGCCAGTCAACAAACCGGTGGACGATCCGGAAGATCTCCTCCGCAGCCTCCTGCGTATGCGCGACCTGCAGGGTGAGGGTGCCCGGCTGGGTGATCGTTTTCATAAAGAACCGCGCCGCCGCCCACGTGGTCAGCCCCATCTGCCTGGCTTTCAGCACAATGTTCCTTTCGCCGCGCCTGCGCTCAAATGCCCGCTGCGTCGCATTCGCCCTCAGCAGGCCCGGCTTCCCATCGCGCCTCCTCACCACCAACAGCCGTTCCGCCAGAGCCATCCCCACCGTACGCCCCCGCAATCGGGCCGGCCGTTGATCCAGGATCCTCCCGAACCCTTCCAGTTCGTTCCTGTCCAGCCTCTCCAGGCGCAACTCCCACTCCCGCGCCTCGTCCGTGCGCTTTTCCTCTGTCCCTGCCATAGATCCCCTAGTTCCCGCCGCACCAGTACCGGATCTGATACGCCGTGCTCGCCGTCAACGCCGCATTGGCCGTCAGCGTTAGCGCCGTCGTACTTTCACTCCAGCTGATCGTGGCCACAAGGCCCGCCCCGCTGAGCGTCGGCGTGACGACACAGTTAGCCGAGTTGCTGTGCGTATTGGGAAAGCTCAGCGTTGCCAAGGTACCCGTCGTCGTGCTCGTTCCCGTGGTCAGCGTCACCGTCCCGCTGACCCCGTCGCATATGTGGCTGCTCGCGCACGCAATCGCCGGACCCGTCCCCGCCGCCGCGCCTGCTCCCAGGCCCATGGTCCCCGAGCCCATCATGAACTTGCCCGCCACAAACCCCGTCGCTGTTGAATTGCCGCTCGACGTCACTGTCAGCACCGCGGCCGGGCTTGACCCGCCGCTCTCCACCAGCAATCCCCCCGTGCCGCTGCCGGTCGAACCATTGATCAACACCGCATTCGCCCCCGCTCCGGCGTTGATCAGCGTCTGGCCGTTTTGATAGAAGATCTCCCGGTCCAGCGAGTTCAACCCATCCGTCAGGCGAAGGGAATTGCTCGCATCCTTCCTCAACTTCCACTCCGAGGTCCCGGAGTAGTTGTTGAACCCGAACGCGCCCACCTGGTCCGCGCCCGTCCCTGGCTGGATCACCACGTCCTGCTCGGCCCCTGCGCCGTTCGCAAACGTCGTTGTATTGCCCGTGAACGTCGGCCCGTTCGCCAGCACCACATTGCCCGTGCCGGTGGATGAAGCCGCAACCGCCAGCGAAGGCGTGCTGCTCGCATTCGTAACCGTTGGCACAAGCCACGCGGGCCAGCTTCCCGAGGGCGCCGCAAAGGACGATACGGTTCCACCGCCGCCGGAGCCGCTGCCCCCTGAGCAGCCCACATTTGTAAACGCGCCTGCCGTTCCATTGGCGCAGATCGGCGCCGTGCCGGGCGTCAGGCCGGAATCCGTGATGCTCGGCGCGGAGAACGGCACGCTCGCCGTAGCCCCGCTATTTGTGATGTCGAAGTAGTGCGTCACAAGATCCGGGGCGAGGAAGGCCATCCCGTTGTACTCGCCCTGGATGGCTCCGGCGATATGCTCTGCGTTCCCGTAGTAGGCTTTATAAATGCTCATGCCCGTGATTCCGTTGGATGAGCCAATTGTCGTGCCATGAGGAAAATACTCATTGACTGAGAAGTTGTAGTTTTCTGACGGAATGTTGGTGTTCACACCCAAGGCACTGACGTTGTACCACTTCGCGCTTCCCTGGATTGGAGTTCCAGCCGGGCCACCGACCGTTGCGTTGAGCGACCAGAGCCCTTGCTGCGTGTTGCTTGCACATCCCGATCCGCAGAAGCTGAAGCTCGTCATGGTCGGCGGTCCAGTTACACCGTCAATCAAGATAGGCGCTTCCATCGTCGTTGCCGAACGGTACGGGTCGCTGGCGCCGAGTATGGGATTGGTTATCTCGTTTCCAAAGTTAGTCGCTTGCAAGCGGCCCATGCTGCCAACAAAGACGTAGCGCGAACCACCTTTCAGGTCCAGGCCGTTGAATATGGCTGTGCCGGTTGAGCGATTGTCACGCGCGTAGATTCCCATCCCAATAGAACTGACGCCGTGATAAGGCATCCCGTTGGCCTGGCGACCGTCAGTAAACATATGCCCGGTCTGCCGCTGATTCGTTGTAATCGGGCAGGCCGGTAGCTGTCCGTAGCCCGATCCTGGTGTACCGTTCTCGAAATCGGGGCTCAAGGCCGAGTATTCGCAGTGCCAGAAGTTGTTGTTAAACCAGTCATCGAATCTCTGCGAGAGAGACCCCGGTCCGCCGTAGGCTTGAACGCGGCTAAGAATGTTGCTCACGCTCTCCGCATCGAAAAACCCGCCATTGCCCGCAAGAAAATCAAAGCGGTGATTCCAGTTTCCGCCGTTGATCCATGGCACTGTGCCGTTCATGGATATGTTGTTGAACTGCGCCCCCACGTCCGTCGCCGCCGTGTACATACTGAAGCCGCAGTTCGAGTTTATGTCGTGGATGCTGGAGTAGTTGACATTGTTTTCACCGAAGATGCCCATGAAACAGTTGTTGAAATTCAGGTTGCCAATGTCATTGTTCTCAAAGTTTCCCGCGATCAAGATTGGCTCGTTGTTGTCGATGGCCCAGGTATCCCATTCATTGTTGAGCGTCACACCGCCGAGGCTTGCCCCGTTCGGACCTCCCAGGTTCACCCCGGAGGCGGTCAGGACGTTGACCGGCAGCGCGGGTGGGACAGTCGGCGTCATGTTGCTGCACTGACCCCAAATCGGGCTGACGTAGGTTCCGCCGCTTTGCTGGCACGGAAAGTCTCCGAACACCACGATAGGCGGTGTGCTGCCGCAACCCGTCGCATTGTGGGTCACGGCGATGCTCGCAATGCTTCCGCTGGAATTGGCTGTGGCCGTTCCGTTGCCGGCGTAGTTCGAGCCTCCATATCCGCCGATGTTGTTGCAGGTGCTCCCGCCGCTGTTGATGAGGTAATAATCGAGAGTCGAACCGGCGCCGTATCCATCGCCTCCCGCACCGAGCACCGGTGCGCCCGTTGTCCCGCCACTCACTGAGACTGTGGCAGTCGCCCCATCGCCGCCCAGAGCATTGACAGTGCCGGTGACGGTCTGCGT